>CAZVIJ010000053.1:0-11241 GCA_964626735.1 uncultured Candidatus Saccharibacteria bacterium
ATTTTCAGCACCGGAAGGCTGCAAGAAGAAGGGTATATCTCCGAATACCGCCGTCTCCACGAGTACATGACGCTCTCAAATGCGACCATCGGCTACAAGTACCGCCATATGTCTGCAGACGAGAAAGCGCATCACCATATAACCCAACTGTAAAAACCATGTCAATCTATTCAAATATTCAATTCCGTTCCGAAAACGATGATGTATTCGGCGGAGGACTTCGAACTCCCGTAGAACTACCGATATTTGTTGCGCATTCGCTCCGGGACGATATGCTGGCCCAAGCATGGCAGGCAGGAGACCCGGTTCCGTTGATGAGGCTCGAGAATGCGAAAGACGAATTTCGCGAAAGTAACGCTTTCGCACCGCTACCTCCCGACGATGCGTTTCTTGTAGTTTTGCAACGAGCATACCTGGCCCGAAATCTTTGCTACGCATATTTACGGGAAATACTGATGGCCAATGGGCAAGAACTTGTATTGAACGAATTCGATATGGTTCGTCCCCGAAGAAGACGAGCACAGCTATCGAGCCGGCCAGAGCAATCGCATGCTCCGCTGTATTACCATACCCATTATGGCGGGCAAGTATCGCCCGTAGGTCGAGCAAGTGCGCTACTACTTTCAGAAATTGCGGATCGCAAGGGTTTGTTGCTTCACGAAATGCTCCAGTACGAAAATAAAATTAGGGAAGTCATCATGCCGGCCGCAACGGGTAGCTATACGGCGCATCAAGTAGCAGCATCATTATTTGAAGCCGGATTACGCGAGGGTATCGGCGGAAGGCGTCTATTGGAAATAGTGCTTGACGGCAGACACTCGCAAGAACAATTATTCACCGAAGAATATCTCGTGCTTTTTTCGGAAATGATGGCTCATGCAAGACGGTTCAAATCATTCTACCATGCCTTGACCGACAAAGATTTCCATGAGACAAGAATACTCGATTTCCGAATGTGGATGTGATGCGCGCTTAGATTTCTATCGGCAAATCTATACAATACAGATACATGGAAAAACATATCGGTATCATCATCGGCCCGAACGGGGTAGGTAAGGGAACGCTTGCGCAAATGCTCGCGGAAGATTTCCGCTATTACCACATCAATATGGGACAGCTATTCCGCGATTGGATAGCAGCGCATGCGAAACATGAGCATCAAAGCGATGTAGATAACGGCGTGCTGATCGACGACACGTTCGTTCGCGAAGTTGTAACCGCTAAGTTCGAAGAGCTCAAACGCGATGCGCCGACCGTAAACCTCGTCATGGAAGGATTGCCAAGAACCGTTGCCCAAGTAGATATCGTGAAAGACCTGTGCCGCGATTACGGCTATAACATCAAATGGGTTATCGTCCTTTCCGCAACGCTCGAGATGATTCTCGACCGGGTAATGGATAGGGTCATCGCACCTGACGGAACAATCTACAATCTCAAATACAACCCGCCTCCCTCAAACATAACCAGAGAACAGCTCAGCAAGCGTGCCGATGATCGGCCAGAAGTGATCACCAAACGCTACGAATCTTATATCGTCGATACATTCCCGGTTCTCAGCGATCCGCTGTTCCTCAACGCGCAAATCCTTAATATCGACGCATCGAAAACGATACGGGAAGTTCACGACGAAGCGAGATATTTCCTCCGCGAGCTGGAAATCGAAGATCTCTCATCATTATAGTCAATGAACCGCATATTCGCTCCACGATATAATCTCGAGAAAACGGTATTAGGCGGTCAGGCGTTCAATTGGGATCGTATCGATGGAACGTACTACGGTTTCACCATAGATGCAGTAATTAAGTTGCGGCAAGAGGGTGATTATATCTTTTGGCAAACCTACCCTAAGCACGACGATTACGAATACGTACATAATCTGCTGCATCTCGATCTCGATTACGATTCGATGCTCAATCAGTTGGCATTCGATGAACATATACAAAGATCCCTGCAAACGCACGACGGTTTGCGGATTCTGAACCAGGATTTCGAGCAAACGACACTTTCGTTCATACTCGCTTCGGTCAAAAATATCCCGGCGATACGACAAAGCATACGACTCATTTCGGCGAAATTCGGGAAGAAGCTGACCGTAGACGGGATCGAATTCTACACATTCCCAAAAGCCGAACGTCTACACGAAGTCCCCATACACGAGCTTTTAGAAACGAAGATCGGTTTTCGCGCGAAATACGTAAAAGCGGCTGCAGAGGCATTCGTAAATGAAGATCTTATCGGACTCGAAGAAGGTGAATACACGTCTGCCCAGAATAAAGAAAGGCTGATGAAGATACCTGGAATCGGCGACAAAATAGCAGACTGTATATTAGTTTTTTCGCTTGGCAGCCGGGATATTACGCCACTCGATGTCTGGGGGAAACGAATTCTGACCGATCTGTACAAGCTTGACCCGAAAACAAAATATCCTGCAATGCAGCGATGGATAACCGATAGATTCGGCAGTAACACCGCGTATGCAGGACAATTTCTATTCGAGATGCTCAGAGATGAAGGACTTAGCGGTTCCGCTCGTTCTTTACGAAAAGATAAGTTCCAAGCGTTATGAAAACCACGAAGAGCACCGCAATGACAATCAAGTTGAGCCATACCGGTCGGGCGACGACAGCGGAATACTCCGGCGATCCGGCATAGTAAACGCCTCGAAGCAAATCGACGATATAGGTCAGGGGAGCGATCTTCGAAAGGATATCGAGTACCAAAGGCAAATCCTTAACCGGCGAAAAAATGCCGGAAATGAAGAACTGGGGAAGTATAATGAAGGGGAATATTTGATTAGCCGCACGTTGCGAAGAAAGATTTGCAAGGACGATTACTCCGAAAGCCGACCCGAATAAACATGCGATAGCTAAAACCGGGATCGCTTGGATAAGCATGCTCATCGAGAATGGAATCCTCGTCAGGAATCCGAAGATAACGATGCCGACAGCCTGGATAAACGCCACGGATGATTCGCCGACGATTTTTCCGAGGATTATCGTAAGACGGGGAATGGGTGAGATGAAAATCTCTTGGCTGAAATCATTTTCGCGATCTTCGATAAGCGAAATTATTCCCGATGCGGATGATTGGAACAGCGTTTGTGCCAAGACGCCGGTAAAGGTGAAGACAAGATAGTTGAATCCGACCTTGCTGCCGAACGATGCCTGGAAACTATTTCCCATGATACCGATGAAAATAATCGGGAAAATAAATGTCGCGATGATTCGCGCCTTGTCTTTAAAGAACTTGAGTATGTCGCGGTATGCAATTATCGCGATTGCGTTAACTGATTTTGATAATGCCGTCATATTATTTTTCTTCCGTTTCCTCTCTTACAATTTTTAGGTAAGCCTGTTCGAGCGTCGATTTCTGTATTTCGAACTCGGTTACCGGAGTTTGGATTCCGTTAACCAGCTTCTTTACGTCTGCGTAATCCTTGATATCGATCGTTATGGAATTGCCGCTGATTTTGTACTTGTAGCCGAATTGCTTAACTTCGTCTTCGAGCTTCGCGAGATTCCCGTTATCCGTCTTGAAGGTCGCAAACTCATCCGCAATAGCGCGTTTAACCTGATCCGGTGTACCGTTCGCGACGATCTTGCCCTTGTTGATGATGCATACCTTATCGGCGCCTTCGGCTTCGTCCATATAATGGGTAGTCAAGAAAATAGTCGTGCCGGTTTCTTTCCTGACTTTTTGGATATATTCCCAAAGCTTTTCGCGGCTATCGGGGTCAAGTCCGATCGTCGGCTCATCGAGAAAGAGAATTTTAGGGTTATGCATAAGGCTTCGGATAATTTCCAGCTTGCGCTTCATGCCGCCGCTGAAGTTCTTGACCGGTTTGAAGATCTCGTCTTTGATGCCGATAATCTCTGCAAGCTCCATGACGCGGTCTTTGTACGCCTTAGGCATAAGGGCGAAATTGGGGGAAAACGGATATAAGCCGTAGAGGATGGAGTGGAACCGAATGTTTTCTTCAGCACTTAGGTTCAAATCGATTGAAGGCTTTTGGAAAATAATACCGACTTTCGATCGGATACTCGATGAATCTTTCTCGAGATCGTGACCATCGATCGTTACCTCTCCCGAGGTCTTCGAAAGCGTCGTCGTCAAAATGGAAATCGTCGTAGTCTTTCCGGCACCGTTCGGCCCGAGAAAAGCGAAAAAATCACCTTCTTCGACATCGAAGCTGACGCCATCGACGGCATTCGCCTCGCTTTTCTTATACCTCTTCACGAGGTCCTTAACATGAATAATAGACATATACGTCCATAATATCACAAATTTCGCCGCCTAAGCGAGCCATCGATGGTATAATACGAGCAATGTCAAGCTTTCCAAATGCGCTTTCTGCAGACGAGCATATCGCACAGTTCACTGATGGGGTGGAGACGTACCGGGAAACGGAGAATCCCGACAAGCTCTATGAGGCCCTCAATCGATACTACGCGGCAGCGCTCGGCCTGCGCTACCCGGGCGAGCCGCAAACGCTGCAGTCGGTTTCCGGAGTCTACGCGGCGGATGTATGGAAAAATACTGAATTGTACAGGCCAAAATTGGATTACCGTACGCGGTTTATTCACTTCCGTAAGGCAAACGAAATTGCCCTCCTTTCCATGGCGGGAACCGGGGCGTTCGTCGGAGTCGGATCGCTGTATATCGATGAAGGTCTTGATAGCATTATCGTTCCCCGTTTCCCCGACATGAGAAACGTATCGCGAATTAATCAGCCGCTTACCGACTATACCGCCGAAACCTTTAGGGATCATCCAGCGTATGATTACGCAATGCTCAGTAATTCGATTTTGCATGTTATACAGCTTAAAAATGCTGAAGGTAAATCTTCAGCAGTTCGCGGCAGAACATTGGGGATGCCCGAACCGTTTCGTACGCCTTATGAATACTTATCTGGAGTACGGGATGGCATCATACGATTGCGTACTTCTACCGATCCTCGCCTGCTGCTTGCCGCACTTTCTGAAATCAACGAAATACTGTTCGGTGCATCTGTTGCGGTAGAAAATGGTCTACGAAGGCAAAACTTCGGTTCAGTCGATGAACGAACAACGATGCCTTCCCCCAAAAGCAGCTCATTTAAGCCATACGTCTACTTTACCAATAAACAAGAATACGTCGCTCTCTCGCCGTTCGGAAACGGCGGCTATTTGGGTGTCGCGTTGGGGCAAGGAAATCCGCGTCGGGATAAGCTCTTCATTCCATGGAGGATTGACTCGACCGAACCGAACCGAAGAATGCTTGAAATGTTCGGTCATATGTTTAGAACCATGCACGGATACGGCAATGATGGAATCCACCGAGTAGCCGTCGCGGTTCCCCAATAACCGATCGATTAGCATATCCGTATATTACTGGTATCATTCACCGTCATGAAGGTATTGGTTCCTTTAGCAGTTATGTCGGTGCCGGAAAATTCCATTGCGCCGTTCCATCTTGTTCGGACCTCGTACATCCGCAAGTTGGTAAAATACGGGTTGATACCGATATTCGTGTCTACCGAGATGGCTCGGAATATGATCGATTCGCTTTACGAAGAGTGCCGCGGAGTTCTATTCATGGGCGGAAGCGATATCGATCCTGCGCTATACGATGAGGCAGCTCATGAGAAAACGAAAGCGATCGAAAAAGATCGCGATCGATTGGAACAATATATCCTCAAAAAGGTGTTTGCCGATAGAAAACCGTTCCTCGGAATCTGCAAAGGCTGCCAAGCTCTCGCCATCGCATCGGGAGGTACGTTATACCAACACATCCCCGATGTATTCCCGGAAGAACATGCACTCGGCGAAGAGCAATCGTATAACGATTTGCTGACGAATCACAAACATGACGTGTACCTCAAACCTAATTCGCATATCCAAGCTCTCATGCAAACCGAGCAGCTGATGGTCAACACAGCACACCATCAGTCAATCGCGTCGTTGGGGCCGGAATTTCTCGTATCAGGCACATCTAAAGCCGGTGTCGTCGAGGTAATCGAACACATAGATAAAAATTACTTTTGCTTCGGGATACAGGCTCATCCAGAGGCGGAGGAAGAGAGCTTCTTTGAAACGATATTCTCATCATTTGCGCATGAGGTATCAATCAAACATGAAATCGTGAAAGCAAGGTATAATTAGCAATGCAACGGTTCAACGGCGACATTGAAGATAGTTCAAGCGAACGCGATTCGATGGTAGCGTATTCGGAGGATCTCCTTCGCGAAATGTACGGTTTCGCCCTGAGCAATTCAACCTTATCCCCGTTACAACGGGATCAAATCGCCCTCTTGGCAAGAAAGGATGATGCGTATGCAGTTGCCGTGGTAACGAGCATGTCGACGTTCATGGGCGTATACCAAGACGCGATAGCCGGAAAAGGAACTGTACTATCAAGCAATTACGAGCCGGAGTCGTACATGTTTGCTCTCGCGATTAATCCGTACCTTGCACGAAATCCCCATGCCAATATAGCTTCGTTAGTAGGTGCGCTTCCGGCGTACTTCTATGTCAGGGATATAGAATTACAACGATTAGCCACAAGCGTTGAACCTGCTCGAACGTATATTCCCATTCCGTTTTCCGTGCACGTTCAAGGGATTAGTGCTGAAGCGGCGTATATTTTGAGGCACAGCAAAGATCCTGATGATCTTAACCAATTCAGTGATCATCAAATTGAACTGCTATCGGTAGCCGAAGTGCTCAAAGATGCATTTAATCAGTCGGTTCACGGCAAGGCACCGTTAGCTCCAGTTGCGATGTCCCCTCGATACAGAAAGCTCTCATATGTTACGGCAATTCAGTTTGCCGATGAAGGTTCCCCGCGTTCAATGCCGGCGCGTTTGGACGAACGTATCAAACGCTATGTTACCCGAAAATGAGTTAATTTTCTTGATTACGATACATAGTTCTTTCTGTTCATCGCTTAACGTCCCGGTTATCCCGGCAAGAGCGAATTTTTCGACGCCCCACAATCTGACAAGCTTTGTTTTCCCGTGGTTGGGCAAGATGAGCCTTGCCGTACGTAAAATCATAAACTTGAAATCCTTAAGAGTCGAGCCGGGACCGAACGATTTTCCCCAGGTTTCGAATTGGGCCTCCGTTACTTCGACGCCAAAGTCGTATCGCTCAGCAACCGATCGCAAAGTACGTACGGTCATATCGAACGGCTTCGAGAAGTATATTGAGTCGAGCATCCTGCTCAGGAAAAACTTATCACGATTTTCAGTCTTGTAATAGTAGTCGTATCCGACTACAAAATTCTTGCGAATCGATTTCTTTTTCCGCATGCGCATAAATAACTGTGTGATACGAGATAAGTCAAAACGTCCAGCAGAATTGACGAGTATTCTCGCATCGGGAAAATGCTTATGGACAATCTGTATCATCTGCTCAAGATATTGGTCAGAGACCGTCCAGTTATACTCACCCATATTGTTGAACGGCTCGTTTTCAGGCTGGATCATGGTAATGCACTTCAGTTCCTCTTCATTAAACGTATGCTTCAGCAATTCAAGCAGGGTTTCGAGATAGTGCCGTGCCGAAAACCCGATCAAGCTATTTGCTATAAACTCGCTTCCGGGAGTCGGCTTGCCACCCATAAGCTGGAAGATATGCTCGGGAACGTGGCTCTCCGGCCATCGGATCGTCTTGACCGGACCGACATTAAGGCAAAGACGAACGTTATGCTCAAAGCACAAACGAAGAAAGGGCAGGTAGTACGAAAGGGAAATCGTATTAGGTTCTGGAGAAATACGGTTCCATCGTAAACCAAGGCGTATATCCCTGATGCCCATTTCTTCAATGATGAATTTCAAAGCATCGTATGCGACTGCTTCGTCCAGCTCTTCCGGAGAGAATGAACAACCGACAACGACATCGCGAAGCAGGGGATCGTATTTCTTGTAAAAGTTTTCGTTGGAGATCGAGGCATCTTTCCAATCCAATCGGGTCTGTACGAGCTGGACGAATATTTTTATGAGGAAAAGGACCGCAGCGAGATGAAAAATTATTCCGACGTAGATAAGTGCTTCCCGCATTTCTTGAAAAAATAAAGCTGCGTACTTTCGTACACAGCTTAGTAGCTATTGGTTACTTCTTACTTGGTTCCAAGCATGCCGTACAGCTGCTTGAGCATATCGTCCATCGACCCCGGGTTCGAATTGACGAAGACAACCTTCGAGTTCTCCGAAGTGCCGATTGCCTTCAATGCATCCATATACTGGGTAAGCATGACGACGTTCATTACCGAAGTCGTTTCTGCGCCGGTGGCAGACTTCATATTCTCGATCGATTCCTTCAAACCGTTGATAATAGCCTCTCGCTCTTCAGCGACACCCAAACCGGAAAGCTTACGAGCTTCGCGGTCGGCTTCAGCTGCCCTAACTTTTAGAATCTTATTTGCATTACCTTCAAATTCGGCTGCTTCCTGCAGACGCTTAGAGGCGATAACCTTGCTCATGGCATTCGTTATTTCGGGAGGCAAAACGACATCCTTCACTTGGAACGCGTCGATCTCCCGTCCCCAACCCTCGAACTTTTCCTTCAGGTGGTCGATAAGATATGCGGTAAGCTCATCGCGCTTTTCGAGGATCTCCTCATGCGACTGGAGCGCTACATAGCTTCGGATACTATTCTCGATTGTCGACTTCATGACGCCGACCGGATCGATGAGGGAATAGTAGCTTTCCGCTATCTTGTCGGGTCGAATATGGTAAACGAGCGTCGTGTCAAGCGTTATCGTAACCTTATCTTTGGTGATGGCTACGATCGAGAAATCAAGATTCTGACCGAATAGGTAAACCGTTTCTCGTACTTTCTGAAATATCGGGACTACATAGTGCATTCCAGGGTGAAGGACGCCGCTGAATTTACCTAAAGTCTCTACGATTAGCGCTGACTGCTGACTCACGACTTTAATTCCTGAGATCAACAGAAACACTAAGATGATTGGACAAACTAGCAATAAGAATGTTCCCATTGTTAATCAACTATATTGTACACCCAAACATCGCTTGGTACAAAGGATTCTTCTCATTCTTTCGTGGCGACGGCAACCGTGTAGGTCCCGCCTTGCTTTATCTTTTCGTAATTCCCGAAGATCTCCTTGAACGTTCGCTTGATATATTCCTTTAAACCGGAGATAGTGACGACGTACAGCCGTCCGCCAGTATTGAGATGCTCCTTCGCGTCCTCGAAAAGTATCTCGAACATCTCGTTTCCGACTTTAGCCGGCAAATTCGAGACGATGACATCGAACTTCATGTCGGCAGGAACGTGGGAAAATCCATTGCTCAGATATGCTTTCGCGTTTTGTGTACCGTTCAGTTTCGCGTTGAAGGTAGCGTATTCTACAGCGATGAAGTCGCGGTCAACCATATGTACCTCCATAAACGAATCCGTCTTCGCTATCGCTAAACCGAGAGGACCATATCCGCATCCGATATCGAGAACCGAATGAACATCATCCAGGTCGATCGAATCAAGCAGCATTTTCGAACCAGCATCGATCTGCTTCGGGCTGAACGTTCCCCAGGTCGTCCTGAACTCCAGCTTGTTGCCCAGGAGAACCGTCTCGATAACTTGATCCTTTCGCTTGTCTTCGATGTGCTTCATGTAATAAATGGCTACAGAACTAATACATTTTCATTATAACCTATTATGGAAGAATCCAAGAAACAATTTCCGCCACAGGAACAGGAGACCCAGCCGGGTATCCAGACAGACATGAAGCCCGAGCCGCTCACCATCTACGATACGTATAAAGGCTCGGAAAAGCTTAAGGATAAAGTTGCGCTCATTACAGGTGGCGATAGCGGAATTGGGAGAGCCGCTGCGGTACATTTCGCTCGAGAAGGTGCAGATGTCGTCATCGTGTACTTTAACGAGGATACCGATGCCGAGCAGACCAAGAAATTGATAGTGAACGAAGGTCGATCATGCCTGCTGATCAAGGGCGATATCGGAGAAGAATCGTTTTGCAAATCTGCGATCGAGCAAACCATCGATAGATTTCAGCATCTCGACATCCTCGTCAACAACAGCGCAGAACAGCATCCTCAGAAAAATATCGAAAATATTACGGAAGAACAGCTCGTACGAACGTTTCGGACGAATATCTTTTCTTTCTTTTTCATGACCAAGGCGGCAATGAAATACCTGCATGAGGGATCGTCAATCATAAATACATCGTCAGTTACCATGTACAAAGGCAGCCCCGAACTTCTCGACTACTCATCGACCAAGGGGGCAATTGTCGCATTCACGCGATCGCTTTCTCAAAACCTGGCGGAAAAGAAGATACGGGTAAACGCCGTTGCGCCCGGACCGATATGGACGCCGCTCATTCCATCAACGTTCGATAAGGAAAAGGTTAGCGGATTCGGATCGGATGTCCCCCTAGGCAGAGCCGGGCAGCCGGCAGACTTGGGTCCTACCTACGTATACCTGGCGTCGAACGATAGCAGTTACGTTACGGGGCAAACGCTGCATGTTAACGGTGGGGAAGTGGTAAACGGCTAGACACGAGTGTCAATTAACAATAGTCAATGTTGAATTGTTAATGTAAATTTTCGACCTGCTAGATTCATTCATAATTAATAATTGAAAATTGATCATTCGCATTTAACGCAACGCGTTAAATGCCACAGGCTGTATTTCGTCGACCCAGAGTTCGTATTCTTTTTCTGAAGGGTGAAGGCCATCGACGTTAACGAGTGATACATCGGTTTTCATATCTTTCGAAAGTTCGAAAATATCAACGACCTGTACGTTTCGTTTGCCGCACTCTTCCTTGATGATCGAATTGTATTGCGAAATCCCAGAGGAGATATCTCTCGTCGTTATGATTACCTTACCGGCTGGGGCAGCAGAGAAATCCGGTATGGTTAGAACGATTAGGCGTGATGGTTTCGGAAGCTTGATGAGCGTGCTGGTTATTGCATGGGAAAAGTCTTTCCTGAACGTATCGTTATTTGATCCTTTTATCCAATCGTTAACGCCTATTTGTAGCGTCACGAAGTCGGGTTTCATGCTTTCGACGACCGGAAGCTGTTTATCGATAAGATCTTTCGAGGTCCAACCGGATTGCGATGCATTCGAGACGAGTTTTACCTTAATGCCTTGATCATTCAGCCGTTTTGACAAAAGCGACGGCCACGAGCTTTCTGGGGGAAGTCCATCGCCGGAGGAATATGAATCGCCAAGCGCTACGTATCGAATTTCGTGCGATGCATTGTATCGC
>CAZVIJ010000054.1:0-11075 GCA_964626735.1 uncultured Candidatus Saccharibacteria bacterium
GGTGCCGTTTAGTTTTAACACTACTAGCCTGCGTTCTCCGCACAGCACAATAAAGTACATAATAGAAAGTATCAGTACTTTATGGATCCCGTGAAGGCGAAGTATCTCCACGATTTGCAGATTACCAACGAGGACGGAACGATTCGAAAGGAGATGGCAGGTAAATATAAGCAGGTCCAGAAGATCATAACCATCCTCGATGATACGATAAAAAGCGAAAAGGTTCCGTTTGGAAAGAGGATACGAGTGGTTGATATGGGGTCTGGCAAGGGCTACCTTACGTTTGCCCTGCACGATTACTTCAACAACTATTTGGAGATTGACGCCGAGGTAGTCGGCGTCGAGACGAACAAGGAACTCGTCGAGCTTTGCAATTTTTTCGCATCGAAGGCAGGGGCAAATTCCAACTTGAAGTTCGTGAATGGCTATATCGGAGATTTCTCGGATAAGGAAATAGATGTCCTGATAGCGTTGCATGCCTGCGACACAGCCACGGACGATGCGATATACAAAGGCATCAAGGCGAAGTCGCGCATCATCATGGTTGTTCCCTGCTGTCAGAAGGAAATACGGCCTCAATTTACGGCGCCTGTCGAAGAGTCCAGTATTTTCAAGTTCGATACGTTCAAGGACCGATTTTCCCAAATGCTTACCGACAGTATCCGCTCGCTCATTATGGAGTCAGAAGGATATCGGACAAAAGCTTTCGAGTTTATTTCCGATGCGCATACGCACAGGAACGTGATGCTGCTCGGTATCTATTCGGGACAAAAGGATCCCGGCAAAATCACCGAAGTCGGTGCGCTAAAAAAGCGGTACGGGATAGAACACCAGCGACTCGAGCAACTGCTCGGTTGATATAGAGTGGCGATGAATTGACAGATTTTCCCGTTTTCCCTACTTTGGGGTAACGCGAGACACTGCTCTACCACTACCGGATATTCCGGTAGTGGGTTTCGCGATTACTTAAACAAGAATCGCTTGAGCAGATCTTTCCCTTTCGATACCCCGTTCGGCGTAAGCCGGTATTTCTTGCTGCGGTTCTGTCCCGATTGGAGTATATTTCCCTTCTCCACCTTGAGGTTGTGGCTGATATGCCCGTCGTTGATGCCGTAATTATTTACCTGTTTCGCGAATTCCAGCGCCGAAGTCCACTCTTCGTTATTGCCGATTTGGTTCGCGAGCAAGTATAGGAATGCCAACTGGCGCTGCTTGTCCGCATTATTGCCGGTGAGCGTTGCGGTAATCTTGATGTCGTTGCTCTTATCCATGTGGTAGATGGACATGAGCTCTTCGCGCTCGACTCCAACTTCGTACGCCATCTTGGTATAGAAGTCGCCTTCCATAATGATCGGTTCCGATGCAGGTCTTGATTCTGCGATTGGCTGAGGTGCGGGTTGTATATATGCCGCACTTTCGCCGGACAATTTTCGGACCGCGATCTTGAATGCGGTAGGTTTAATAATGTCTGGCAAGTCTGCAACAGTGGACATTGCGTCATCAAAGAGCTTTTTTATTGTCTCAATGTTATGGGGAGTCTCTTGAGGCTCTGGATTGCTTTGTTCTTCGAGATTTTCCTGGTTTTCTGAGTAGTCCTGTTCGTCTTCCATAAAAATATAGTAGTCAAACTATACGCTAAGATACGCCGTTGTCAATTTATGAAAGCATGTGGAATAGTTTAATAGCACGAGTGTAATTCCTGTCGCTTATTTTGGAACGCATGTCGCATAACTTGCGTAATGGGGTTGTCAGAATACACAAGACAGAGTAACTTGTGGTAAACGATCGAAAAAAAAAAAGTACCACGGCATTGGTGGTACTTGGTGTGGAAAACGTGAGGATTACGGATTAAACGAATCGAGTTCAAGTTTCTGGAAGATCTCCTCGTTGAAATATTTCTTCCTGAATTCCTCCGCCCTATCGGTGAAGCCAGGCTCTTTTTGAGAGTCCTGAAGTTCTAGGAGTTCTTCCGCTAGCGAATTGATTGCTTCTTCCATCCTATCGTAATCGATACGGAGTTTCTTACCGAGTAGTTCAATGCCGCCGTTATTCAAGATGCGGTTGAGCATGATGTTCTCGCCAATATAATAAAATTTAGCCAGGGTATCTTCTCGCTCCTTATATATGTAGAGCATTCGGGCGAGCATAGCTTCATAGAGCCCGTTTCTCGATGTCTTCATATGGGAAAGGAATCCCTGTTTTTCATGTCTTGCCGTTATATGAAGGCTTAATAGGCTCGCTTTCATCTCTTCCAGCCAACCTACCGTGAACCGTTCGGCATTGTGGAGTATTTCGTGCTGCAGTACATGAGCGAGGTTGCCGTTCGTGAATTCCGTTTCTGAGACCTGTGTCGGTTCGAAAAACTCCTCCTTGAAACGCATGTATAAGTACTTACCTTTATGGGCAATGGTGTTCGAGTACATGAAAATCTGCTTGCCGTAGGTTTCTCGAATTTCCTGGTCATTCGGAAGATTTTGTCCGCTGTTCGGCTCCTTCGCGTTATCACCCGCGATGAAGAGCATATCGATAAAGGCTATTCTCGAGTTGCTTTGAATGACATCGCTATACTGGCTGAGCGCGTACGTTTTCACTTCCTGGACGAAATCGTCGCTGATGATTTTGCTTTCCACGAATCCTTTCGCTTCCCAGAAGTTTTTCCACGGATCATCATACGGGAATACCAGTTCTTTGAATTTGTTCTGCGTATTGTCCCAATAATTTTCAAGCGGGTGGAAGTACATGAACACTTCATCGCTTTGGGTTGCGAGTGTGATGTCGACGTCCAGCCACTCCTTCGGCCGACGTCCGTGGAGCTGATCGCTTTTGATAGCAACGAGAACTTGGTTGAGGTATTTGGTGAAACCTTGATGTTCCTTGAATACATCCCTGTTCAGCGCGTCGGATAGTATGTTCTCAAGTTCGGCAATTTCATCAGGGTATTCTTCACGATACGTCTTTGCTACTTTCACACCTCCTTCTTTTTTGGAGACGCTGAAGTGGCTCGCGAAGAAATCGTCGGATTCGAATGCTTCACGGATATCCGATTCAGTTACGTCTTCGGAGTACGTATTGTTCAATTGCTTTTTACCGATGCGGGCGGAAACTATTGCGAGATTTACCATGACATCGGCCATTTCTTCTGTTATTTTTCCTGCCAAAATAGCATCCTCCACTCCATCCCATACCCAAAGCTCTAATTCAGGATAGTACCTGCCGCCGGTTGTCGGATTCGATTCTTTATTTTTTAGTTCTGAATATTTCATTGGTCGTTATTATGTAGTATCCCTATTGTATAAAATTAAAGCTGTCGATTAAATTACGCTGACGATTCCTGTATCCTCGGCTATGCGCAAATTCATGTATCCGCTCGTTCTTTATATCTTCATTTTCATAGTATGGACTTCTTATCGATATTTGTTCTCTTTTCCGGAATGGATCGATGAAATTCTGATCAAGCCGATATTGTGGCTTGCACCTACCTATCTTGTCGTCGCCAACTTGGAGAAGTCTCGAATATCCGATTACATCGAATTTCGAGGAGCATGGACGAAGCAAGCTGCCGTAGGCATAGGCATCGGAGTGTTTATGGGATTGCAGCGTTTAATTGGCCTAAAAGTCGGCAATCCCCATATCGGTTTCAACCCATTCCATTTCAGCGTTGCCTCAATTGTGCTGCAAATATTTCTGACAATGTTTACTGCTACAACCGAAGAGTTTGTGTTTCGAGGGTATTTCTATCGGAGGATTAAGAACCTATTCGGGAGCGCTGCTTGGGGTATGGGCGTTAGCGCTTGCCTGTTTGCAGCATTGCATGTCCCCGTTATTATGTTCGTCCTTCACTACTCGCCTGCCCAGTTGATAAGCTATCTGGTTGTGCTTATCGCTTTCGGGTTAGTCGAAAGTTTTACGTATGAAGAAACGAAGTCCTTAACTCCCTGTATCATCAGCCATGCCCTCTGGAATGTTTCGAATATTTTGATCGGATAGCTTTGCTATTGGTTCCAGAATCACTAGAATGAACCATAATGGCAGATGAGGTTAAAACAAACGATAAGAAAACTTTAGGCGTGGTAATCGCTGTAATAGTTTGCCTTCTGCTGGTCCTCGCTTCTGGAGTTTTCGTTTACTTGAAACCGCAACTCTTCTCGGGAAAATCGAGTGTAACCCCCACCCCTGCCCCTGTCTCCTCTGACAGCGAAGTTCGAAACCTCGATCTTCAGCTATCCGGCAAGGACGATGCTAAGCTATCGGGAAAGGTATCCTTGAATAATGTCGATGGCAAGGCGAAAGTCGTTATCGAACTTACGAACGCAGCTAAGGATAGTAAGCAGAGCGCAGCACTCTATCAGGGAACGTGCGATACGTACACAGATTTAGTATTTGAGCTTCAGCCTCTTTCGGACGGAAAGTCAGAAACACTCCTTACCGTCTCCACGCAAAATGTATTGGATCGAAGCCCGCTTGTTGTCGTCGTCACCAAGTCGCTTGTCGATATGACCCCCTCAGCCTGCGTAGCCCTAAATAAATAATCTGGATTAGTACCACGCGTATGGTAAAATCAATCGTTACAGCTGCGAGTATAGTTTAGCGGTAAAACACATCCTTCCCAAGGATGGGTCACGGGTTCGATTCCCGTTACTCGCTCCACACGATGACTTATGTCATCGTGATAGACCTGTAAGACTATTAGTGCCAGTTGATGTTTCTGATGCATAAAGTGTACGGGGTACCAGTATTAATATTCATAACTACCCCCAAAATTCCTACAATATCAATACTATGTCACCACACTCCCCTCTTCAACTACCCGAACTCTTCGCGCAATTCGATCTTCTTCACGATCGCTTCGGTAGTCGTTCCTATACCTCCATTTACGGCGCCGGAAAAATCGAGAGGCCTCAACTTTGTCTGATATTCATGAATCCGACAGCCCGTAATATTTCGGCTTCGAAAACGTGGACAGGAATTAAAGCACCTTGGCTCGGTACGAAGCATGTATGGAAAATGTTATATAAACTTGGCCTCCTGACGGACGAGGAACTTTACCATAACATCAGTACTTATAAACCTGACGAATGGACTGAAGACTTTTGCGAGTTACTATACAAACACGTGGCTGACAATTTCTTGTACATAACTAATATCGCAAAGTGCACTCAGGATGATGCTCGGAAACTGCCTGACACGTTATTCAAAGAGTATCGGGATCTTATGCTTGATGAACTTGACCGTATCCAGCCTGTCCACGTAGTAACGTTCGGTAATCAAGTAAGTTCTATCCTTCTCCAGAAACCTATTTCCGTTTCCAAGTTTGTCAGTAATGAATATGTCAGCCTTACAACACCTCTTGGTCAGACGTTTCGTGTATATCCTACTTACTATCCTGTCGGCCAAGGAATGCGGAATATGGATAAGGCTATCAAACGAATCGATGCTATCTTCAATAGCTTGTAAACTCCGTGTCAGCTTGCCTGACGCTTACGATATAGAGAATTCATTTAAAACTGACAGTGCATTATCATATTGGTTTTCAAAGACGAGGTATGTCGCAAGCTCGCTCGGTTTGACCCACATGAGTTGCCGGACCTCGTGTGCTGGATGTACGATGCTTTTATCGCCCGTGAACTTTAGAACGAATTGTTCTTTTCGTTGACCCCGGTACTTCTTCAGTCCCGCTTCGTTCCGTTTGGCTTGAACTTCGGATGAGAAATCGTACTGCAGAGGCGAACTTGACTTTCCAATAATCTGGAGCGATTCTCGAGGGATATTCACTTCCTCCAGTATTTCCCGGTACAGCGTCTCTTCCGTTGATTCACCATCTTCTGAGCCTCCTGCCACGAAGTTCCATTCGTTTTCCTTGTAGTAGATTAGCTGGATTATTAAAAGTCTATTCTCATTGTCGAGAATGTAGGCGACAACGCCTTGTCTATATTCTTCGCCTGGATTCATATAGAATTTTAGCATAGAACTGCTGTCCTCCCCCTCCTAATAGTATGGATGAAATGAAACGTACAGATAAAGACGACATCGAACAGGTGCTTTCGTCGTTCAATCCTGCCGTTGACGCCTCACATGCGCATGAGGTAGAGACTTCACGGATTCGAGTCTGGAACAACATTTCAAATATTATTGAAAAAGAAAACCATACTATGAACGAGACAATACCAAATAAACGTTTTGGGTTTTTGTTTTCGAGGAAATCTCTTGCCTTAGCGATGTTGATGATCGTCATTTTTTCCGCATTTGCCTCATATGCTTTGTTCCAATACGGGAAAGATAGGCGTAATCCAATCGCCGAATATTTCCCGAAAACGACGCCAACACCTTATACCGATCGATACATTACCCCTACTCCCGGGAGCGATCTTCCTCCGAAGATTGCTTCACTCCAAGATCTAGCGCCGATAGCAGCAGAACAGCTCAAGAAGCTAACCGGAACAGTGAGCGATAGTGACTTGGCTGATCTCGTAAAGAACAAGGAAATAAAAGTCGACTTGAAAAAGCTCAACAAAGTTATGTACACGCAGAACAACTTCTTCGTATATGAGCAGAATCCCAACCAGAAATGGCCGACATATACCGATGATCCTTCGATCGATATGACGAAGCCGATGATTACCGAACAATGGGTCGGGTATCGGTACGATAAGGAAGTCGTATATCAAGGAGATAAAGTATATTTCATGCGTGTCCGTACCCCAGAATTCTACCTGACCTATGATTCGATGCAGAACAAGAACGGAATTCGGTATAACTATTATCCCGCGAGCACCGATGATTCCATCAACTCGGGACAAGAAGAGAATGGATATTTCCGACTCTTGAAAATCTTGCTCGATCCGAAGTTTCGCGAATCGCAGAATAACGAAATGTTCACCTTCGATGTCAAGCTGGTACAGGTCATAGAGGATAGGAATAAGACAACGGTTGTTATCGACGAAAGCATTATAGGAAGCGGCTCGCCGATGACCGAATACAATATCGATATTTATCCTGATCGTTCGCTGAAGATAGCGCGGATAAGCACGAAGCTGCCGAACGGTAAGCTGCAGGTTAATGTAACCGATCTTCAGCCGCCTCAATTGATCGATTTCGAAGCTGGCATTTTTACGGACAAGGAATTTCCGAAAAATTTGAAACCGACCGTGATCAACGAATATATGTGTCCGGGCGACATCTACTACCGTGAAAATAAGCCTTGTACGACCTCGTCCTCGATTACCCCCTCCCCGACTTCGACACCTAAAATAATGCAGTAAGAAAAAGATACCTATGGATTTCGAACAGCTCTACAATAAATCGCATAGGTATCTATACGCATGGTTTAAGTTTCGCATTACCGATACTTCGACGATAGACGACCTGCTTCAGGACGTCTATCTTCGTTTTTATAGAAAGTACCAGTCTGAGTCTGCGTTTACCGAAGATCATCTGCGGTTGCTTTTCGGTTTTTGCAGGAACGTTTACAAGGAACATGTGAGCAAGGCAGTCCAAGAAAAGAACGTGGAATACAACGATGAACTTGATTACTCAGCTTTTGCCTTCCAGCCCGAAGATGATGCCAATAGTGTGATCAACGAAGAGAAGCGGTCCCAGGTCGTGGAAGCCATGAAAACGCTCAACCCGAAAGTGAGAGCCGTGTTGGAATACCGCTTCTTCTATGGCATGAGCCGTTCCGAAGTGGCAGCAGTCCTTTCCATGAAGGAGCGCGACGTACTCAAATATCAGCAGCGAGGAATCAAATACCTGAAGGAAGGTATTTTGCACTCCTAAGCGAATCGCCTCATTTTGCGTCTCATGGTATATAATCACCGATATATTGAGATGATATACACGGTGCCGACAATGAGAAATGGACTGGCAGGGTTCGATCCGAGCATCCATACGTATATCGAAACTCCTACGGAAGACGAACTCTATTTGCCTGAAGGACCTCGTTTCGTTGTAGGCGCTTTGGTGAAGAACGACCGGAAGTTCATAACCGGACCACAAATCGAGCAATATATACGCGAAAGAGGCGAAGTACATGTATCAAGTCCGCATATCGTCCGTAATTGGGCGGAAGCCGTGATCGCGTTTGCTCGAGCCGAAGTAGACAATTGGTATAAAATCACGACATCTGGGGCTCATGGATATTTATGGCTCCCCCACTTGCCCCTACCTGAACTCAAAAAATTCGGCGAAGGTTTGCCCGATTTTGATGAAGCGGTGGATTTGGAAATCGTCAATTACGATGGCGAGCGTACGTTACTATCCGAACTAGAACGTTTGATGCTCAAGGTGCTGGTGGCGAATCAGGGAGTCTCTTTTACCAAGGAAGAAATTTACGATGCGATCAAGGACGACGAACGGTTCGGCAAGATTACGCTACCTGCGGTAAAACAAACCTTCCCAAGATTATTGACGCGTTTGGGAACTCCCAAAGAAGCTGATTTTCAGATCGTCACGTCGCGTAAAGGTGTGTCGCTTCGGAAAGTGGAATCAATTGAGAATCTACCCAACGTAAAGAACAAACTGTCAAATTTCGGCAGTAGCTCTAATACTATTGTCGATAAAGATGGGGCCGTACGCCATTTGACCGATGTTCAGGCAATTTGCCTTTATGCTGCTATTCGTCATTCTCATCGTGTTTTCACGAACGAGCAACTCGCTGCGTTTATTAATAAAGGAAACTTGTCGCGGAATCCAATTAGTCCCGGCACGGTAAACTCAACCCTTCACGTACTTTCCGAGCTGTTTTCCGATGACCCGACAGAGTACCATATTTCGTTGATGACCCGTATCGGCAACCGTATTGATATCAAATTTCCCCTACTCTGCGATAATCTCATCGGTTTTGACCAAGAACGGCACCGAGGCGTGATTACGCCAGACGGTTCATACGTGCCGTTCGTCAAACACCATATGCAGTTGCTGTACGCGGTTATGAGCCGAGCTAACTCTGCTATGACCCGCGAGGAGCTATATTCGTTATGTCTTGAGCTTTATGGCGGCGGGTACGGGACGCTTACTGATTTCGAATCGAGACTTGCCAGCTTCATTCAAGAAGTCGATAAACTTGGAGAGCATTGCAAGCTTGCTGTCGTAGAGGATACTATCGTATGGAATGACGGAAACTCACCTGTTACTCATGTTTCGGCGGCTGCAGAGAAGCCCGCTTCTATGAATGCTTCAGAATTCGGTCTCGGCGATTACCAATTGGACGATACGGCGTATAAGGTGCTATCGCTTTTGCACCAGAACAAAGGAAATCTCGTTCCGCTCTCGCACATCGTAACTGTTGGTGGATTCGATATTAGCGATGCGTATTCGCTTTTGCGGGTATTGGAATGTATCAAGTTTTCAGAGAAACCGCAGATGATACCTCGGGAAACGCATGCCTTGAGCATTAGCGGAGATGGATTCTTATTGCTCGATACGAGCAGACAATTCCCTTCGTATCAGAATAAGCTTGAAGGTTTAGAACTCGGAAAGAGTTTCGTTGTTGTCGACGCGCGCGAGAATTGGTGGCATATTAGCCTTGCAAACAACATAATTCTTACATTTCTCAAAAACAATTCGAACAAGCTAGTTTCAATGGAAGAAATTATAGAATACGCTCGACAAGCTGAACGTGAAATAATCAGAACGCTCGGTTTCCATATGCCCATAAACTGGAATTCGTCGGGCATGGCGCTTGGTCTCTTGAATTTGATCGATGAACTGGAAGAGGACGCTTCGGAGAAACTATTCCATACGTTCAAAGGCGGTGCCGAATTTGATGCTCAATTTTTATTTGCTCCTGAAGGGTTGGATGCTGCGGCAGCAACGTACGATAACGATTTTAACGAACAAACCGAATTGAAGATCCAGTTGGTCAAAAATCGAAGCGGCGACTTTGTCGTATTGGACCGCTTCGAGTCGGCATGTTTACTGGTATACCGGCAGCTCAAAGACAAGGTCCGTACACTCGATCAGTTTCACGGCTTTGTTCTTGATATTTTCGGTCGTGAAACACCGAGCGGAGACCTGTTCCGTGAACGAGTGCGTGAAATGGTGAAAAAGATCGAAACTGAACGAGTCCCCCAAAAGCAAAGGAAACTAATTTTCGTTGAGACAGACGGCATCATCAGGGTCGGTTACAATACAGCCGGTGCTCGAGCATGACGATGGCATCGTGATTTGGTAGCATTGCCTTATGAGGTATGTGCGGCCATTCGCCCTTCTGGTTTCGATCATCTTCCATTTCATTACCGTCGCCCCCCTCACCTACCTGGTCATTATTTCCAAATATCCGTTGCCCGAACGGTACACATTCAAATACCCGTTCGTGATTTTCGTACTCGATATTGTCGCTCCGCTCTTGTTTCTCTATATAAATATTCGGCGCAAGCAAATCACCGATCTCGACGTGACTGTGCGCGAACAACGTGAACCCCTTCTTATCGAGGCTAGCTTGGGATACTTCTTGGCTACGGTGGTGAGCCTTGCCCTTCCGATCCCTGAGATCTACAAAGTTAATGCGGTATTTTCGCTCGTTTTCCTCATTGCGTTTGCGACGGTTACCTATTACTGGAAAATCTCATTCCATATGGGCGTGCTCGGCTGGTTTGCCGGAATTTGGTTCAGTATTCTCGGCTTTCAGCCGGGTCTCATGGTAGCTGTCGCCATTATGGTTCTGCTTACCGGCTGGAGCAGGATTTACCTGAAACGGCATACGTTCGGGCAAGTGGTTGCCGGGTTTCTAGTTTCCTTTTCCCTCTTCGAAATCGTGTACCTCGTGTTCGGATAGGCGGTAGCTTGCGGGAAGTTTCGCCTGATCGGAGATTTTCTGTTAATATCGGCTATGTTATTGACCCCTCATGTGTTCGCAGGCATGCTTTTCGGCAGCGCGGTTCCCACCTATTCGCTTGCGCCAATCTCGGGGTTCTTGTCGTACTTCGTCGTCGAGATGATCCCCCATTGGGATCCCGAAAACTACGAACGTCCGGTAATACACCTTATTCGGTATCTCGACATGGCTGTCTCGTTTATATCTTTCTTTACGGTCGCCGGGTTGAAGCACTTCGATCCTTCTATCGTATTGGGAGGGATTT
>CAZVIJ010000055.1:0-10844 GCA_964626735.1 uncultured Candidatus Saccharibacteria bacterium
AGGATGTCACGTTTGCGTACCAGAAGGCAGATACGCCGGTCGTTGAAAACGTCAGCTTCACGGCAAATCCCGGAGAGGTTACCGCTTTCATCGGCAGTACCGGAAGCGGCAAGTCAACGCTTATCAACTTGATTCCCCGGTTTTACGACGCGACGTTCGGGCAAGTATTGATCGATTCCGTCGATGTCAAGGACATACCGCAGCATGAATTGCGGGAACGGATTGGGTACATTCCGCAGAAAGCTATTCTTTTCTCGGGAACGATATCAAGCAACCTCAAATACGGCAAGCCAGGCGCCACCGATGAGCGCATGGAGTATGCAGCGCGGATTGCGCAAGCGAGCGAATTTATCGAGAATCTGCCGGAAAAGTACGAAACGCCGGTGACGCAAGGAGGGACTAATTTTTCCGGAGGCCAAAAACAACGCCTTTCAATTGCACGCGCTATTTTGAAAGATCCGGAGATTTATATTTTCGACGATAGTTTTTCGGCATTGGACTTCAAGACGGACGCGGCTTTGCGTGAAGCGCTTACGCGCGAGGCAGACGGCAAAACGCTCATAATCGTCGCACAACGGATCAATACTATCTTGCATGCCGATAAAATCGTTGTACTCGATAAAGGACACGTTGTCGGGATAGGAACGCACACGCGATTAATGGAAGACTGCGAAGTCTACCGCGAAATAGCCCATTCGCAATTGTCTGAAGAGGAATTGAGGCAAACAGGAGTTACGGTAAAGGAGGTTCAACAATAATGGATAGGAATAAAGATGCAAAAAACCAGCAACGGCCGGGTGGACCGATGGGATTCCAAAGACCTGGTGCGGCACTATTCGGGGCGACTGCGAAGGCGAAAGACTTCAACGGTACGATGAAGAAGCTTTTGAAATACCTCAAGCCGTTCCGCGCTCACGTGGCTCTCGTTATTCTCTTCGCGGTCGCAAGCACTATCTTTACTATCGTCAGCCCGAAGATTTTGGGAAACATTACGAACGATATCGTTGACGATTACATAAATATGACGGTATATGACCAGTTCGTCTCGACGCTTCCTACGGGAACCCAGTTCGCAGCAGGAACGAAAGGCGAATTGATCGTCAATAAAATGCCGCAGGCAGCGCTATCCAAAATACCCTCGGATAGGCTCGAAAAAATAAAGCAGATGGATTTATCGAAACGTCCTTCGATTGACTTTATCGCAATCGGGAGGACAATCGCGATACTGATCCTTCTCTATATCTTGAGCGCAATCTTCGGTTACTTGCAAGGATGGATTATGTCCGGAGTATCGACGAGAATTACCACGAAACTTCGAGAGAACCTTACGGCGAAGATCAGCAAGCTACCCTTAAAATATTACGACAACCAAACGCACGGGGATATCCTGGCGCGGCTTACGAATGATGTGGATACCGTCAATCAAACGCTGAACCAAAGTCTGACGCAAATGATAACTGCTATCACGATGATATTCGGGATTGCGGGAATGATGCTTTCGATCAGCTGGCAGCTTACGATTGTCGCGATCATGGTTTTGCCGTTGAGTTTCGGTTTTATCGGGCTTATCGTTAAGAAATCCCAAAAGTATTTTACGAGCCAGGCGGATTCACAGGGTGCGCTTAACGGTCACGTGGAGGAGATGTTCGGCGGCCATAATGTCGTAAAGGTTTTTAATGGGGAAAAGGCTTCGCTCGAGAAATTCAATAGGATCAACGACGACCTTTACGTAAGCGGTTGGAAATCGCAATTCTTGTCGGGCCTAATGATGCCAATCATGACTATAATCGGTAATCTCGGGTATGTTTCGGTTGCCGTGATGGGTGGGTGGCTTGCGATCAAAGGTACGCTTCGAGTCGGCGACATTCAGGCATTTATCCAATATACCCAGCAGTTTACCCAGCCGATTATGCAAGGCGCGAGTATTACGACGATTCTGCAATCGACTGCTGCGTCTGCAGAACGAGTTTTTGAGTTCCTCGAGGCTGAAGAAGAAGTGGCTGAGAATCCGCATCCTGCTGAGCTGACGAGCGTTAAAGGAAACGTTACGTTTAACGACGTGAAATTCGGATACGAGCCCGACAAGCAGATTATCAAGGGGTTTACCGCAGAGGCGAAGGCCGGGCAGCGAATCGCTATCGTTGGACCGACCGGAGCCGGCAAGACTACCATGGTCAACTTGCTAATGCGTTTCTACGACGTTAATGAAGGCTCGATACAGGTAGACGGCGTCGATATCAGGGATATGAAACGCTCTAGCTTGAGGCGATTATTCGGGATGGTGCTGCAAGATACTTGGCTTTTTAACGGGACGATCCGTGAAAATATCTCGTACGGAAAACCCGATGCATCTGAAGAGGAAATAATCGCTGCGTCGTCTGCGGCTCAAGTTGACCATTTCGTTCACTCGTTGCCGCAAGGGTACGATTTGGAACTCAATGAGACTGCCGACAATATCTCGCAAGGGGAGAAGCAGCTGCTGACGATTGCGCGCGCCATGCTTGCTAATCCGCCGATGCTGATTCTCGATGAAGCGACCAGCTCTGTCGATACCCGAACCGAAGTGCTCATACAAAAAGCGATGGAGAAGCTTATGGAAGGCAGGACCAGTTTCGTGATCGCGCATCGGCTCACTACGATAAAAAACGCAGACTTGATTTTAGTGATGAACCAGGGAAATATCGTCGAACATGGAACGCATGATGAGCTGATCGAGCAAAATGGGTTTTATGCCGGCTTGTACAACAGCCAATTCGCCGAAAGCTGAGCGTTCGTGCCCGTGATGCCCGTCACACCGCCAAAAATACCTACCGTATAGAATATATCATGAGTACCAAGAGAAACTTTACGACAGACGAAGCATATGCGGTAGGGGATTGGCTCGGTTTGGACTGGAGAAAATACGATATCGAGCAGTTCAGGATGGGACTTGAAGTCGAGCTGGAGCATGGCCGTACCGATGAATTCACGAACGTGACCGATGACGATATTCTCGTAACGGCAAAAATCGCCATTGCGCACCTCAACGAAATCAAAGACTACTATACCCGCCTGAAAAAGATGGAGCAGGAGGCTGAAGAGGAGATGCGCAACAGCCATGCCGTAGCCGCATAAGATTACCTGCGGTCGGGGTCCCTGAAAGAAACAGGGATATCGGATTTCACCAAGTTGATGATCTTTTCCCGTACCGTACGGTAGATCAGATCGTGTCCATTATCGTCCGGATGGACACCGTCTTTGTAAAGCATTTGCAGATAATCGTTTTCCAACAAGGAATCGAAAATGTCGAGCGAGTAGATCCCCAATTGTTCTGCGACATCAATTGCAACTTCATTGTATTCCCGCGACGTACGCGAAGAATAGATATTACCCTTGAAATCGACACGGTCGCTTGCGACCGGAGTAGTACCGATCAATACGATACGGTCGGTAAACGAGGCAAGGGAATCTAAAATATTGATGAGATTGATGCGATAATCGTTGACAAGTACCTGAGGCAATGTGGCACCCGGATTGACGCGCGTGTCATTGAGCCCTATCGAGACGATTGCGAAGAGATCCCATCCCGGCGACTTACGGGAAAGGATCTCTTGTTCAACTCGTTCTTTCAGGCCTTTGCTCGTTTCGCCGCCGATTCCTAAGTTGAAGAGCTGATACTTTTCGCCGGCGGCTGATTCGACGGTGATTTTGTGGAAGTCTCTCTTAAGACGATCGACCCAACCGCCTTGAGTATCCCATGTTCCTTGAACGATGCTGTCTCCAAAAATGAGTATTCGAGTTGCCATAAGCAATGCATAGTAGCATGTCTACCGCACGTTTACCTGACTTCAGCTTGACGTAATCATATCCGCAACCTGTATTAACTGTTCGGACGCCGCGATTTCCTCATTCATCGTAAGCGCTAGTTCTTCCGCATAAGAATCTAGCCCCGAAAGTTTCGCGAGCATTATCACACTGTGGTAGCATGCCATTTCATAGTGTTCGACCTTGTTCGCGTTGCCGACAATCGCCAAATCCCTGATAGTTTCGTCGGGGATAAGGTCGAGCGTGGTCATGCCTTCCTTTAACAAATACATCATTGCCATATCCGTTACGCCGGTTAACGTTATTTGCATATCGTCGCCGATTTTCTGAAGGCGTTTCAGTTGCCCTTTCGTCTCAAGGAGATGCTTTTCTAATCCTGCCTGGAGCGATGTATGGCCGGCTTTTTCGCGCATGAGGGGCAGGCCTTGAATTATCTGGTTTTCGATGTCGAAAAGTTTCTGTAGCGTTACGATCAATAGATCGTTCATTGATTGAATTTCCATGTTATTTGAATTTGATCACTGACTTTGTGTATCCTTCATCCTTGTTATCGAATCGCTCATACGCGTCCGGCGCCTCGTCGATCGTGATATGTTTCGATACGATATCTCCGGGATGCGCTCTTCCCGATATGACAAGATCCAGAAGTTGCCGCATATACTTCTTGACGGGAGTCTGGCTGCCTGCAATGGTAAGGCATTTCTCGAAAGCCATCCCATAGGGGAATAGATATTTGCCCATCTTTGCATTATCGTCGACTCCCCCAGGATCCATCGGGAAGTAAACCCCGACCGCGCCGATGTGCCCAGTATAGTCAAGAAGTTCGATCAAATTCTCGAAAATCTGCATAGGGTTTTGCTTCCCGAGTTCCGTGTAGGAAAGGGCTTCGTATCCCACGGCATCGATGCCGTGGAGCACGCCGGACATTTTGGATTCTCCCGGTTTGAGCGAAAGCTGGTAGGGTTCGTTTTTAAATCGATACTGTTGTATCTGTTCGATTGGATCTTTCTTCGTAAAATCTATGGGTATCGCCCCAAAATCTTTAGCTTTCTCAAGCCGCTCGGGTACGCAATCGACGACATACACTTCGCTTGCTCCACGTATCAATGCGCTATGCGCCGCGAGCAAACCTACCGGACCCGCCCCGTAGATGGCAACAATCGATCCGGGTCCAACCATCGCAAGCTCGTTCGCGTGAAAGCCGGTCGGGAAAATATCGGCCAACATGAGGAAGTGGTCTTCGTATTCGTCGTGCGGCTTGCCCGGCAGCAGTTGGCAATTGAAATCCGCGAACGGCACGCGTACATACTCCGCTTGACTGCCATTATACGGGCCCATTCCCGCATAACCGTATCCTGCCGAAGGCTTCGTAGGATTCGTCATTAGGCAGGCGCTGTAAAAGCCGCGAATGCAGTTCATGCATATACCGCATGCAATATTGAATGGAAGTACGACCCGGTCACCAGGCTTGACGGCGGTTACGCATGACCCGACTTCCTCGATAACGCCCATTATTTCATGACCGAACTGCATTCCGGGTTCCGCGTAGGTTCGCCCTTCGTACATATGCAGGTCGCTTCCGCAAATTGCCGCCGAGGTTACTTTAAGTATCGCATCTCGCTGGTCTTCAATAACCGGCTTATCTTTTTCCAACACTTCTACCTTGAACGGCCCACGGTACGTTATCGATTTCATCATTATTCTTTAGTGTGCTTCTAATACAAGAAAAACTTCGGCAAAACCGCTATAGTTGATTTGAGATGAAAATTCTTATCCTCGGCGGGACCGGTTTCGTGGGGACGGCGGTAGTGCAGCGGCTTATTGAAACGACAGACCACGTCGTGCGAGTTTTCGTGCATACCGAAAAGCCGAAGGTAAGCGGGTCAAGGTTGGAGTTCTATAAGGGCGACGTGACCCAACGGCACCATATCGTAAAAGCGATGAAAGGCGTCGATGCGGTGATAAACCTGATCGGGATCATAGAAGAACGGGGCGGTCGGACGTTTCAGGCGATGCATGTTACCGTCGTTGAAGACATTTTGCAGGCGATGAAGCTGCACAATGTCAAACGCCTGCTTCATATGAGCGCGTTAGGATCGGGAAAAAATAATCTCAGCAAATACCTCGACACGAAGGCTCAAGCAGAGGAACGTATCAAGATAGCGCGAATCGATTACACCATCATTAAGCCCTCGATAATCTGGGACGAGAAGTCGGACTTTGTGAAAAAACTACGAAGGCTCCATACGGTACCGTTCATTACGCCGCTCGTCGATGGCGGTAACGCACGGTTCCAGCCAATCGCATTAAGCGATGTATCCGATATTTTTGCCCGTGCCGTAAGCATGATGGAAACGCATTACCAGGTGTACGAAGTTGGAGGAGGGGAGGAGTATACGCTAAAGGATTTGCTGGTACATTTGGCGAAAGGCAAAAAACGCCTGTACGTACCATTGCCCTCAGTTCTCCTCAAGCCGATCATGCGATTCGGAGAGCGGGTTCATCTTCCGGTTCCCGTTACCTCTGAACAACTGACTATGATGAAGGTCCCCAGTACCACTTTGGATACCAGGATGTTGAAGCTGCTCAAGATAACGCCCCGTTCGATTTTTTAAAGGGTTCCTTGCGCACCGTTACGCAAAATTGCGACCAAGTCTGCATATGCGGGTTGGATGACCGTTCGGTAAAATCTCAAGAAAGAAACCGGCTCAAGCCTTCCGACATCGACGCCGCCTAATGACTGGGCCAGCAAATTCATATCGATATCTCCGACGGTCGCAACGTATGGGATTCTGCCGTTTTCGAGCAACGTAAGACTCGGATAGAAGCTGGCGAATATCGTAGTCCTGGATTGCGCCAATCGCTCGTCATCGAGAATTGCGCGGGCAAAATAATGTATTCCTCTCGAGAACTTTTGGACATATACCGATTCGGTCGGTTCTGGAGTACCGGGAAAGCGATGCAGTGCAACTTTCACGGTGCCGTCATGAAAATCTCCTGATACCGCGTACAGCCGAGAATTACCTTGGCGCGCTCCGCTGCTAGGAGTTATCTTGGGAGCGAGCAGGTAAAACGGCAAGTCGCAGGCCTGGTTGAGCAAATTAACCGCGCTGCCGAATTTGTTTGGGTCGAGAAGTTGGAGAGGCGCGTCAAATGTTTCGTCGATATCAATGACGACTGCCTCGAGCTCCTGTAATGTTTGTTCATTTACGAGCGTATTCATACGGAAAGTATACCATTTCGGCATCATCCCAACAGATAGCGACCCTGTTAAACCCTTGTGCCGCGAATCACAAATGATAAACTCGCTTAGTTATTTAATTAACGGAAAGGAGGTGATTCTTGTCTAATTCTGAATCTGCCTGTTCCTATCCCAATCGATAGAACGGCATTCAAAATATTAAGCGGTGAAATTCCGATGTAAAAAAGCCTTAGCGATGAGCTAAGGCTTTCTTATTCCTTTACGGCTATTTAATCCGGTACTCTTCGAGAATCGTATTGCTTGACGAGTATTCTTGGACATAGATGGATTTTTGGATGCCGTTTGCGCTGAATACCGAGTACGAGGATAGCCCGGGATTGAATTCTTTCCAGCTATCGGTTGCGGTATTGTAGGTGTAACCGGATATCTTACTGTCGGGTTTCATCGTGGTATCTGTCGGCTTCGAAAACTCCTTAACGCCAAACAAATACAGCATTCCATTCGCTTCCGTCAGGTAATTTTGGCCCATCTGCGCCGGGAAGTCCTTGAGGTGCTTCCAATTCCCGGAGGCGATATCGAGAACTTCAACGCTTTGCACCGGGTTATAGGTACCGCGGATATTCGGATTGTTGGATACCGGAAGTCCTTCGCCATTTACCGCGTAAATCTTGCCGTCAACCACCGCGGTTTGCATACGATGGCGGGCGACTCCCATTCTTGGACCTTCGCCGAACACCATCGATTGGGTATTGAAGGTATAAACCCTATCGCTTACGGTATATACGTTTGTCCATGAACCGACTCCGCTTTCCGGTGGAGTTGGAGTATACGATTTACCGCCTATGATATAGAGCGTATCTTTGTAACCGGCCATAGAATATCCATCAAAGTGTGCCGGTATGGAGATCGTCGGGACGCCGTGAGTGGTCCACGAATTTGACTGGATGTCGTAGATGTAGATCGGGATCAAATTTTCTCCCTGGTCGTTCAACATATCGGGAGTAACGTAAATTCGTCCATTTAACGCAACTACTTTCGGATTAACGAGTTCAGTGGGGAGATCCGCCTTGTTTTCCCAGAGATCCAGCTCCGGGTCGTACACCGATACGTCGCGGACTTTCGTTCCGGTTGCGCCTTGATACTTGAATCCGCCGAAAATGTAGAGCTTATTGTTATAGGTAGCGGTTCCGTAGCTATTCTTTAATACGGGAAGAGGTGATCTTTGGAATACCGATATCCCATTTTTAAATGCGTCCGCGATAGTAGGGTCAAGCGTTTCCCCTGCGAGAGAAATATTGAGTATCTCTCCGTCGTTGACGCAATAGAAGTCGAGACCGGTAGTAGATGCTGCGTGAGCTGGCTTGAACAACCAATCGAGCAACGGATTGTTCGCTTGCTTTCTTGTTGAATCGACGACAATTCCGTGAAAGCTTCCGAACGTCATTGTCGTTTGCTCTCCGGCAATATTTTGTCCTTTAATCCAGTCTTGAATTGTTTGTTTTGAGGGATTCGATTTGGTTTGCAGCGTGAGCGAAGACGTTTTCCCGTTAATGGACAAGGTTGCTTTTTCCTTAACCGTAAACCCGGCCTTAGCTATCGCAGTGCCGCCTGCTTGCACATTTCCCGGAACTTTGAAGCTGATCCCGAGCGTAGCGCTTTTGTAATCGGTTAATGCGATAGCGCTTGGTTTTGTTGAAGGTACCGTAGTCGGCTGCGTCGTCACCGTTGGGGACATCGTTGTCAGCGGCGTAGTCAACGGCATTTCCGTCGGCGTTGGAGTTGTTACTTGAGCGGTATTAGGGTTTTCAGGATTTTTGGCGACTTGATCGTTTTTGGTCCTGGTAACGATGATGCCGGTTATTGCGGCAACTACCAAAAGTGTTGCTACCGATGCGACAATCATTGTCTGTCTATTCATCTTGAGTTTCATAATAGATTGCAGGAATGAAGGACGATTAGGCTGCATTGCGTGCAGTCTGCTCTTGAGCTGTTCGTGGTACGCATCGGTCGGTGTTGCCTGGGAGGATTTATTGAGCAGTGCTGAAACTATATCTTTTTCGTTTATTGTTTCGTTCATGTTCTTAGTTGTTTGCTATCTCTACTGCTTTTTTAAGTGCCCTATTTTGCAGGACGCTTACGTTATCTTCAGTGATTCCCATTAAGGCTGCAGTTTCCTTGATGCTTTTTCGCTCTATAAAGCGGTAGGCTAAAACCGATCGGTAATTTTCCTGAAGCTGACTCAGTATGTTTGACACGATCGCTTCGATTTTGGCTTCACGTTCTTCATCGTATTGCTCTGGTTCTCCAAGCAGTTCACGTTCTTCGGAGATATTCTCGATATCTACGTTACTTTCTGCTTGTTTTACTTGGCTATACCAGAATTGTCGGATCTTATTGAGGGCAATCCCTATGATAAAACTTCTTACCGATGAACTGCCGTCGTACGATTTGATAACTTCGAGGAACACAAAAAAAGTTTCGCTCGTGATATCTTCCGCCCACGTTCGGTTGCCTAAACGGGAATACGCGAAGCGGTACGTGGCCTCGAAGTGGCGCTCGAATAGCGCATCGAACGCTTTCTTGTCGCCTTCTTCGGTAAACCTGCGTACAAGCTCTTTATCGTTTTCTTCCATGTATATATTAGAAAAGGTTTTCTACATATATATCAAAGTACCTTACACTTGGTAAGCGATCCCTGGATAAATTCGCCGGCATACCTATAATACTTCCATGCAAGCAATACAATCCACTTTCTTGCCTGAACTCGACCATTGGCTCGAGATCGGCAAACCTGTTACGCTCGGCTTTATGGAAGTTGTCGTGCGGGCTTACTTCGGTGCATACGGTAAACGAATGTCCGCCAACAAGATTGCGACATGCTACGAGATACTTTCGACCAATACGCTACCAGGATACGACATGCTCAAGCCCGGCCTGGTGATGCGCGCCGTCGACATTGTAACGCTGCAGCAACGAACGCCGCACATAGACGGAGACCCCTTCCTGTACCAGTACGACATTAAAGCGAGGGACGGTAAGAAGCTGAGCGTACATAAGGGGTATCGATACCGGCTTGTGGATTCGCAAGGATTTCGGTCATTTCTACCGCTTCCTGAAGCGAATATCGTCGCGGGTCCTATCAACGAGAGCGTGGTGATTGGCGTGAATTCTGCAGGACCGAATAGGGAATTGTGGGTCGAACATGCGCTGACCTTTCAAGAAATCGGTAAAGTATTGGGGGAGGGGCTTCAGTGGAAAGTGCAATTGGCTTATGCAGGAGTTGTTACCGAGCAGCCGCTTACCGAACAGGCAGACAGCGTTTTGAAATCCGTACTGGCGTTATCGACAAACAATTGAGAGCGAACAGCCCTTTTGTTACCATGGGCGTATATCTTCGATCTACCATGATTACCACCTGGAAAACCAACACTACCCAATTTACCGATAACCCGCTGATGATGGGGTATATCGAATATCTGCAGCAGTTGAACTTGAGCAAGAGTACGGTTGAAGGGTATACGCGTATACTGAACAATTATTTCAGGTGGTTTTCGGGCATAGCAGGACGCGCTCCGTGGAATCTATTTCGAGAGAATGTGCTGGAGTACCGGACATTCCTGTTGGATGACCTGAAGAAAAACGCCAAGACGGTAAATATCGTCATCGGCGCCTTGGTGAAGTTCAACGAGTACCTCATCAAGGAGGATAAGCTTAAGGAATATGTCGTTTCAAAAAACGATTTCATTAAAGTTACGACGAGCCAGAAATCGCCGACCAGGGTAAATGAGGCGGAGGTGCAGGAGTTCATCCAGAAAATAAAGTAACATGAGGGAAAACG
>CAZVIJ010000056.1:0-1027 GCA_964626735.1 uncultured Candidatus Saccharibacteria bacterium
ACTACATCGTCGGGATGATGGTAATGGTGGCGTGTATCTCATTTTTTGCTTTGTCGCGACAAAGTCTTCGCTTAGACGAATCGCAAAGCCTTTGGCAAAGCAGCCATACGATACGAGGCATTTTCTACGTTGTTGGCCAAGACGTACATGTCCCCCTCTATCACTTGATGCTTCACTTTTGGCAGCTATTGTTTGGAAATTCAGTATCGAGCGCTCGGTTCCTGTCGCTCATTTTTTTCCTCGCGCTTATTCCTTCGGTTTACTTTCTCGGGAAAGCAGCGTTTAGTCGGAAAATTGGTTTCTACAGCGCACTGTTGGTATCCATTTCCCCATTCCTTAATTGGTACGGCAGTGAAATCCGCATGTATACGCTGCTCACGTTGATAACGGTGCTTAACCAATTGTGTTTCATAAACATCTACAAGAAGAGGAACAACAATTGGTGGTACGGATATGCGCTGACTTCAATCGTAGGCATGTATACCCATTACTTCTTTGCGTTCAATTTGATTACCCAAGGAATTTACTTCCTCATGAACACCCGTAAATTCGAGAAAGGCTCTTTCATGAAGTTTGTCTTCGCGGCAATCATCGTATTTACGACTTTCTCGCCGTGGCTTTGGTATGTATTCAACCTCGGATCGGCCAGCTCGACGAAACCGCTCCTTATGCGTCCAACGAGCATCGATTTATTCAACACCTATTCTCAATTCCTGTTCGGATTCCAAACAGACCATATCAATTCATTAATTCTCTCGCTCTGGCCAGTAACCGTTATCCTCGGTTTTCTTGCGCTCAGGAACAATAAGAAATTCCCGAAGGAAATAATCTACTTCGTCATGTCCTCGTTCCTCCCCGTTACGATTGCGTTCCTTTTTAGCCTCTTCATTAGGCCGTTCTTCCTCAGCCGATATCTCATCATCGCACTTCCATCGCTCTATATCCTGGTGAGCTGGATGCTTTCGATCTATCCTAAGAAGCTCTCATTCGCGATGAAGTTCATCATCGTGCTCGGTATGGGTATTAC
>CAZVIJ010000056.1:1037-10698 GCA_964626735.1 uncultured Candidatus Saccharibacteria bacterium
GTATTACGCTCGCTCATCAGACTTTCAGCTATAACATACCCGTTAAGGAGAACTACAAGGATGCCAGCGCCTACCTCAACAGTAAGGTAGACCCGCAGGATATCGTTATCGTTTCAGCTCCTTTTACAATCTATCCGATGGAATACTATTACAGCGGACCGGCCCAACTCACCACCCTGCCTATTTGGGATCCTAAAGAGGGAGGGCTTGCCGTATTCGACGAGAATAAGCTCCCCAATGAAGTAAAAACTCTTAAGGGAGACCACAAGGATGCATACCTTGTATTAAGCTACAATCAGGGATACGAGGAAAAGATCAAGCTTTACTTCGATACCCATTTCGAGAGGATTGATAGCAAGAATTTTTCTCCTGGGTTAAATCTCTACGTATACAAAATGAGATACGATGCGGTTGGCGAGTATTAGGTTATTTCACCTGCATCGCTACAAGCCTTCCCCTTACCAGAAGTCGTTGAGCATCTGATCCGGGTGGATGGCATGTTTGGAGCGTTACAACTTTTCCTTCAGCTGCTGCAGTCAAGTAGCTCGTATCGTTCGCAGGGACAATCTGCTTTTCAAAAACAATAAAGTCGTACTGTCTCCCCTTGTATACCACGGTAAAAAAGTCGTTAACCTCCAATTTCCTAAGCAAGGTAAACTCCGAATTATATTTCCAAATGTCCCATGCATTTTGCGTAGAATGGGAGAATAAAAGCGAATTGCCGTCGCTTCCGGGTTCGACTGTGCCTTTTGCCCACCCGATCCCTTGCCTGAGCGCCTTAAGCACCGCATCTGGGTCGTTCATATCTACATTTGAAATGACTCGCTGATTAATACCAAGCTTGGGAATGATAACCGAAAAATTAGAGTCACGGGGTGTTGGGATCTTTACAACTGGTTGCAGCTGTATTTCTTGGCCAGCAGAGATGTTTTTGGGAAGTCCGTCAAAGTACTTCTTGCTGTTCTTAATCTCTTCGTCGAAGACGCTTGCCACAGCATACTTAGCTTCATAGAACAAAACGCGCCCATATACCGAGAGCAGAACCGACAAGGCTAAAATAGTGATTACGTTCAAGAAGAGGAGCACGGCGATCTTCTTCTTCTTCGACCGGTATTGAACCGTAGAAAACGAACCTTGTTTATTCGGATTCATAAGTGATTATATCATAGTACCTATTGCCTCTTTTTGCATCAATAGTGCTGATTGACAATATAAATGGCATGAATGATAATCTCGTAGGCCAAATAAGAGGCAATGTACCTTGTAGATTCATTTGCGTAAGGTAATTCATTGGTTCCTGCCTAAGTATGAAATTCGCGCGTGTAGCTCAGTTGGATAGAGCGAGGCACTCCTAACGCCTAGGTCGGTGGTTCGATCCCTCCCACGCGCGCCACATAAACGTTATCCCCAGTCGCTTCGCTCCTACCATTACCGTTACTCAATAGTGCTTGCCATTACTGAGAACCGGAGCAACGGTTCTCAGCCCACGCGCGCCACATAAACGTTATCCCCAGTCGCTTCGCTCCTACCACTACCGTTACTCTATAGTGCAGCTAACAAGGAAATTCAATAAAACGTCGTTTACGTAAAAATTTACAAAGGGAAAAAATGCCTTGAGAAGAATCTACCCAAAGGTAATAGTGATCCCATTACCAATTATAGAACCGCAGCTAATGTCCCACGGGACATCAGAAATGTAAGCTCTAACTCAAAATTTATTGGATCAATTTTTCTTTGAGTCGATAGATTTCCCAAGGCCTATGATTTTAGCAATTTACCGCATATATTTAAAGTTCCTACCCTCAGCGTAAATCTACCGGGTTATCATATAATACTCGTATCAATAGGAAAAAAAATAAATATGAAGCTTATAAAATTTACAGATTCAACTCATTCCTCAGAGGAGGCGGCTAAAACGTTAAACTGCTCGCTTGCTCAAATAATCAAAACTCTCGTATTTCATGACAAGGACTATTATTTCATCGTAATCATGAACGGTGATTCAAAATTGGATTACCAACGTATTAAAGATTTGTTAGGTATTAGAAGACCATCTATGGCATCTCCTGAGAAAGTTATTGAGATCACTGGATATCCCGTGGGAGGCGTTATGCCTATATTCGAGACAGATCTACCCGTCATTTTGGATCGAAAAGTTCTGGACTTCAAAATCGTATATGGAGGCGGCGGCGACTCGTATACGGTGAGTGAAATAACACCAGACGAAATAATTGAAACTATGAAACCTAGGATAGAATCGGTGAGCATCTAATATTATTCGTATCACCCGACTGTACACAGCCGGGTATTTTTACGGGGTACCGAAGACGTATCGATACAATTTTAGTGATCTTTATACGCATCTTGAATAGACCTCCTTCATAAACATACCCGCCTTCTCGCGCACATATCGTATACGTTGATATATTCATTCATGATGGACGACATAATTATATAGTTCCGTACCAGCACCGAATGATATGTATCTAACAGTATTAACAGGTAAAGATCATCACGCAAGGCCTTATCATAATAGGTATCATTTTACGGATCGTAAAGCCTTGAAGCTTCTCAATGATATCTGAGTAAATAAAGTCATAAACGATATGCGAAAATTTTTCAGAATCCTGTCTCGAAAATACTCGTTAGCAAAGTAGACCAGATAAGTGACAAAGGCTGATACGGCTGTAACTTTCCTTTTGAATACTCTTTGCTATAATTTTTCGTAAGTATTGTTTCTCAATGACTGTTTCACTAAAACCGGAAGTTATCTTTTCAATCGGCCGATTTGGTGTAACTAATTCTCTCCTTACTGTCATTATTATCGCATCCTCGCTTTCAGCTTTCTTCTTATTGTATAAGCCTCAGGTTAATCCTCGCTCGAGGTTTCAATTATTGCTAGAAACCGGTGTCGTTTCTCTACGGGGTTTAGCGGTAAGCATTATGGGTGAATCATTTGCTAAAAGGTATCTACCAGCGATTTTTACGTTTTTTACATTAATTTTGTTCTCTAATTGGTTCGGTCTTCTCCCCATCGTTGGATCTATTGGTTACACTGAACCACTCGAGGGAAAAACTGGTATGCCGATCCTAGTGCTTCCGTTTGAGCATGAGAAAAAATTTGCTGTAAGCACTACCGACGGAATTGAAGCTCCACTATTTCGATCTCCCTCTGCGGACTTAAATTTCACCATCGCTTTGGCACTTATCTCATTCTTAATAATCGAGTATGCGGGGTTAAAGTCGCTCGGACTAGTACATCTTGCGAAATTCTTCGATTATCGGATCAAGTTGAGAAAAGGGAAAGGAATTCTATTGTTTCCATTCGAATTTCTAATAAATTTCCTTTGGAAAACTCTGGAACTATTGCTCGAATTTGCGAAAATAATTTCGTTCTCCTTCCGCTTGTTCGGCAATATATTCGCCGGAGAAATACTTCTGCTTGTTATTACCTCGTTAACATACGGAATTTTTACGTTCCCGTTCCTCGGGTTAGAGTTATTCGTCGGATTCATTCAGGCCTTGGTTTTCGTCTTCTTAACCATGGTATTCATTAAAGTAGGAAGCGAACACCACTAATAGATTAACGGATATTTGCTTTTACTGAAAGCAAGCACGCGTTAATTCGCACCAATAAATAACAACAATAAACTAATGGAGTTACGAGACATCGCAATGGCAATCGCAATAGGATTTGGAGTACTAGGCCCCGGTATCGGTATCGGGCTAATCGGCTCCAAGGCTGTAGAAGCTTTGGGTAGAAATCCAGAAGCCGAGAACAAGATCAGGAACTTAATGATCCTTGCAATCGGACTTTGTGAAGCGTTGGCAATATTCGCATTGCTTGTCGCAATAATCATCAGGTTCGTTTCGTAAGAAGATATTATGGAAGCACTCGGTATAAATATCATTTGGATTGCTGCATATCTCGTTATTTTTGCAGTAATGTTCTTCGCTGCAGCTAAATTCGTAAAAAATATTCTAGCTGCATACGACACCCGCATGCTTGAAATAGAATCGGGGTTAAGAAATGCAAAGGAGGCGGAGTCGCTCAAAGCTGAATCTCTTAAATCTGCGGAGTCAGAAAAGCAGGCTATACTCCAGGAAGCATATAAGAAAGCGCAAGATATTGTAGAGAACGCTAAGCGAAAAGAGGCAGATATAGAAGTCGAGTCGATGGCAAAGGCTCAAAAGATTATTGAAGATGCCCATGCTGAATTAGAGGCACTGCGGGAAACCAACAAGCTGGAAGGCCTGCAAGATGCGAAGGAAGTAATCACGCTCGTCGTCCGGAAAGCATTCGAGAATTTGCAAATCGACCGGAAAACTGAAGAATCGCTTATCGAAGAATCACTCAAGAAAATACAATGATAATCGTATACTCCAAAATTGAGCTATCCGAAAAACTTCGCAAGAAAATTACCGAACAGATACTTTCGTATCAGAACAAAAGCGAATCTGAGGAAATCAAATTTGTCGTCGATGAAACCATCCTATCCGGAATAAGGATAAATATTAACTCAAGAGTAATAGATCTAACCCTCAATCACCGCCTCGAGAAGATATTAGATGCACTAAAGTAAAAATGGCAATCTTAGAACACGTTAAGCAACAAATCGCCCAGGTTGACCTTGGCAATCCCACATACTCCGAAGGTAGGGTTGTATTCCTGGGAGACGGCATAGCAACCATTGAAGGTTTACGAGGCGCTGCCTACTCTGAAGTTGTAAAAATATACGAAGATGATGTGAACTATACTCCAGGTCTTGTCTTTAATCTTGAGGAAACTTCCGTAGGCGTCATCCTGCTCGAAGAAAATATGAATATTCGTGCAGGCGCACGCGTGCAAACGACAGGAGAGATACTATCGATTGACGTATCCGATGGCTTACTAGGAAGAAACATCAGCATTTTAGGAACGCCGCTCGACGGCAAAGGAGACATTCTTCACTCCGACCCCAAGCGTCAACTCGTTGAGAAGAAGGGATACGGTATTATCGACAGGCAAGCGGTCAATGTACCGCTCGAGACGGGGATACTCGCCGTAGATGCGCTTATTCCCATTGGACGAGGGCAAAGACAGCTCATTATCGGCGACCGGCAGACGGGAAAGACGGCGTTGGCGTTAGATGCTGTCATCAATCAAGGGCTCATCAATAAAGAAATCGATGAAGGCAAACGAAACGCAAAAAAAGTCTATTCGATATATGTAGCGATAGGCCAGAAAAAAGCCAAAGTAGCTCAAATTATCAATAAGCTCAATGAACTAGATGTAATGAAGTATACGGTTGTTCTCACATCTTCCGCCTCCGACCCTGCTTCAACGCAGTACTTAGCCCCCTATGTCGGCGCCGCAATCGGCGAGTTTTTCATGTAACTGGGTGATGATGCGCTCATAGTCTATGATGATCTATCTAAGCATTCCAAAGCCTACCGGCAAATTTCATTGTTGCTGAGAAGACCTCCTGGGCGAGAGGCATATCCGGGAGATGTCTTTTACCTCCACTCCCGTCTGCTTGAACGTGCAGCCAGGCTAAGCGATACGCGTCGAGGCGGTTCTTTAACTGCTTTGCCGATAATCGAGACGCAAGCAGGAGATGTCTCCGCCTATATCCCCACCAACGTCATCTCCATTACAGACGGTCAGGTGTATTTGAAATCCGAATTATTTAATGCAGGAATAAAACCTGCCGTTGACGTTGGGCTATCCGTATCTCGAGTTGGTGGTGCAGCTCAAATTAAGGCAATGAAACAAGTGGCTGGAACCTTAAAATTAAATCTCGCCCAATTCAGGGAACTCCAAGCATTCTCTCAATTCGGTGTCGAGGTGGATCCGGTAACGCAAAAGAAAATCGATGCAGGGTTGCGGGTAACCGAAATACTAAAACAAAATCTCTACTCAAGCCTCCCGTTCGAGATGCAGATTGCACTCATCTGGACGGTGACAAACGGTCATGCAGATACCGTGGATATCAAATCAATTTCTCGATGGGGCTCGAAATATATACAGTTCGTGAATGACCTCCATCCCGAATTGCTGAGGACTATCAACTCGGAAGGCGAAATCAACGAAATAACCGAGCAGGCATTGAAAGATGTAGCCGATCAATTCGCTATCGAGGAGATTTGATCTTAGTCTTAGTTTTTATTACCCTGAATTATGTTAATCGGAATTTTTTCGGATATCCACGACAACGTCCACAACTTGAAACTCGCTATCGCCAAGATGAAGGAACGGGGCATCTCAAAAGCGCTTTTCTTAGGAGACTTTATCAATCCAGGCGTTGTTCAGGAGATCATCAATTCCGGCATTATCGTCTATGCCGTTTGGGGAAACAATGACGGAGAACGAACTGCAATTACTAAGATGATTTGCCATAACCCCGATAAGATTGGAATTTCCGATACGACATTTGCCAACTTCAAAATAGAAAATAGAGTACTCTTCCTCACCCACCATCCTGATTTCGCCAAATCGCTCGCGAAATCTGGGGATTACCATGCCGTCTTTTACGGACACGACCATCTTCAGTATACCGAAGTGCTTCCCAATGGATGTATTTTGGCTAACCCCGGCGAGATTTCAGCTCATCGAACCGGAAGGGCGACCTTTCTTATTTACGATTCAGAGAAGAACGCCGTTGAGCTAATCGAATTAACCGGCACCCTTAATGTAAATAGCTAGTATATAACCTGTAAACCCATGACACTAAAAAATCATGGATCAGTTGCACATACAGGATTTAAACGAACTGCTTAACCACAAGGAAAACTACTGCATAACCATACTTCTGCCCACTCAGAAATCCGGCAAAGAAAAAAGGCAAGATCCGATCAGATTAAAAAACCTCTATAACAAAGCGCGCGAAGAACTGCGCGAATTGGGATATGAGGATACCGAAGAGATTCTGAGACCAGTTTCTGCCTTAATCGACGACAGTGCATTCTGGAATCTCAATGGGGGAAACGGCCTTGCATTCTTTCTTTCACCGAAAGTGGTAAAAAAATTCGTGCTCCCCATCGAGTTTGACGAATTCGTTTTGGTAAACAACCGATTCGAAATCAAGCAGCTACTTCCCTACTTCCAAAATAACGGTGAATTTTACGTATTGGCGCTCAGTAAAAAATTCGTGCGGCTCTACAAATGCAATCATTACGAATGCAACGAGTTGCTTACCGACGTGCTGCCGAAAGATATCGACGACGCATTAGGTAAGGAAATCGTGAATACGACCCTCCAATCGCACTCCACGGTCAACCAAGGAAGGCGCGACGCCGCAAACCAGTTCCATGGGCAAGGTTCTGTCAAAGACCAGGATCAAGACCGTATCTGGAGATACTTCAATAAGATCGACAAAATAATCCACCGCGAGCTCAGGACTTCCCAGGCTCCTCTCGTTATTGCAGCCGTCGATAACTACGTCCCCATCTTCAAGGACGTGAGCGAGTACAAAAATATACTTGACGAATCCGTAAGCGGCGACCCGGAGCAAAGCGTTTCCAACGATCTTCATGCAAAAGCTTGGAACGTCGTGGAACCAATTTTCATGAAACGAGTTAAGGAAGAGATAGAGCGATACAAGTCGATTTCGGGTACTAGGCAAGTACTTGACGATGTCGAACTGATCATAAAAGCTGCGTATGAAGGAAGGGTCGACACACTATTCGTATCGACGAAAACGCAAGTCTGGGGGAAGTTCGATCGTTCAAACGCGCATGTCTCTCTTCACTTGGAAAAGAAGCCTGACGATGAAGATCTATTAAATATCGCAACCATCTTCACGCTGCGCAACGAAGGCAAAGTGATACCTCTGAAACAAGAGAAGCTACCAAATGATGTACCGATAGCGGGAATCTTACGATTCTAGTGGCAGGGGTACCAAATTGATATAATGCATCGTGGCTAATCTGCTCGATCTGAGAAATAAAATTAATTCAACTAAGAATACCGGGCAGATCACGAAAGCATTAGAAATGGTTTCCGCATCGAGACAGCGGAAAGCGCAAGAATTTTTGCTCAATTCCCGATTCATCAGAAAAGGCGTCTCCGATTTGATGACTAAAATCAAATATGAAATCTCCCAGGATCCTTCGTACACCGAAAATCTAAGCCTCCCTCCCCTATTTCGGAGGAATAAGTCGGATAAAATTCTTGTCGTGACAATCATGTCGCAAAAAGGGTTATGCGGACCTATGAACTCCAACCTTTTCTTTGACATTCTGCAGCTTAAGAAACAAACTGACAAGCAAGTAGATTTCATTTCCGTCAATAAAGTCGCGCAGAAGTATCTGAGGAATTTCAAAGAAAATGTCATTTCATTCTATTCTGACATACCTGAGCTTCCTGACATTAGTATTGTTTACCCGCTTATTGATTATGTGAAGGTAAAGTTCCCCGAATACGAATCAGTGTATTTGGCATTTACCGGGTTTATCAAGACCGGGAAGTTCAAATCGAAAATAATCAAGCTCATGCCAATCGACAAATCTGAGCTGGAGTCCGAGAACGAAAAGAACAATCCCTACTCTATCGAACCTGATCCCTATTATGTATTGGACCAGCTTTCAAACTTATTCGTCGATCTGGAAATATACGAAGCTGTTCTTGCAACGCAAGCAGCAGAACACGGTGCCAGAATGATCGCTATGCAAAAGGCGACTGACAACGCGAAAGAGCTAGTCAGGACGCTGACACTTTCCTTGAACAAAGAGCGTCAGGCAAAAGTAACCCAATCAATGGCAGAAATAAGCTCGAATCTTTAGAAACCTACGTTTCCAACTTCAACGTTACTATAAGATTAAGTGTATTTATCATTTGCACTATAAGTCGACATAGCCCCATAGTCCGTGATATAATAAATATAGTCAAATATCCTTTCTGATGGTGGAAATATGTGTAGCCCCACCCTTTGACTGAAAAGTTAAGGACTGCCCATATTTCTACCATTAAGGTTCAAAAAGTCCCTTATTGGTAGTGTCAGAATCACGTCTGGCGCAACGCGCGCCTGTACACCGTTCTTTCACAAATCAATACTTTTCTCGCTCTCTCTTTTGCGGAAAGCTCCTGTACTCTTTGGCAGTACTTGGCCTACCCAACGAGCAGTTTACGGACTGTTGGTTGGGCAGGTCCTTGCTACAAGCCAAAAAAAGAAAAGGAGCGTAATCCCATGGCAGCAGCAGCAACACCCGCGACCACCCCCGCCCCTCTGAAGAACGGCGCGAAATACCACCCGACCACGGGAGCCCAAATTAGATGGGTTTCCGAATCACAGCAGATCGCTGTGACGCCGGGTGGGCAGTGGCTTGACGTTAGAGGTCAGCAGTACGTGGCAAAAAACCACGTGCCTGACTTCGACGACAACACAGGTGCCAACGCGCCAGCCCCCGGCAATCCACCCAAGCCAGTCGGCTGGGCGGCGTATCCCAAGTGGGCGCAGTGGCTATTATTGGCCGGGCTTTTGCTCGTGCCAATACTCGTCATCGCACTCTACATGGGGTACGGCAGCTCCATCGCATCATTCCTCCGCGCCGCGAGAGATTTCTTCGTCCTCCCTTCGAAGGAGGTCGTCGCGATCGTGCTCGCTGTCGTGGTCTTTCTGATCGTCCAAGGAAGGAACGGCGAGGGGCCATCAATAGACTAATGTCTGATTTGCGTTGACTT
>CAZVIJ010000057.1:0-7071 GCA_964626735.1 uncultured Candidatus Saccharibacteria bacterium
CAACTCGCTCGAAGAAACGATCATTCGGCGCCACTTATCACCCCTTACGATAAAAGAACCGAACATAACCGAGATTATACGTAATCCGCAATCCAGAAGTGCCAAGCTATACATCTACAAGAAATCGAGCGCACAACAGAAACCAGCCTAAACCGAAATTATTTCGGTATCTGCTGTACGTATTCGGCTCTCTGATGATCGTCACGTTATTTACGCAACTCTATGTAATGAGTCTTTTTGCGACCAAAGGTGACGAAATCAAGGAGCTGGAAGATAAAAAAGCTCAGCTTATCGTAGAAAACAAGAAACTAAACGAACAAATATCCCAATCGAGAAAACTGGACTATATTCGGGATCACGCTTCGGAACAAGGATTCGTGCCTATTGACCCGAAAGAAATACAGTACCTTAAGATCGATAAGTAGCACTTTCAACTTGCGGGTAAATATTTTATTCTGATAAAAGCTCTCCCCCATGGAAAAAACATTACGGAAAAATACGGTCTACGCCCGTCTTGTTTTTTTGCTCTTGGCGCTCGTCCTGATTGTCCAGCTTTTCAAGATACAGGTGCTCGAAAACAATAAGTGGCAGGTACGATCCGCAATCAGGAATGAATTGCGACAAACATACCAGGCGTCGAGAGGATCGATACTCTACGATGACGGTACACCGCTTGCCGTAAGCCAACTCGCGTACGGCATTTTTGCTATGCCGGACAAGTTCGACGCCGATTCCATAAAGAAAAAGGGGATTACGAAAGAAAAGTTCGCTGAAGACGTCAGCAATATCGCTAACGGGACCAATAAAGAAACGGTACTGAAGCGCATCTCTGATCCCAAGCTGAAATATGTATCGGTTGCCGTAAAGCAGGATCCCGAAGTCATGGATCGCATATCCGAGATTTACCCGTTAAGCCTTCAAATATGGTCGTACGAAGAGCAGGCGAAACGGGTCTATCCCGATAACCAGTTGGCCGCCAAGGTCGTCGGGTTTGTCGGTCGAGACGATAGCGGCAACGAAATAGGCCGATACGGCGTTGAAGGGTATTTCGACGGAATCCTACGAGGAACTGAGGGCATTTTCGACGGGAAAAAAGACAGCCGCAACCAAGTTATCGTCAACGAGAATTTCGACAACATCAGCTCAAAGAACGGTATCGACGTGACCTTGACGATCAACCGGAGTTTCCAGCTGATGCTGGAAGATCGGTTGATGTACTGGATCGATCGCGTTAAGGCGAAGGAAGCGACGGCGGTAATCATCGAGCCGAATACCGGTAGAATTTTGGCGCTCGCGAACTTGCCTTCGTACAACCCCAATCTCTACTGGCAAGGCGAATTGGTCAACTGTGCCATCGAGTACTACTCGATAGCCAATGAAGAGTGCAACAAGAAGCCGGAGCCGACGCCAACGCCGACTCCCACCATAATGCCCGGCGAAACTCCAGACGATTACCAGGCACGATTGAAAGCATATGACGAATTGCAAAAGCAGTTGAAAGCAGATGAAGAAAAAGTAAAAGCCGAAGCCGCAAAAAATAACCCCGAGACCGAGAAGAAAGAGGAAGAAATATCCCCCGAACTCAGGGAGAAGCTTTCAAGGTATCCGAAGGCGGTCCAGGAAATTCTTAGAGTCCACAAATTGCCGGAAAGCGAAGTCTACCGGGATACCGCAAACTCGTTCTTGTACGAGCCGGGTTCGGTTGTAAAGGTCATTACGCTCGCGATAGCCTACAATTACAAAACGCTCCCGACCGATCCGGCATATAACCTCGGCAGCCATAACGGATGCGAGCTCGTGGTCGACACTACGCTTTGTACTGCCGGTAAAGTTCCTCGGAGCAACCTGACCGTAGAGGATATGCTCCAGAAATCCGATAACGTTGGTGCTTTGCGTGTCGCAAAAACGGTCGCAATAAAAGATTTTGCGTCGACCCTGACTAAGTTTGGCCTCGGCAAGGCAACCGGGGTTGAGCTTGCCGATGAAACGGTTTATCCGATCAAAGACATCAATACGTGGAGTAAGGTCGATCAGGCAACGGCATCGTATGGGCAGGGAAGCGTGGCGTATACGCCTATCCAATTGGCGAGCGCGTGGAATATCTTGGCCTCGAACGGGAAGAGCTTCAAGTCGACGGTCGTGAAGTCGATCAACGATAACGGTCAGGAAAAAGATTTTCAGCCGCAGTTTATCGAACAGGTAATAACGCCGCAGGCGGCCAAGGACGCACTCAAGGTAAACGCGGTCGCGACGTCGAAGTCTATCCAAAAAGCACGGGACTTCTACGCTAAGTATCCGTTTACCGGAAAGACGGGAACTGCGAACATTCCTAAACTCAATAGCGCGGGTTACGAAGAGAGCGTCGTCAACACGAGCTACCTCGGCTCGGCGCCGCTCGAGAACCCGAGATTTACGATGCTTGTCTGGTTTAGGGAACCGAGAACGAGCGTGGACCGGGATGCGCCGAACGGCTCTAATACTGCCCAGGTCGCATGGCTCGATATCGCCGAGAAGCTTATGCCAAAGCTTGGGGTGGCGCCTCAAAAGTAAAATTTCCGATAGTGCTGTACAATTGGATATAACGTATGATCCGGCTACGTAAGTATATCCTGGGGGCATTTGCGCTCGTATTAACCTGCGGAGTGCTGTACCCGTATCTTGAGCAGGAAACTCCCAATGAATTCGTCATCAAGAGCTATCACGATACCGGATCCCGCTCGCCGCTTGAGACCATGGCGATCGAAAAGCTACTGCAGAATAACGGAGAACAATTTGCCGCCATTACAACGCAAGGCCCTATCGATACATCCGATCCCGCATACCGTGCCGTCAACAAAGATGTTTCACTCGGAAATTATGTACCTGCGGACTTGGCTACGCTGGATCGAAGATACGCGAACGGTGCCATACAGGTTTCTTCCCGGATCGTTTCCGATCTTACGAAAATGATCGACAAGGCAAAATTGGATGGAATCGATTTGAAAGTTATCTCAGGGTTCAGATCGATCAAGACGCAAGAGTCGCTCTTCAACCTGTATACCAATATCGAAATGAGGAAGAACCGCAAGCTTTCTCAGGTTCAAGCTGAGGAGATCGTCAATACGTACTCGGCCCGACCGGGACATAGCGAGCATCAGCTGGGTACGACCGTCGACCTTGGCTCCAAAGAGAATGGGTATACCTTCGAGATGCGCGCTAACCTCAAATACGTCGAGTGGATAGAGCGGCATGCTAAGGATTTCAATTTCAGGATCTCGTACGGCAAGGATAATAGGGAATACCAGTACGAGCCATGGCATATTCGATGGTATCCGTCTTAATTAGACTACGAACTCTTCGTGCGTACCGATGAGGAACGCGTTCGGCAAAACCATGAGCGAGTAGACGAGCGGATCTCTCCTTTTCTTTCGCATTTCGAGGTCTTTCTCGGTTATGACCGTGTAGAAGATTTCTTTACGCTCTTCCATTTGAGCCTGCTTGACGGTATCTTCGAGAACTTGTAGATCGGGATCGCCGACAATAAGCATATCGAGATTATTCGCGTCAGACTTTTCGCTTGTCAGGTAGGTATGGGTAAGAATTGCGAACTTTACCATGCCCAAGCTTTTCCTATTCTTGTATACGTACTGTCCAAGCGGACCCGTTTTCATAACGACAGATCTGAATTCGTTGTAGAACGGAAAATCTGGATTAATGAGGAAGTACTTCTTTATGCCATCTTTCTTAGAAAGGAGAAATTCGGATTTTTCCATAGAAATCAGCTCTCGTCGGACTGCATTGATCTGCTCATCGGTAAGTCGCGCGATCTGACGCATATGATAAAGCTCGTTGGGATTGGCGAAAAACAAGTACATGATCTTAAGTCGTACTCTAGAAGTATAGAATAGACTCGTAATCTTCTTTAAATCATGTTTAACCATTGTACCTAAATTTTATTCGATAATTCGATTTATGTAAATTGTATCACAAAAGTTCGTTGTGAACTCCATAAAGTACGGGCGAGTTACATACCTGGCTCCCTCTATATTATGGTATTATGAACAAACAGATGGATTATACCTTGATTCTCACTGCGTGGAATGAACCGGTAACCGTTGCCGAGACGCTTCGAGCCGTTCTCGATCCAAAGCGGGGTAATCTTCTCGATAATCTTGAAATTCTCCTCGTGTGTCCCGATGTAGCTACCGCACAAGCTGCTAAGAAAGTAATCGACTCGTTTTCGTTCGCCCATTACAGGCATCTCACGGATCCCAAGAAAGGTAAGCCGCATGCCCTGAATATGGCTTTCCAAAATGCGCGTGGCGCTATCTTGATATGTACCGACGGAGACGTCCTTATCGGCGACAACGCCCTGCCAAAGCTGGTATCCCATTTCGATCAGCCGGAAATTGGGGGAGTCTGCGGCAGGCCGCGTTCCGCTGACAATAAAGATACCCTTTTCGGATATATCGGCAACCTGCTGGCCGACGGCGCGCATGATAAACGCTCCAAAGTTGCTGCGAAGGGTAAAAGCTACTACATGAGCGGATACCTGTTCGCGATGAGGAACGTTCGCCTGACTATCCCCGAGGATTCTCTTGCGGATGATGCGGTTATAAGCTTGATGGTATTGGATAAAGGACTGAGTATCGCGTATGAGCCTGAGGCGACCGTATTCGTTAAGTATCCGAAGAATCTATCCGACTGGATACGGCAGAAGAAAAGATCGGTGGGAGGGTACTCAGGTATTGCCGAACATAAGACATCGGTTACTATCGAAAAACGGAGCATCTTCGAAGAGGCGAAGTATGCATTGTTTCCCTTGCGGTATGCGAGAACCGCGAAACAACTTCTTTTCTCCATCGCGTTATATCCGTTACGGCTATGGCTATGGATCGTGGTATTTTGGTCGCGCAAGGTGGTGAGGACCAGCTTCGACAGGACCTGGGAACGCGTGGAGAGCACGAAATGAAGTTTGACATTTAAGGACAGCAAAACAATAATTGTTTCAGACCGCATTGGACGCCAAACCCAAAAAAATCAAGATTGCCCGGGTCAAAAAGCTGGTACAGATTTTTCCGGAGAAATGCATATATTCATGCTCAAAGAGTGGAGAAGTAAGGAATTTCGTCTTAACCAGGGAATATTATCAAATCACCGTTCTCGGCAAGAAATTCAAGTTCTTGGAACAGGTACGTATCGTATGCGACAATTGCGGGTGGAAAGCGAAGATGCCCGGCAACTTTGCTAAGAAGATCTTCAAGAAAGGGTTGCAATCCCATTTACTCCTTAAGTACGCGAAGAACCCAGTCGTCACCTCGCGAATCCTCAATTTGTGGGGAAGTCTATGGAGAGTATGGCTCGCAACATTTGCTGTCCTGGGAATCATAACAGTCGTCAGCTTCTACAATAACCCTATCGTCATTACGACTCCCCAGGAAATTTCCATGGCTGACGCGTTAACGAGCAAGTATCTCGGCAAAGTAGTGACTATCAAAGGGAAAGTCGATTATTCCCAAGCGTTGGAGCGTACCGTTTACTACAAGTACAACCGGGATCGCGTATTGAGCAATGAGGTATATATGCCGATTTTCAACAATATCGGCGATTTGGATTTTGTCTTGCTGCAAGGGGGGCAAAGCGATTGGGAAAAAGTCCGTTCGAGGGCTGGCATTACCAACCTCGATCTCTTGCGCAACCAGGACTATACCGTAACCGGCAAGCTTCAATCGATATCGACGTTGAAGAATGCCGAACTCCGGTCGTTCTTCATCGAAGAGCTTCCGAAATCAAAAAACTATAACGCCCCCAAGCTCGTCGTGAATTCCGTAAACGTAGAGCCCATCGGCAAATTCGCCGAGAGTTTCGAAGCGTACTATATTCTTTCGCTGGTACTCCTCATTACGTCTGCCGCGATTCAAATATACATCGACAAAAAGCTTGCGTAATTGATTTTTACTACCCGATATTCTATCTTGGATTAATGACTACGGTAACGTTAAACCCTGTACAGGATCTCGGTTTAGATCCCAATGCACAAAATTCTGTAACACCAGCGCCATCTGCTCCAGCCCCATCTCAAGCACAACCCTCCGCACAACGACCCGTACTCCAATCCCAACCAGCCCAGCCAGCCCAACCAGCCCAACCAGCTCAACCAGCCCAACCAGCCCAACCAGCCCAACCAGCTCAACCAATCCAACACGCCGCACAGCCTTCGGGACATGGCCATAGCCAGTTCCCGTTGCCCGCAGCCAACGAGCCGAAGAATTCGGTCGAGATCCAAGCGAAGCAGCCCGAAGAGCTCAATGGCATCCCGAATATTTCTCAAGTTCGAGAGTCCCTGAAAAATACCCTCCAGGGTCAACCGTCAAGTCCATCGCCTGCACCCGTCGTCAAAGCAGAAAAAGTAGTTGCCGAACCCGCCGTAGTTGCACAAGCACCGGTACAGGAACCTGCAGCAGAGCATTCATCTTCGAATGTCATGATGCTCGTTTCTTTCGTCCTTTTCCTCGTCGCTCTTGGAGCCCTGACGTATTTCGGCCTCCAGTATTTCTTCTCCTGAAATTAGTTCCTCGTTTTTTTCAGCCATCTAAGGTATAATTTCCGGAGTATGGATACGATCAAAATCACGCAAAAGTTCAACGACCAGACATTTCTTGAGGAGTTAGACGTAACGGTTCCGAAGGCTGAATTTGAAAAGCAGTACGAAAAGGCGATCGAAATTATTTCTAAAGATGCCGTAGCGCCAGGCTTCAGGAAAGGGCATGTTCCCCGACAGACGCTTGTGCAATCGAAGTTCCAGGATATCAGCGACAAGGCTATCGACTTGAGCATCAACGAAGCCCTCAAGCAGATCAAAGACCTTACACCCAAACCATTAGAACCGTTGAGCGTGAAAGAGATCCATTCCCATGACGATGGCGATTTGCATATCGTATTAACGTATATCCCGGTCCCCGAAGTTACGCTTGGCGATTTCACGTCGCTGTCGGTGGTGAAGCCTGAACCCAAGAAGACGGACGCCGAGGAAGTGGCAAACGAGACAAAGAATGTTTGGTTCCACTACGAGAAGAAGCGAAACCCGGAGGC
>CAZVIJ010000057.1:7081-9589 GCA_964626735.1 uncultured Candidatus Saccharibacteria bacterium
AGAAGACTACAGCGAGGAAAAGCTCAATTAACACTTCTTCTAAAATACCTAGGTTAAAACAGACAACCCGAGCATAAAAAACGCCGATGACCTTAAGACATTCATAGAGAACTACATCAACGATACGTATGTCCGCGATGCAGACCTAACGTGGGAGAAATCCGTTCAGGAAGAAGTCGTTAAGCACGCTACCTTCGAAAAAGTCGAAGGATTGATCGAAAAAGAGCTCGACAGGAGGATCGAGAATTATAAGGCGAAATTCTCCCAAATCGGCATGAATGCCGACGAGTACATGGAGAAGAATAACCTCAAGGCGGAAGATCTCAAGGCTGAGTGGAGGCCGCAGGCAGAAACCGACGTCAAATTCGAGCTGATACTCCAGAAATACGGCGAAGCTAACAAAATCGAACCTACTGAGGAGGATTATGCTCAGAACCTGGCATCCTTAGATGATCAGACGAGGAAGATGTATAATAATGACGAAGAACGCCTTAAGGGGCTTATTCGATACTACTACATCAACCAAAGGTCGTATATCGAGATCCTCGATAAGGTTAAATCGAATTCGGCAAGCCCGGAGGGTAAAACCGAAGCTGGCGAGAAACCGAAAAAGCAGCCCAAAAAATCTGAAAAGAAGAAAGCAGAAAAATGAAAGCAAACATTTTGGCAGGAATACAAATCGCAATTTCCCTGATCCTTATTTTGGCGGTGCTCCTGCAGCAGCGCGGAAGCGGAGTTGGTTCACTCTTCGGCGGGCCAGGCGCTGGCGGCGGTGGAGAGTTCTACCGATCACGCAGAGGGTTCGAGAAGCTCCTTTTCTACCTTACGATCGTAATGGGTTGCTTTCTCGTTGTCACCAGTATATTGTACTTGTACATCTGACAATCGTCGGTGAAAGGCATATCAATTGGCTGGAGGTAGTATTATCACAAAACTGAATGTTATCAGAACGTTCCTCGCATTTATCTCGTCGTTCTTTTTATATGCACTGATAGCATTAGTGCTAACGCTCAACGTCACCAGGTTCGCACCATTCATCTCAGCGCGTCCGAAAAGCTCGATAATCGAGGGTGTTATCCTTCCGCAGGTCAATATCCCGGTCAACGAAATCTACAACGTCGATCCGCTACAATCGCAAGGCGGAAGCGATGCCGTCGGGGATATTCGAAAGAATATAAGTTATCTGGTGTTCAGCAGCCTTTTCAAGGAAACCGCGAACGGCGAGATGGAAAAAGATCTCGTGCGGGATTACGAGTTCCGCGAAGCACGGTACGTCAAGCTCACGCTAAAAGATTCTATCTTCTGGCACGATAATACCCAGCTGACGGCCGACGATGTGGTTTTCACCTTGAACCTCATAAAGGCGGTTGGGCAAAAGGGCTATTATTACGCGGCAATCAACGGCGATGAGATAGACTACAAGGCGACTGCGCCTAACGTCGTCGAGATTACCCTGAAGGGGCAAGGGGAGCCGCATCCCAATATCGCATACCTCCAAGAACTGACGTTTCCGATTCTTCCAAAGCACATACTCCAAAACTATTCCCCCCAGCAGATCGCGAATCTTTCGGTTACGGAATTCGGTAAACAGCCTATCGGTACGGGCAAGCTTCTGTACGATACGAACGACGGGATGGAACTCAGGCTTCTGAAGAACGATAAGTATTACGGAAACCCGGTTTCGTTCGATACCTACACATTCAGGTTCTACAAGAACTACGACGAGCTGACGAAAAACTATCTGCTGAAAAACGTCGATTTCTTTACCCGAAAGGATATCATCGCGAACGACGATACCCACAGCAGGCTCACGTCGAATGGTGCTCAAACCTACTCTACGGTCCTCAAGAACAGGAAGCTCGTCTTGATTTTCAACCTCGGCTATAAGGAAGCGCAAAACTCGCCGTTCATAAAATACGTTTCGCTTCGTAACGCCTTAATGCATGTCGTCGATCGTAAGGCGATGATCGCCAACCTGAACGGGTACGGGAGGGAAATTTACGGTCCCATCGACCAGTCGTCTTGGGCGTACCTCGAGGATATAACCAAAGAACAGCAGCTCGATAAGGAAGTGCTCAAGAAACGTATAGAGGCTCTCGGCTTTACGAAAGCAGGGGACTACTACGCAAAGGATGGCAAGAATCTCGGGTTCACCCTCACGTTCCTCGACGGCGACACGCGCGCCCAAATCGTGTCGAGAATGCAAGATGACTTTAAAACGCTTGGTGTCGAGATGAAGCTCAATATCTTGGGGGCTCAAAATAACGGCTCAGATCCTGCAGCCGCTACATCGGCAAATTCTTTCGATAGCCTGAATAAGTTTAACGACATCGTCAATAACCGCGACTTCGAGACGCTGCTAACAACCGTAGTACAATCACAAGATCCCGATAATTTCAACGAATACCATTCGCGAAATATAAATCCCCCCGGCCTAAACCTCTCCGGATGGACCTCGAAAATCGTAGACGTGGCGCTCGTAGAAGGACGTATTCAGCCAGATCGAGA
>CAZVIJ010000058.1:0-9419 GCA_964626735.1 uncultured Candidatus Saccharibacteria bacterium
GGTCCAAGCATCGCGTACTTCCATGGGCGATTGAAAACCGTTATTCAGTCTCAGACTGAGTCTTCGGTAAAATAATTACAAACGTTGTCCCTACTCCGACCTTGCTTCTTACCTTGATCGTCCCATGGTGGCGGTCAACGATCTTGCGGCAAATGGATAACCCGATACCCGAACCTGGGTATTCCGATTTCGTGTGCAGCCGCTGGAAAATATTGAAAATCTTATCCTTATACTTCGAGTCGAATCCGATGCCGTTATCTTCGAAATAAATCTTTACCGTATTGGAATTCTTCTTCGACTCTTTCATATAAATATTGATTGTCGGCTCAGTATCATGTTTCCTGAACTTCAGGCTATTCGATAGCAGGTTCTGGAAAAGTTGCCGCATCTGAAGAGCGTCCGCCTCGATACTCGGCAAATCGCCCACAGAAATATGCGCATGCACTTCCTCCGTACGAATTTCCAAGTCAGACAAAACCTCGACGGCAATATCGTTGAGATCGACACTCTCGAACGGCCTCGCCTGGGACGTAACCCGCGAAAATTGCAGCAAATCGTTGATCAGAAGACTCATCCTGCTTGATGCATTTTGCATCTTCCCGATATAGCCGGATCCCTCCTCTCCCAATATATCCTTGTATTTCCTTTGGAGGATTTCGCCGAATGCGATAACTTTCCGCAGCGGTTCCTGCAAATCATGGGAGGAAATGTACGCGAAATCCTGAAGCTCGCTATTGCTTTGCTCAAGCTTTTTATTGAGCGACTTTAGCTCCTCGTCGGCATTTTTCTGCCTCGTAATATCGAAGTACGAGGTTACCACATGCGACAATGTTTTCGTCCCCGGTTCATAAATCGGAAGGGAACTGATCCTCAGCCATTGGAGCGGCAGGTCGCCGCGTTTGACGCCGATAACCGTATCGATGCATGGCTTTCCGGTTTGTCGAACCGTGTGATTAGGCATTTTTTCTCGATCAATCGTTTCTCCATTTTCGTTGACGTACGTCCAGCTGGACGAATCGTTTGATTCTGCCTCTTGGATACTCGAGAACCCGAGGATACGGTATGCGCTCTCGTTGTACGTGAGCATTTTGCCGTTCTTGTCTTCAAGAATAATACCTTCTTGAAGAATGTTGACGACCATCTTATACCGCTCTTCGCTTTCGGAAAGCTTATTTGCGGTGTAGGACGCAATCTCTACCGCCTGCTGCCTGCTTTTCAGCAAGAGATACACAACGCCGCTCACGAGAAGCGTAATTAACGTAGTCAAAACCGGATAGAGCAGTTTATTGCTGAACCACCGGTTCTCCACGAAGTGCTCGTTCGAACGGTACCGGACAGTGAGAGTCTTGCCGCCAAAGTTAATCGTCTGTTGGTCGGTGATCATCGTTGGCATCACCAAGAGATTACCTTTCTGCTGACTGCCGGTACTGTACAGGAAATTGCTCTGATCTGCCGATCCATCATAGAGGTCGAAATCGATCCCCAGCCTACTCCGATCGATAAGATTATTCAATAGATTATCGGCTCGTATTCCAGCATACACGACGCCCCGTATCGCTGCCCGCCTTTGTTCGACTGTGTCGATAGGGCTTTTAACAGCATATACGGGAACGACGATATAGAAAGCCGGCGTATTGTTGTTCTGATTGCCGTTTTTGAAAATCAGCTGTAGTTTCTCAGAGATCGTAGTCTTTCCGGAGTCGACAGCTTCCTCGATTGTCTTCCGGCGAATATCTTCCGATGCGATATTGAATCCGATCGCTTGCTTCGAAGCATCAGACTCCGGTCCAATGTATAAAATCGGGTACATCGTGGAGTCGCCGCTCTCGGGGAATATTTTGTAGTCGGACAATCCTGCTTTTCGAACAAGATCCATATACGTCTCGCGCTCTTGCGGCGCCACCTTCGCAGCCAAGCCGATGGCTCCGATTCCCGGTACTTTGTTGTCTGCAAGCACCGTGCTCGCGTACATGTTCCACTGGTCCTTCGATACGTTGAGATTCGCTTTCAATAACCCCTGTGCTCCCAACATAACTTCCTCGTAGTACGTCAGCCTCGTCATTATATTGGTGTTCGTTTCGCTGATGCGAGCGTTGAACGTTTTGCGCGACGCATCTTGGGCATAATTGAACCATATGGAAAGCAAGAAACTGTTTATGATCAGCCCCGTGAGGAATAAAGTAAGTGCGGTACGTCTATATTTCTTGCTTCGAGCCACTTGTCCTTATTATTGCATAATCCTGCCGATAATTCGCGGTACCATGCTTTGTCTACTAATTTCTCCGTAACGGATCTGGTATAGGAGGACGATACGCGGTATCCACGTCGCCCCCAACGATATCTTGGTAAGTTTCCCGTATTTTCCGTAATGCATAGATTATTGGTTGGGTCCTATCGCCGTTTTCCTCGATTTCCATTGGTCCGGAAATTGTAATGCACTCGTATCCATAATTAATTGCAGTAGTTTCGACATAATTCCGATCAGGCACCGTCGTAATCCGTGGATTTGGATTTCCTCTCAATTCGTACATTGTGCAAACGATCAGCATTCCTCCCATCTTCAACGCCTTTCCCGATTCATTCAGAAGAGCTGGGAAGAAAACACCATCAGCGGTATCCTCCGTATAGTTTGGGTCTATGGTCAAATTCTCGGCGACGACGTAATCGAGGGATCCCTCGGTTGCCGGTATATTATTTCCGCTTCCGACAATTAAAGCACCAACAGTAGGATTTCGATCGAGCGTAATCCAGCCTCGGCTATTGTAGTGTTCGGAATTGCCTCCGCTTCCTATAACCATTCCTTTTTGGCCAGGTAGTAACGGTTCGGATAGTACGGAAAAGACAGTATCGGTCATTTCCCTCTGTTTCACCACATATTCGGCTAAACAAGGAGAAAAACGGGGTTCTGAAGTGAGAACGTCGTTACTAGACATACGTCTAAGTCTATTGAATCAGATATGAATTGCAATTGCTATTAAGCTCCGCATGATATAATTATCGCATGCATAATATAAGCGATTTTGGTCTTGGACAAACTGTACATATGCCCCAGTTGTTTACCGTTGGGGAGCAAGGCGCGATTGTAAGGTTTCCCCTGGCAACCCACCCGCTCACGTACTTAGCGGGACTAACGACTCCGCATACTCCAGGAAACTTGGCAGCTCGCGAATCTTTGATGGATAAGACGCTCGTGGTTGCGGAGCGGATCGATGGCGATCCTCAAGACAGATGCCTCTACGATCACCGAAACGAAGCAGGAATCAACGTATACGATCTCCTCGATAAGTTCCGATCGCTCACCTACGTTTGGTTGAACCAAACTCACGAGACTTCTGATGATCTGTACCCGATTACAGCGTTGAATACGCTTACGTTTTGGAACGGCCTGGCTTCGAACGCCGGACGAGTCCAAATGATGCGTCTCGTCTACGATCCGCTCATGCGAGAGGTTTTCCAAGTTTTCGTTCCGTTCGTGATGATTAACGGTAAGCATGCCAGGGCCGAAATTAGATACACAAAGAGCCTCGAGGCAGATATCCTCGGGCAAACCTACGACTGGGAAGAATTGGCAATGCGGCAATCGGTTCTCTGCTCGTTGCTCCGTAATCCGATGATCATTTCAAAGTATCGTGTGCAAATCCGTCGGCACGTCTTGGCAGGTGGACTTGAGCTGCAAGGACAACCGGGAACATTCCCCGCCCTCCCCGCCGATCCATCGCAGTGGGAAATATTGAAAGATACCGACGCTTTGTATGAAACCGCGGTCGAACGCATGTTCATGACGAACCCAGGCGTTCTCGTCGCGAATACGAAGGGAAACGCCGGAGAAACCGATAACGCAGCAAAAATTCGTTTCAATCCTGCTGTCGGATTCTGCAGCAGGGAACTGATACGCGAGGCAATCAAAGCCAACAAAAAGGTTCTGGAATTCTTCCCGCTCCCCTTTAATTGCATCGATCGGATTACGAAAGATCACGCTATCTTCTCGACTGCTCGACGAGTACGTGCAGTAAACGCAGCCGTACGACGTTAACCTAGACGAAAGCCCTTCTCCAGATTTCGTAGTCGGTTAAGTTTACCTTACCATCACGATCGAAATCTGCTGTATTGGTGGCACGTTCGCCGACCAATTCCTTCCGCAGCGTCTCGAAATCATTCAAATCGATCTTCGTATCGCAGTTAGCATCCCCTTGCGCATGAGTCGGACAAGCGGCTGCCGTTGGAGCTTGAGTTGACGTTACACGAATCGATGGTGCAACCGAGGTTGTCGGTACGTTGGTGGGCTTAAGCGTTGCCGTCGGCATTTTCGGAATGGTTGGCGTGGCGGAAGTCTTTACGGTAGGCGTAGGCGTCTTGGTAACGGCGATTGTGCAGGAAGGCGATACGTTCTTCATAGCATCGTACGCGGCGGTCTTGGTGATCTCCAGTGTCGCGCGGTTTGGTGTCATTAATTCGAATCCTTGGGTATTTCCCGAAGCGGAATCGCCATCGAAGTTGTACCACATGGTCGGATACCGTATTCCGGCTGCACACAGTTTCGAATACATTTGTGACAAATAGGTCGCCTTCAACACCTCGCTTCCGCCGGTATTGCCTGGGTAGACCGAAGCAATCGAGCTGAAACCCACTTCCGTAAGGAACAGCGGCTTTGACGCAAATGACGGGTACTTGGCCAGGTACGACTTGAACGTATTCACCTCGTCGATGACGCCATCGGCTCCTTTGTCGGAATACGGGTGAAACCCGACCACATCCATATAGTTATGCGCTCCCAATTCCGCTTCGAAATCAACGAACCGCTGGTACTTGTATTGCGAGAGCCCTGCGCCGACGATTGTTGCCGCTGGATGAACCGACTTAATCGCAGCATATGCTTCCTTAAGGTATGCGACGTAATACTCGACAGATTTCTTGTATTCGCTGTCGGATGCATCTTCGCTGATATTCCAATAGTAATGCAGATTCGGCTCAGACCAAATTTCGAACGTATTCGTATAGTTCTTGATGCACGGCACTAATGACTTCATCCAATTCGAGAACGCCTGGAGATCATCGGCGCTGGCAGTTGTCGTGTTATGGTTCGGTATGACGACGGTCGACAATACCTGAATACCTCGTGCAGTAGCCGCTTGAAATAATTTCGTGTAAAAGCCCCATGTGGTGCATTTCGTTTGCGTATTTACTGTAATCCCCAATCGTATCGACTGTATCCCTGCCTCTTTCATAAGGTCGAGCGTCTTATTGAGGCCGTCCCAGTTGTAATCTTTTTTGGTCTGGTCGTACCAGTCGCCGACTTGCCAGGTTACGCCCTTTTTGAGGTCATACAAGTTCGATGCTGCCCTTACTGGTTGCGGTAATGCAAAGGCAAAAACACCAACGACCATTACAACCAGAAGATAGAGGGCACGGTTCATGAGGCAATAATACCACTTCCGCCATACTTTACCGCCAAGCGCGAATATCTATAATGAATCGCATGAACGAACATACGACGACAATTGTCGTTAGCGGTAAAGATGACGATCGGTTGACGTTGTACCGCAAGTTCGGTTGGGTTCCGACAAATGCGAGCAGTTTGCATCTCGACGACTGGCCTCAAAATTTTTCTGCGGAGATTGATCTCGAACGCTCCGACAAGCATCTCGAATCACTGGAAAAAGAGTACTACGATACACAGCGGGCCCTGAACAACGTGATTTTCAAGGAAAAACTGAATGCGAACTTCGCTTCGTACTTCTGTCTCTACTCGCTAATCGGGATAGCCGCATCGGCTGGCGCGGTATATTGGCTCCTTACTACCTTTGCATCTTCCTCAAGCCTTTTCGGTCTGCCGAACGTTCCGATGATCTATATCCTTTTGTTCTTCACGCTTTCAGTTCTCTCGGTGTATGCAGGCGTATTCCTGGATTCCAAGCTCTCGGGCCGAAGCAAGGTAGCGATCCTAGCCGTACGAATGTTTAACGAAGCGCCAGATGAAAAAATCGCTCAACTGAAAACCTCCCTTAGGGAATCGGAAGAAAAAATAACCCAAGCATCGAACGACGCTACCCGCGATGAAGCGATCGCATATTTGGAGGAGGAACTTTCGAGCTCAGGAGTTTACCAATTCGCAGAAACGGCATAAGAATCTTCAATCACTTCCATACTGAAGTCTTTTTGTTCTTCTAACAATTTTATACAGCACATCACAGACGATACTTTCATAATCGTCAATCGATCGAGTACCCGAACTCACTTCGGGAAACAGATTTAGTGCATACAGCAACTTTGAGCCATAGGTACTTTCGACTCGATCGAGAGCTTCAGGAACGGTAGCACGTAGGGGATTTCTGTTGCAGAGCGCTTGACAAACCATGCCGGGAAAACTTTCCCAGTCGTCGTATGTTTCCCATGCATGCTTAACAAATCGAGCTTCGCCAAAATCGAAAAGCAAGAATTGAGGGTTGCATTTATCAATCACGGCAAAGTTTTTAGCCTGAACATCACCGTATGAAATACCAAGCGAATGTGCAATTAATAGATTCCTATATGCTCTTAAAATCAAATCGCCGATGTCAGCAATAGAGTAATATGACCACGGCAAGGTATCTTCCTCACTTCGGTGCAGTTGGCCGTCGGAACTGAATCTTCGGGTATACCAGGTAATAAATCCAGTATTGGGTCTGGTACCCATAAATCGTTCGTAAGCATACGGTACGACGGAAAACGTAATCCCGCTGGCTTGTTGGAAAGCAGACACTTTCTGCATCACCGCGAGAACATTACTCTTGCTCGCGTAAGGGTCGCCGTCAAATCCCCATGTCGCCTCCGTCTTAACCATAATCTCTCCGCATGGTCGAACATGGGAGTCATATTCGCTGGGAGGATCTCCGAGCTGGTGGGTTGTAAATATGCTTGATCGCACCGCCATACGTCAATTATAGGATAAAAACGCTCGCGATATCGTATTCTGACACCGAAACTATTTCATATCCTTTTCAGCGTCCTTGATTTGCTGCTCGATAGACTTGAAGTTTTGCGGCATTTGCTTGATCTGGTTCATCAGCATCGTCATCTGCTGCTGTTTCTCGGGTGGAATATTTTTTGCCGCTTCCTGCAGCTGCTTGGCATCCTGCTCCATCGTCTTGCCGAATTGTTCGATGTGCGCCTTTACTTGTTCCAGCATGATTTTTCCATGCTCCATTGCCGACTGGGAAATTTGCGCCTGCTGCTTTTGTTGGTCGAATTTCATCTGTTGCGCATCTTTCTGTTGTTGCTGAGCTTGCTGTTGGGTTTGCGCTGCCTGTTGCTGCGTTTGCTGAGCTTGCTGTTGCGCCTGCATTACCTGCTGTTGTGTAGCTTGAGGAGAAGGCGAGGTCGGCTGCGGTTGCGACATTGTTGGCTGAGGGGGTGTCGAAGCCTGCTGCGATTGTTTCATCTGCATTTTTTGCTGCTCGAGAATGAGCACCTGCATTATTTCCTGCAATTTGGAGAATGCCTGTTGGGGATCGGTATCGATCATTTGGGGAACCGACTTCAAATCTTCCGAAGTCTGTGTCGCAGCCTGCTGCAAATTTTGCGGAAGCTGGGATTTCGACTGGTCGATCATCGAAGGTAACGTGGATACCTCCTGCTTCGCTTGCGGAATATTATTTTCCTGAAGCAACAGCTGGACCTTAAGTATTTGCTCTTCTATCGCTTGAATTTGTGGTGACATGATTGTGTTGTAATGTACACGTTTTGTACGTTTTCATTACAACATGGTTAGCTAAAAAGCTCGTCCAAAGTCATAGCCCGCACTTCCCGGACATTAAACAGGAACTCACCGCCATCCCTGCTGACCCGTACATTGTACAAGTCTTCGCCGACCTTGAAAATAAGGTCGTTTTTAGGGGAAAGCCCTTGTTCACCCAGATCTTCAAGCTTCTTCCGAATGACTCGCTTCCAAAACATGGAATCAACCAATTGGTAAACGGCTGAATTTCTCGGGAACTCAATGCGAGGTATTTCAGTCGTGTCTCCTATTGGCAGATATAAATCTACAGTAACACTATTTGGCAAGATAAGCTCAGCGCAACCAGCTTCTTCAGAAACGGTAGTCGATGCTACGAGCGGCAATGGAGTGTATTTCGTCTCGTCATCAACCGTACCGAAGAACCCATCAATTTTCATGCGTTCCACTGGTGTTGTCGTTTCGCTATGCACGTCGAAAACGTCATACGGTTTGTATCCGTTCGTTTCGCGGATAACGAATTCGCGCATATGCTCCTCAACGGGAAGGGAGTTTATAAGTATTTGTGCAAACGAGTTATCGGGACGCCTCAGAACTACATACCCGTCCCCCTCGATCATCCGTTCGAAGCCAGCCCCATCTCCCCATACCAAAGCATCCATGTCGTAGTCGTAAGTTGGCTTTCGGTACGAACTATGAAGTATGTTCGGCATGCTGATGATGCGAGCGCCGTAACCGTATGGGAAATTGTAAAGAATAGCGGCCAGACCAAGCGACGGCAACGAAACGAATGTATCGGGAGAAACGCTCTCAGGAGCGACACCATATTGGTAGACTTGTTTGCGGGCAAGTTCGATGCCGATGTCGTGATTATCAGAAGCCATATGAATAACGGATTATTATACCATCCTATACTTTTGTATAGGGCAGTTTGTATTACAGGTCTTCGAGCGTAAGCGGATCCAGCTTGCGTATTTCCATTTCATAATGTTGACGCTTGTTGAGGAAACGGAAATGATACATTCGTCCATTGAGCCTGAGGATGAAATCGTTGCCGTTGATTCTCTCGCCCCCATCGATATTATGCAGTTCTCTTCTTTTAATCGGTCTCCACCAATCGTTCCCGATTAACTCATAGGCGTCCCCGATGATGGGAAATTCCAAACGTGGGCGATCTGATCTACGATCGGAGGGAATTACCACCTCAACCGATATGTCTTCGGCAAGCGGTGCTCTACTTCTCTCATAGCCCTTACCGTTGATAATTATCGTATCGACGGGAAGGTCGATATCGCGCTTCCGCCACGAGGTCGCTTCGAGATACCGTTGTAACGCTGATTGATCGAAAGGACCCAGCCTTACCGCCGATGGCTCCTCGACAACGCCCTCGGGAGCAGTTCCTTCACGTTCCCATGCTACGAATTCCCTGGCAATCGGATTGTCGGAAACAAGACACGAAACGAGTACGATTTCTGCGAATGACAAATCGGGCCGTCGTAACACGAAACTCCCGTCCCCGTCTATCGTAATGTTTCGGTTTGAATTTCTTTCCCAGTACGTTATATCCAAGTTGTAATCGTAACGGGGTAGATACCATCCGCGGCGAGGAACCGAATCGATTGATCTGATATCCACCCAATGGGCAACATCGACCATACCGCATACTGCCTGCAAGCCGTAATCTTCTAAGGTTATTATTCCTGAATGG
>CAZVIJ010000059.1:0-9116 GCA_964626735.1 uncultured Candidatus Saccharibacteria bacterium
AATTTCCTCAGCTTCTCGACCTGCTTTTCATTCTAGTCGAATACCTTTGCACGAATTTTCCCGAATATCGCTGTCTTTTTCTTCAACTTCTTTTCTTTTTTGTTTTTGACGCCCTTACCCAAAAGTTCCGCGACTTTCTTTGGATTAAGCTCGTTACCCTTTCGCTCAGGCTCTTTCACGACTGTTTCGGTAGTCCGCTTTGCCTTTTCCTTTTTTGATCCAGATTTTGCCATATTGTCTTTGTACGTGTGTTAGTAGATTACTATCAGTATTTCGAATGATACCAGATTTAGGGAAATTTTTAAGTAAAAATGCGGATTTTCAGCTTTGGCTATTTAGAGATCCTGAACCAGGTGTCGCTGCCCAATGCGATACTTTGAACCCATTTGCCGTTGGCATCCTTCCATTCGGAGACCGAGGTGATCTTTCCGGTTGCTTCTTTCGGCAAATTGAGCGTATTCCTCGATACCTTGTTCCAGTTCGAAATCCTGCCGGTAGCGGTAAAGCTTCGGTACCACAGGTAATCGCCCTTGACCCAAATATCGATAAGCAGATTGTTGTCCGACTTATATGCGGTTCGTCCATCGGGAGGGAAGACCTCTGAAGGGATTCCGTAAGCCCCTTGGGTTAAATCGACCGATACGGGGGTCCACGCGTCAGGTTTAAACCAGGAGGGTATCGTTCTCGTCCAACCTTTCGAACCTTTGGTAACCCCTTCGACGATTTTGCCGTCAAAACCCTGATACATTACGCGAGTCTCGAACGGCATAGATTCCCCAGGGTATCCGGCAGACGTTAAATTCAGACCCTCTGCAGGCGAGTAGGGCATGGTCGTTCCGAAATCCTTATAGTTTGAAGTAATACGATTCCAACCTCGTGTACCTTTCGTAATAGAATCGTACCATTGGTTAGTTTGAGTTTTGAAAACGACTCGAGTCGTATACGGCAACGCCGATGAAGGAATGATAGGTGAACCGGCAAGCGAAATCTTTTGCCACCCGTTCCAAACGATCTTGTCGGGCAGCGTTGAGACAGAGTTATATGGGGTAGGGACGGTAACGGATGAACCAATGGCTTGTGAAGTACTAGTCGATGCAACAGGAGCTTCACTCAGGGCGTACCGCTTGAATAGGAACCTGCCAACCAGCAAGTTATTATACTGTCCAATGCTACGGGCAAGAGGGGAACTACCGAATGTCGTCCCGCCGCCGCAAGTACCATCCGATGCGTTAAGCGGTACAGTTTTTAACCCGTTCAGCAGCAGCGAATACTGGTCAAGCAGTTCGTACGCCTTGTTTTGATCTCGTTGATTTATCAGAAACGATAGGCCGGGTAGCAATGTCGCGAAAAGCTCGCCCGCCGTCTCTCCGGTATTGCTCACGACTCTTCCCGTTACCGGATTCTTATAATACAAGTATGTCTCGGATGGTGACGTCCTACAGCTCGATTTTATGCTTTTCGGCTGGTACATTTTGAGTACAGCCTCGTTGAATCCGCCATTTGATGTATCGACGTATGACTTTCCATCTTTTGATGTGGTTGATTTGAAAACCGTGTATAAATCCGTAGCGTTTTCCTTAAATGGAGAAGGCATCGCGCCCCACGACCTCGTACTCGCCAGCAGAGAATAGTGTTGGCCTAAGTTATACGTAAGGCCCACCATATCGGCGCTTGCGTTTCTCCCGCGACTATATTGGTAAAATTCCCTCGTACCGCCCGTGCAAGCGTCGAGAGGATCTCTCGACTCAAGCGATACCTTTCCATCGCACCAACCTGCAAGAGCACGAAGGGGATATCCGTATTCATTAAGTATCGAAAAATCAGTGCTGGAATTATTGAGATCGAAAGCGGTTGCATAACCGGCGGCCTTCAGGGCAAAATCGTACATGAACTTATACTGCTGTCCTTCATTCAATGCGAGCTTTGCGGCATCGGCAAGACCAGACATAACGAACGTAAACGCATAGGGATCCCAGCCTTGGGGTAAGGGGACGCCTGCTGCTGTTCGCCTTCCCAATGGATCAGACCAGCCTATCCCGTTTTGGGGATTGTAGGCAGTATTTTGTACGAGAATGTATGGTTTACCGGCGCTTTCGCTCGCCCAATATTCTGCGTTGTTCCAATACTCCGTACGGAGCGAACCGTCAGCGTGGATCATATATCCGGTCGCTATTTTCGAAGCCACAGCGGCACTTACCTGGCGTACGCGGTCATACAGATTGATCGTCTTGCAGTTCTTGCCGGCATCGAATGGGGTCTCGAGGCTCGTACAATACTCTCGAGGCATGACGCCAGTCGAAATGCCCCATCCTAGAGAAGAGTAGAACCCTGAAGAATCGGCAAGATATCGGGTTGCAACCATTGTATCCCTCAGCTTATAGGTGTACTCAGGATCAACAAACGAAATCTTCGCAATCAACGGATATTCTGGACCGGTCGTCGCATAATCGAGCAGCAGCGTCTGAAGGTAATAGTTCGTCGCAGCCTTTTTCCGATCTTCATTCGATCCTGCTTGTAGATATTTCAAAGCATAATGGTTGGCGAAAACGATACTTCCGGCACCAACGCAACCGCGCCAGCTAATCCAATTGTCGAGACTCTTATCGGAGGCGGAAGGTTTCGCTCCGCAAAACAATTGGGCCTGCTTGTACGCGACATCGTCCTGCGTCGCCTTGGGATTAAGCTGGGCAACTCGATCGAAAGCCGGCTGAATGTCTCGAGTAAAAATAGCATTGGATAGGTCAGCGATTTGGGAGTTGAGCTTTGAGAAACGGGAATCGAGATTGCTGCTTGCCACCGAAGCATTTGATCTTTGCTCGGTTGATATGACATTAACTCTACGGGTTATATACACAGAACCAACAGCCCCTAATACAATAAGAAGCAGGAATCCAACAGCCAAAAGACGTTTTTTTCTACGTTCGGACTGATAGAAATGCATCATTACTGAACCAGTCTAGGATAACCGTTGATGTCTGTAAATATGTTTACATCTCAAAGAGAACCCAATATCCTACATCCATGAACACCGTAATCGTCTACACCGACGGAGCATGCTCCGGAAACCCTGGTCCAGGTGGATTTGCCGCTATCGTAATCGCCCAAGGGAAAGAACATATCATTAAAGGCGGCGACAAGAACACCACCAACAACAGGATGGAGATGATTGCGCTTATCGAGGCGTTACAATACGTACAAAGCAATCACAAGGACGAACGGATTGAAATCCATGTTGACTCACAATATGTATTGAAAGGCGCGACCGAATGGCTACCCGGTTGGAAACGGAAGAACTGGAAAGCAACTTCAGGTCCTGTGAAGAATAGGGAATTATGGGAACAGATAGATTCGCTCATGCAGGGACTCACGCTCAAGTGGATTTGGGTAAAAGGGCATGATGGTGAAAAGTACAATGAAATGGCCGATGAGATCGCCGTAAGCGAAGTCGAAAATCATCGAAAGTAATAAATAATATTTTATGGTATAAACAAGCTGTGGCGTGGTCCAATACTCTATTAAAAGCTGGGATGTTCCTGGGAGTTGTGGCCTTCACTGTTTCTGCATCTGTTATCGTAAAGGATAAATATGCCTCAAAGCAACTAAATCTCACTGGAACGGCAGAGGCGAACCAGAATATCGTAAGCCCAACGTTATACCCGACCACTAAAGTACTTGGAGCTACGACAGCTCCCCCAATAAGCCCTACCACTACCGTTCTCCCCACGAAGAACGAGGCTAAATTCTCACCACCTAGTTCAAACGTAGATATCTCTCAAGTCAAAATCGGGGGCTGGATACCAGGATCAGATTTCCAAGCCGGTTTGGAGACAGTAACGGAACGACGACTGCAAGTTTACCAGGCGCATCTCGCTGCAGCGAGCGTTGTAGAAAGCGGGGAAATCTCGTATTCGTCATCCATGGATCAAATGGTAAAGAATCTCAACGATGGCGAAATAAAATTCGGGCTTAACGTCATATCCTCTAATTTCAACGGCTCTTCTAATTTCCTTAAAGATCGGGCAAAAAGGCAACCGCTTTACGACAAGCTGCTTTCCATGAAACAGACGAGCAAATACTTCGAATCGTGGAACATTAATTTTGAGAATATGCACCTGCCGGAAAAAGATGCGTACTTTACATTCCTCAAGGAAGCGAAAGAATTCAGTAGCGCAAACGGTTTAACGCTCTACGTCACGGTATTCGCCAAATTCGACAAGGATCCCAATATGTTCGAGACGAAGACGATCCACGACTATAAAGCTATTTCTCAATACGCTGACTATATCATCGTCATGGGATACGACTACCCAATGACGAACGGCAAGAATACCGAACAATACGAGCCTAACTCACCCAACCCATGGCTCGACGATGTTCTCAACTATAGCGTAAGGCAAGTTCCGCCCCAAAAGCTCATACTCGGACTACCGCTGTATGGTTACGGGTTCAACACCAAGAGCAAAACGACTCAAATCAAATCTGCCTATACGTATAACCAGATAAAAAACATTATCAAGATCAACGATACGAGCCCTCTATATGATGAGAAAACCGGCGAAATGTACATAATACGGGGCAACGAAAGAATCATCTACGACAATAAAGATACGCTCGACACCAAGAAAAGAATCGCCCTCAAATACGGAGTCGATAAGGTATTCTACTGGAGATTCGGTAGGGATGAGGGTATAGGGTTCCATGACCAATGAGGCGCCAGGTTGCCAAGATTTGAAATCTGTAAGATAATTCGAAGAATTACGACTCCATCGTATAGCGGTTAGTACATCGCCCTCTCACGGCGGTAACAGGGGTTCGAGTCCCCTTGGAGTCACCATTTCACAAATATCCCAAAGGATCGACATCAAACCAGGTTCCGTTTACCTTCTTGTAGACCGAATAGTGAACATGCGGCCCGGTGGCATACCCAGTTTCTCCCATAATCCCGATAGGAGTTCCAGCAATTACATTCGCACACGTTCGAAGAGGAATAAAGTTTAATTGTTGATGGTGATACAATGTACGGAATTTACCGTCGAAAGATTCTACCGTGACGGTATATCCGTTAGTGAGGTCACCATAGCTGCAAGCTTTCCCCGATAACGTCGAGAACACAATAGGGAGCCCGGTACGTTTATACGCTTGGTTCGAAGTATAGTACTTCTTGCTCGGCACCATATCGAGGGCATCATGCCAATGACCGAACTCATGGTAGTACGATTCATCATGATAGTAAGCGGTAATCGTCATATCATCCCGCTCTCCGAAAGGTGTATGGTTGGGAACCATTGAGTCTTCAATGCTCGGTTCTCTGTATTCAGCTATCAAAGATAACGTTGGGAAATTCTCGTAAGCCAACGATGCATCACCTTCGGCTGACTTCCCATTACCAAAAAACATCAGAGGAATAAGCACGATCGCAAGCAGCCATACGACCAGCTTAGCCTTGTTTTCCTTCAAGACGCGTGATACCGCTTGTGATACTCCTGGCACCGTGAGCAAGCGGTGGACAATAACATCTATGGCTATATCGACTAAATAATCAAGTATATTTACGACTGTTCCTAATCCGTTAGTTTCCATGCTAGGTAAAAATAAGTTCCGACTCAAACTCAAATGGCTCGATAAACAGTGGGACATGTTCTTTCTCACGTATCAACAAAGCCTCACCGATTCCGAAACTCGGAATAATTTCCCGTTCTGAGCTCGTCAGATTAAAAGCATCCCCGACTACCGGTATCGATGTATATGACTGCTTAAGTAAAATAACGGACTCAGTATTGGTAACGATTCCTTTGCCGAAATTTCCTTTATCATTCAGAAAATCTTCCACATTTTGCGTTATTGAAACGATTCCTGTTCGATACTTCCGCGCCCGTTTCACGAGATTCTTGTAAAAGATAGCGGTCTCTGCATTTTCGAGCAGCACATGAGCCTCATCTATAAAGAGCATTTTTTTCCGATTCCTATTTTTCACCATCGAGAAAATGGAAGCCGTAAGTAGAAACATAATAGGAGCCTTGAGCTCTTCCGAATCTAAATTCGAGATATCGAAAACTAAATAATCGTTGGATGTATCAATTTCTTCGCCGGTATCAAAGATGCCGGATAGCGAACCGCTAGTGAGTACTTCAAGGTCACGTGCACAAGGCAAATCCCCAAGTCTTTCTATCAGAGAACTGATCGAGGCGTCTTCTGAATTGAGCGTATCGATAAGCGCCTTATCCAAAATCGAGCCATCATAGTTTTGGACCTGGATGAAGAACTTGAAAAAGGTTTTCAGTAACTGAGCAGCTTCCTTATGGTCGTTACCGAATTCTTTCGCATACTGAAATGGATTAATGCCGTTTCCTTTCTTAAACTTCACGACAGTACCTCCGATAAACCTCGCCAATCGCGCATACTCTCCTTCCGGGTCGATAATAAGTATTTGATTTCCGCGCAGCCATAACCTCATGGATATTAATTTGGCGAGAACGGATTTCCCTGAGCCTGATGTCCCGAATATACCGATATTGGAATTCCTTGCCTTAAACAAATCGTACAAAATCAAACTGCCGCTAATGCGGTTACGCCCCAATAGAATACCATTCGGATCCGTAAAGTCTTTTGATATGAATGGCAAGGTGTAGGCTGCTAACGAAGTCTGCATCAAGCATGTTTTGCCGACGACATCATTGTTAAACGGTAAAATCGAGCCAAACGCTTCGTATTGCCCAAACGAGTAGGGGGTAAATCTGACAAAAGATTCATCGCACGTGTTTTTCAACATACTTGCATACCTCATCATTTGTCGACGAGACTTAGCTTCGAGCGAGAGATATACGCCGACGTTAAATGCTCTCTCCTGACCGCTAACCAAATTATCAATAAACTCGTTTGCCTGATCGATCGTTATATCTATTTCCTCTTTTCTGTTTTTCCCTTGTTTGATTCTCTCGTTTTGTTGGGCTTCAAGCACCGACCTGCTGTTCCTCACCGTCTTGATTATCGAATTATTAGGAGTCTCTTCAATATGAAAAGTAACTTTCATTGGGATCGGGAGGAATAGGATTTTCTGCAAAATACCCGGGAGTATACCGTCGGCTGGCAGATCGCCAAGGTAGTAAATCCTCCGGAAGGTATCATTGACCTTTATATATCGATCTTCAATTTTAACCGCCTCAGGCATTAGCTGTATGCCATCGTTCTCGGTATTCGAAGCAGCGCTAGTTACCTTAAGCAGATAATTCGCAAGCATTATTTTGATATTGTTTTTCATAAATCATACTTCCTTAAATATTCGATCAAATCGGCTGAACTAACTCTCTTGCTCTTTATCGACGCCGCCAAGAATATTCTCGAGATTTTTTCGCAAGAGCCGTCCAGCCTTTTTCGGGCAACCGGCATATCTGAAGATTTAGGACAGGGAATAGAGATTTGGATGTAGAATGACTTCTTCAAGATCTTATGAGAATGTACAGCGACCGTATTCTCCAAAGCCTCAGCGTACAGTTCAAGAAACGCAAGTTTCCTTTTATCATCAAAAGAATCGAAGTGAAGGGATTTCAGATGATCGGATAGGTCGTTAATCTTTGAAGGTTCATTACAAACAGTTACCTGTATTTTCATCCCAAGAGAATTAAGCAATGCGTTTAGTTTCCGATAGAAAGTGACCTGTTCTTCGGCCCCCAATAAATATATATCGATCGGCTCGATTTTTATCACGGCGATCATATCGCTCCCGTAAACAATCTCGTCGCCGATAACCTTACATTCTAATTTTTTTCTTTGTAATAGCATGATGAATTATTCTGGGCAGCAATGAGAGAACACTTTGGTGATCAATCTTGGATGAGATAACCAAGAAAAATGCACCGAGAATACATACCGCAATGAACACTCTCGTTTGTATATCGATCTCCTTCAGCGCGTAGAACGTCAAAATACAAATAACACTCGCGCTTAGAACAAGTAAGTTCCTATCAGTGAAAACGACTTGTCGCAAAATTCCTTTTTGTACATCTATTTTATAGAACCTTTGGGGGGTAAACATGGTTACATTAAGGAATTGTTATATACAACAAGATCAAGTCTCCGTTTCTGTCGCGGAACCCTTGAGACAACACCATCTAAGCCTCTCGTTTCATTAAAGCCTTTTGCAAGCTTCATGTTCGAAGCCAATTTCTTTTCCGGCGTTGACGGAGTAAGATGAATGTCATCTTCGATGTTTTGCTTGTTGGCGAATGCGGCAAGTCTTTCGTTATATCGAGCAGTTTGGCGATGTGCCGAGGTATCGATTAGCTTCAGGTCCTTTACGTGTACCTGTTGCAGCATGTCTTCCGAAACGTTATCTTTAGCTGCCTCGGCCTTACTCAAATATAATCGGGAAGTATTGTCGCCGCGATCATGCTTGAGGAATGTGCCGCTCACCGTTAGGTTTCTATCTACGAAAGTCTCGCCGATGGAGATGCCGTGAGCTTTCAAGTACTTTGCATTATCACTGCTCTTCGCGCTCGGAAGATCATGAATGCCGGTAATTTTCGAAGCTTTCTTCAAATATTCTCCAGCCTTCTTGATGTTATCTTTGTTGATTATCGAATCATGGTCTTTTTTGCCAACCGTATTTTCTATAGCGTCGGAAATAGGCGGTAGTTCTTTGACAGGATTTGGAAAGTCGACAGTTCGATCAGAAGAGTCGGTCTCTCCAGGTTTCCGACCGAAATTGAACTGTATATTGTTTCCAACGATAGGGGGAATAACTCCTTGAGCCAAGCGTGCCGGGGAAGTTGCCGCCTTTCCCGCCATAGCGACCGTCAGTTTTGTGGCGATCGCAGCTTGAGCCGATTGCTCAATTGCAGTCCAAACGTCGCCAAACATACGGGCTATAAAGATATTGATAGAAGAAAGGAATATCAGTGAGGCGGTGAACATCATTATCGAGACAGCCTCCAAGCCATTTTGCATCATACCGAGTACGAGGTTTTGTATGAGCGAAAATCCAAGAACGAAAAACGGCTGCTGTATTAGGAGAGTCGTCCACGTCTTCCAAAAATTTTTGGCGACACCCTCGCTCCCTTTATAGAAATAGAATACTGACGCTAACGGCTGTAACGGCACCATGAAATAGAGGGTGACCA
>CAZVIJ010000060.1:0-8837 GCA_964626735.1 uncultured Candidatus Saccharibacteria bacterium
GAAGCATCGTTGACGTAAATGAGATGATCCTGGTTCTGATCGTTTGAGGGTTTGGTGTCATGAACAAATACGTTCCGAATGACCCAATTGGTTGTAGTCGTCAATCCGCCCGATACTTGAATCCCTGCAAACGAATGTGCATTCGACACCTCGGCATTCTGGAAAATCCACCCCGCACCCGCAAGCTTGATCATATGCTGAGATGAGTCGGTGAAGCTAGGATCCCATGTTACGTTTATGCCGTCGAACGTGAAGTTGTCCGAATTGCCTACCTGGAAAAGGCCTTGCACGACCGGTTTTTCGCCTGGGTATGCTGTAACGTAAATTCTTGGGCATGATCCTGAGCAGTCCGCCTGCTTTGGATTTTGGACAAGTTCGGTGTAAACGCCGCCTCGAACGTAAAGCGTATCTCCTCGTTGTAGTTTGCTAATCGCGGTAGCGATACTTTTATATGGCGAGCCCATGGTTCCGGGATTAGAATCGGAACCGTTCGGCGCAACATACCTGACGCTGCCCGTTCCTCCACCGGTCGGGGTTACGGAAGGTGAGGGAATTGCAGTCGCCGTCGGCGCTACTGTCGTCGTCGGAGAAACGGAAGGCGTAGGAGTGACGATAAAGCCGAAATGTGAACGCCAGATTTCAAAATCGAACAAGGTTACTTTGCCTTCGCCGCTAAAGTCACTCGTTGTCGCTGAAGATTCCCCGGTGAATTCCTTCCGGAATGTCTCGAAATCGGTCATATTGATTTTGCCGTCGCAGTTCGCGTCCCCAATAGCATGGGTTGTACAGGTTGCGGCAGATGTTCGGGAAAGCGTAACCGGGAGGACAACGATGCAGGCCAGTAAAAGGCAGCAAAGCTGAGCAGTTCTACGTAGAGAGGTACCCATCATCTAGTTATAATATCACAAAAGTCGCGATTAATCGCAATACCGTAACATGGTATAATCGAGAGTGACGCCAGAAACTAAAGTGCCCCTGCTGAAGGACTTCTTGTCCTATCTGAGAAAACCGTTTTACCGGGAAACTCCAGAACGATTGCCGATATCCTCGAAGCTGCTTGATGTCAGTATCTTGCTTTCGTGGAGCTATCTTTTGGCGATGCCGCTCAGTATCCTCGTCAACCTGGTCGTATACCTCGTTCAATATAAAGGGGTAAATGCTGTTACGGGCGTTGTCCAGGAATTTCCGCTTTTTTACGTAGTGCTGTTAGGGGGAGTAATCGCCCCGCTTACCGAAGAGACGCTGTTCCGGTTGGCCTTGAGGTTCAAACCCGTTTACTTGTACTTCATGGTCTCCATTCTGCTCTATACGATTTTCAACTACATCAACTTCGGAAGAGCAACGGGATTCGGCCATATCTTTATCGTCAATGTCATTGCTCCGTTTATCGTTGCCCTGCCCGTGCTTTTTATCGCCCGCATCAAGAATGTTCGGACTGCATTGCAGAATGTCTATGCACGCTTTTTCCCCGCTATCATTTATGCATTCACCATAACGTTCGGATTGATGCATATCTCCAATTTCCCGGATCGCGAGAATATCTGGTTTGTCCTGCCAATCCTGGTGCTCCCCCAAATAATGATCGGCTTGGTGCTTGCGTATATTCGTACCAGGTACGGTTTTTGGTATAACGTCATACTGCATTCCGCATACAATTCGTTGGTGCTCATACCGTCATCGCTCGTGACGCAAAGCAAGGAGCCCGTGTATATGCTGATGGCGGCTCCTTTTTGCGGGATCATTCTGTTCCTGCTGATGTACGGGCTGATCTGGGCATGTGTCGATGGCGTTCGCTGGTACCGTATCAATCATCCCGTTGCTTTGCAGCCGGAGCCTGGCGCTTAAACACATCCTCTCTTGAGCATATCTGTCGTAATGCCGTACTTGTCGTAAAATTCCTGCGGCTCCTTTTTACCGGTATGGTCGGCGATGCAGATGTAGTTGCGAATGACGCGCTCCTGGTCGGGAAATTTCGGATTTACTTCGACTGCTTTCTTGTTTTCCTCGTATGCTTCGTTGAACCTCGATACTTGGGTGTAAGCCAGCGATTTGTTCATCCACGAAAAGCTCCAGCCGGGATCCAACGACTTGGCTTTTTCGTACATCGATTCCATTTCCTGCGTATATTTCGCGGTCGGCATTTGCAATTGGAGAATGTTTGGCAATGAGGCATATGCAGGCGCGAAATTCGGATCGATTTCAATTGCCTTGCGGTAATTAGTTTCCGCATTCTTGAGGTTTGTCATCTCGCCTTTGCCGCCTTGGCTCGCAAGGCGGTAGTATACGAAACCTCTGTCGTAATAGTTTTCTGCAGTTGGGTTTTCGGCAATCAGCGAATCGAATGCTGCTCTCGCTTCATCCAGCTTGCCTTCGCTCATGAGGGAATAGGCATCTTGCGCTTCCTGCCATTCATCGTCATTGTGGTAACTGAGCTCCCAAAGACCGTAACTTAATGAGCCCGTACGCTTTACTTCGTTAAATGCGCTATAGCAGTTGTAGCTCCATCCTTCTTTTGTTTGTATGAGCAATGAGAAGTTTTCAGGGGATTCCTTTCGTGCGGTTTCCATCAGCTTTTGGCACAACGGTAGTGCCCGGTGTATGCCGACGGCGCCTTTGAAGTTGGGTGACGAATTGCTTAAATAAAATGTGTAGTTGGTATTGTCGCGAATGATTGAGAATGTAACTCCCGGTTCGGCATCTTTGAATGTTTTGGTCAGGCTCAGCGAAATTCCGTCCGTTGCAATCGTTGTCGGGGTCAATTTCTTCGAACTGGTGTTCGGCTCAGGATCAAGCGGCATGCGGTCGTTATTCGAAGGTGCATAGAACTTGGGTTTTACTATGTACGCGACACCAGCAGTCGCTGCACAACATATCATCACGAGTACATAGAGAACGATTATAGCCAATGCGATACGTTTCGCTGGTGTTCTCGAGGCGGAATTCCCGCCGTCAATACCTGTCACTGAGCTCGGCACAACCCATTATTGCGCATGGTATTCGTTCGGTCAAAGCTATTGCGGATTAGGAATACCGTGAGCGGTATTCCATATTCTCCAGTACCATTCGACTTGGTGCGCAAGAGCGGGAAGGATATAAATCGTGAGGAGAATTGCCGCGTACTTGCCGGCCGTTTTAAGCCGTTCACGATCGGAAGTTACGTTATGGATCCCTTTCGAGATTCCGTCGGTAAGGGAAAGAAGCGCTAGGCCGACGAGCTGTCCGGCCGTTGGGTTTTCGATAACGGTGAAGCGACCTTGAGTTTCTAGATTTTGTGGCTCTTGCATATGTGGTAAGTATACCAAACGATACGAGGGTTACTTTACGACGACCGTTTTCGCAACCGTATCATGCCATGTTTGCACTTTATCGTTGAAGATCGCCGCGATAAATCCGGCAAACAGCAGGAGCGTCGAGACCCACTGGAATACGTACCGGTAGACAGCCTGCGCGAAGCTAATTCGGCGAAACTTTTCGTCGGTGATGTACATGCCGAACATGCGTTGCCCCCACGTCGATTGCTGGGGAGAACTGCCGAGCTTCGCGTAGTAGATCATGCCGATAAAAAACGCCCATGCATGGAAGGTCCATATTGAGTCGAGCGAGTTCATGTTGCTGTATAAGAAGATCGTCACGAAAAACGTTATGCCGTCGATGATGAGCCAATCCACCATATGCCCGAAAAAGCGTTCGACGAACGTAGCATATTCGTATTCCATAACCGGACTTGTTTCAACAGGACGCGCATAGCTCGTTGCATCGCCGGTGTTGGGTTTCGTCGTAACCGGCGGCTGGAGATCCATTTTGCTTGCGCGCAGCTTGGCATCGTAATCGGCCCGTTTCCTGGTATCTTTCAATACTTCCCACGCTTTATGGACTTCCTTGAACTTTGCGTCGGGCCCTTTATAAGTATCGGGGTGGTATTCCTTCGCTTTGTTACGGAACGCTTTGCGGATTTGCGGTAACGGGGCGTTTTCGGGGACGCCGAGCGTCTCGTAATAGTTCATGTCGGTATCTGATGTATATTCTATCCTTAAAGCCGCAAAAGTTCTATCAATATTGCATATAACAAAATGCGTTGTTTGCTTATGGCTTTGAACGGCGAGTATACACGCGAGCAATTGCCCAAGAAAACGGGGCGATGGCATAAACTTCCCGATGATAGGGAGGGCGAATTCGGCGTTGATGTCCAACCTGTTGCTCCCGATCGTATTCGGGATATCGAGGAAGAGACGCTAGGAGCAGCGGTTCGGTCTTCGCAGTCTTGGATGGCACCGTATGCTACCGCAGCGGTGTTAGGGGCAAGCTTTTGGCTCGACGGCGAACGTCCGCCTTCGAATACGCACGAACGGCTTATGTGGAAATTGGCGAAAGATACAACATTTCCCAAGCCGATAGACAATGCTGGAGGGCTCGAGGAACTATTGGCGCCCCAGTCGGATTTCACGGGGTGGTTCAGCAACCATCCTTGGGTAAGGAGGCTGAACAGAGTTATAAAAAAGTTTATCTAAGGACGTTTATTGTTGGATCCGTAGTGGTGAGGAGGAGCCTGCATCTTTGACGACTTCTTCAAGCATCTCAGCGTACGATAGCGTCCTCGAATCGATCGCGGTGTGTGTGCGACTTCCCGTGCTACGCAACGGCATGACTGCAATCCATTCGTTGCCCCGCATGCTGTTCGTCCCTATCTCGAAGCCGAATACATCTTGATCCCCTCGTGGCGTACACCAATACATGAAGCTATCTTCATCAATCGGTTCGATAGTATACCGGTCTCTCCAGATCTCGACTGCTGTCGAAGTAAGTTGGGATGCGTACGTAGCCAAACCTTCGTAGGGATGATCGTTAAGGAGCGCGATATCGAGGGCCATTTGAGCTCTGCTTGCGTTTAGGGTGAGTTTGGCTATGTTTCCCGGATTGGAGCCGCTTCCGCCAGAAACGAGATTCGATGTGTGCATAATGCAGCCTTTTGCGACTTCATAGGGAGACATGGTTACGGTCCTATATATGTCCATTGGCGAGGCACCGCGATGGTTGAATCGCCGTACGATCAGATCTGCATCGCTGGCTGTCGTCAACTGTGTGGTTACTTCTGCCCACCCCATGAGGTGCGATGTCCCGGAAAGGAAGTAGAGAAGCCGCTTTACGTCATGATCATCGAGCGTTCGCGTCATGACTTCGACCCCGAAATGGAAGTACGATCGTTCCATTATTGCGATCGCGAGCGCTTGGCGATAGATATCGATATACGCTTGAGGGTTTCTCTTCAGCTCATTTATTATCGGTATGCGTCTGTTTGCCGTTGCGGTTAACTTCAAGCCTTCCAAGATATCTTGCGGTGAATACTTAGCCATGCTGGGATTATAGCACTGATCATCCTTTGGGAAGACTATTGCACGATAAAGTTGTTGGTGGATACATCGATCGTGTATGTACGGGTATACGCATTCCTGGGAAGCGTTGCATTTACTACTATGGTTCTCGTGTTGCTGTTTCCGGCTACGGTTACCGTGCAGGTATTGGACCCGAGCGTTACTGAACTGGAACCGGTGAAGTTCTTGTTGAGCTTCAATTTCCTCATGCCTTCCTCGAAACATGAACTGATGACCGGTTCGGCCTCTTGGACGCTCTCGGTATTCTTGAGCGAATTGTAGTGGTCGGCGGATGTAACGATAAAAACCATGCCCGTGGTGAGTATGACCGCGGATGCGAGGATCAATGTCGTAAGCGCTATGCTGCCTCTTGTAAACCGTAATTTCATACTTGTCCGTATTTAAGTATATACAACGTGGAGAGCGTTTCGGAAATAGACGGGTTGGATTTAAGCGCGATCGTCAAAGAAATGGTCGCACCCGTCGTTTTCGATTTGCCGTTCGAAATCTTCGTAACCGTTAGGGCGGTAACGGTATGGTGCGCGGCCGATAAATAGTAATCGGTCGAGTTAATGGTTACGACAAGCCTTCCACCGCTCAAACGATAGGTAACGGTCGTCGGCCCCCCGGTAACCGATATTTTTCCGTTTGCATTATTGTATGTCGAGTTTGCGTCGTCGATAGATGAGCCGGCCGAGAAGTTTGTCGTAATATGCTCGCTTGCGAAGAGCAGCTCGCGTTCAAGATCGATTTTTTCTATAGCCCTGGCATTGGCGTTATTTATGAAGCTTACGAAACTGATCATCGATAGGAATAAGGTGCTGTAGAGCGCAAGGTAAATAAGCGATTCGAGCAACGTGAATCCTTTTTTCCGGATAATGCTATTCGGTTTTAGAAAGATTCTATTCATACGTGATGTTAACATCATTGACGGTAGCGGTATGAGAGCCGTCCGAGGTAAAGTAAATCTTGAATTGAATGTATCGTTCGCCTGCGCTTGTTGCGGGGATAAGCGAGTTGACCGCATCGGTGAAATACGTCGACGCAGTGCCGTCGGTACCGAAATAGGCGTTGCCGGTGATCTCTGCAGGTGAATTCCCAGTCCTCACTTGAAGCTTTACGGTTGTACCCGTCGGCGTAATTGCCGACCAGGCGAGCGTATTGTAGACCGTTTGGACAGAACCGGTATCGAAGGCTTGCGACTCGAATGTACCGGTCGTGTTGTACTCTTCATCGAACGCGCCGCCTTGGCTTTGGCTTGCGCCCGCACCGCCGCGAATAATCTTGAACTCCGCGGCAGTTTCTTTCGTAACCAAGTACGAATACGAATCGGTATCGGCTTCCTTAACCGACGCGATCGCGTTAATGCCGGAATCGATCTGCAAACCCGCGCACCGTGCCGGCGTCGTTTCGTCATCGAGCTTTACGACCTGGTATTCTTCCGCACCTGTTCCGACAAGTAGGGCTCGCGTATCGTTTTCTACTACCGTAACTCCCTTGACGCTCATGCCGTTGGATTCGTATTCGCCTACCGGGCGGGCAATTGCGGGAACCGAAATTACTCCGGTCGTTCTTGTCGTTTCCGCAGGACCGACTTGCGTGGTTCCTGGCGTGTACGAGTTGCTGGTCGTCAACAAGACTCGGTCGAGTTTGAAGCCGTCGTCTTGCATCCATACGTTAATCCAATAAGATTCCGGAGTCGGAATATCGATTGAAGAGGTGCCGCTTACCGTCGTTTTGTACCAACGCCAATTATTGTAGTTTGTCGTCTGCATCGAGGCCGAGTTCGGCCAGTTGGAGCCGTTGTAGCCGATATGGACTCCGTTATTCGAAGTGCCGGTCGAATAGCCGCGAACCCAAACGTAGTAGGTTCCTGTCGTCGTGAAGTTTACGCGAAACCCAAGTTCAGGGCTTGTCTTCTGGTAGCCCGTGTCGATTTGCGTGCCGGAATCGGGAGTTGCCTCCATATACGAACCGGAAGCGCTCGCGGGCGAACCGCTGGTATTGTTGTTCCACGATTTGCCGCCTCGAGCGATATTGGCGTGGTAGTGCTCGGCTTCCATAACGACCTGGCCGCCCGATTCCTGGTAATACTCCTGCGATACGGCTCCAGGCTTCGAGGAAGTGTCGATGACGATAAATTCTTTTTCCGACGCGACGCTGTCGGTCCCGACGTATGCCCTGGTGCCTGCCGCATTAACGTAAAGATCGTTCGCGTCACCTTGGTTCGTGTTGCCGACGCCTGCCGTGAACATGCTTGCCGGGGCAGAGATGTTGATAATCTGCAGTTCGATTGCCGCCGAGCCGCTTATTGAAACGTAAGCATAGTTCCCGATAACCTTTACCTTGGTGCCGAGTCCCTGCAGCGTTTTGACGCCCAACTGCGACCTGCTGCCAGATTTCGCGGCTAGATCGAATACGTAGAGTTTATTGTCGGATGATGTCATGTACCCGACTGTGCCCGCGGCATTTGTCGTAACGCTGGTTGCATTGGCTGTTCCGGGCGCGTTGAAATAGCCGACCCTTGTGTAGGGAGAAGCGGTGGTAAGGTCGAGGACCTGAACTTCCTCGCTATCGTTGTCGGTGGCTAGGAAGGCATACGAACCGTTACCCCAAACGCCGTTAACCTTGATGTTATTGAACTGCCCATCGACCGTTGCGATAGGCGGCTTCGTATTGGTGATTCCGACATTGATGAAGGACGGGTTCGTAGCCGATGGCGAAGCTGTGCCGGTACCGATAAAGGATCGCCCTTCGACTGAAGTGATTGCGTTGGCGATGCCGTTGCCGGGTAAGTCCAAGGATGTCGTCGAGAATTTTGGAAGGCACCAGTCGGGATAGGCGATGTTTTCCATCTTAAGCGAGTTGGTTGATGTATCGGTTACGACAAATTGCTTCGTCCCCAAGTCGAATTCGCTTGCCGACGACTGCGCCCATTTGTTTACGTTCCAATCTGAGACGATAAACGATGAGCTGACTGAGCGCGTAACATTGAGGGCGTCTTTCCACGATACGGTAATGGTTATTTTCCTGCTGTCCGGATCCGCTGTCCCTCCGCTCGCGACAATCGCATCGCTGCCATCGCGATATATGTTGGTTACCGTAATGGTCTGGGTGAAACCGTTTTGCGTCTTCGAGCCGGGGACGATGTTATAGCCGTTTCCTGTTTGGATCACATGCATGCCACCAGCGTTCGTTAGACCGGTGATATTTTTCCAGCTTTCCTTCTTCTTGAACATGAAAGCGTTTTGGGCTTCCTGGATATATGCGTATGCCTGCGTTCGGTACTGGGAATTTTTATTGGCTTGTATTGCCTGCTGCGTGAATATTGCGGTACTCCCCGCAAATATCAGGAAAAGCGCAAGCGCGATTAGGATCTCTACTAAACTGAATCCCCGTTTTTTTGTTCTCCTTTTCATTGTTTGTAGTACGTTACGAATCCCTGAGCGTTCAGCTCGACAATATAGG
>CAZVIJ010000061.1:0-8800 GCA_964626735.1 uncultured Candidatus Saccharibacteria bacterium
TTCCTCGTACGATCGAACAGTTCAAAACCAAATTTCACAACGCCCGCTTTCGTATATACCCCTCTCGCGAACATATGCCACGTGGAAATTTCATTGACGACATAAATGTCATGAAGACGATGGGAGATATCGTAAACAATCTTTCACTATGATGCATGCCGTAATCGACATACTATTTTGGGTAACGCTTATTGCTTTGTCGGTGACATCCAGTGTCGTAATCTATAATTTTTTTACGGTCCCGTTGCTGAACAAATCAACCATAATTTCCAACGGTGCCGAAGTCTCCGTTTTGATACCGGCGCGGAACGAAGCCTCAACCATCGGTTACCTATTATCATCATTGGAGAAACAAACGCTTACCGGTTTTGAGGTAATTGTACTCGACGATGGATCCGAGGATGATACAAGCAACGTAGTCGCTCCCTACCTCGACCGAAATACTGCTTGGAAGCTCATTCGAGGGAAAAACCTTCCCCGAGGATGGAAAGGCAAGAATTGGGCATGTCAGCAGTTGGCTAATGAAGCTCAAGGCACTACCCTAGTGTTTATCGACGCGGATGTCGTTATGTCTCCAGAAGCGCTTTCTTCGGTAGTAAACGCGTATACAGAGATGCACGTGGCGCTATTAAGCGTCTTTCCGTCACAAATATATCCAGTACTTGGGTCAGGTATCATAATACCTCTTATGCACTGGTTTCTCCTGAGTTTCCTTCCGGTCGCTCTCGTCAGGAAATCTACCCGCGAATCGTTCACTGCGGTAAACGGACAGATGCTTGTCGTAAATAGAGAAGCCTACCTATCAATCGGGGGACATGAAGCCGTCAAGGCTTCGATTGTGGAGGATATGGATCTCGGCCGAACTTTGAAACGACATTCCTACCCGATAGCTGCCGTATTGGACAATAATCTCGTCTCCTGCAGGATGTATAGATCGTATAAGGATGCGTTTAACGGATTTTCCAAGAATATCTTTCCCGGCTTTGACGTTTCCCCGGTTCTTTACGGCGTAATCATCGGCTGCATGGTTTTGCCGTATCTGATTCCCTTTTTTCTCATCCTATTCGATGCGAGCTTTATCGTGTGTATTGTACTTATCCTCGCGCAGCGCCTTCTTATTTCGAAATTATCGCGTCAGAACGTTCTACACAACCTTATTTTGCATCCCCTGCAAATGGTAAGCTTCGCTGCGATAGCTCTCAATTCGGCATTTGTTACGATACGAGGTCGCGTCGAATGGAAAGGAAGACGATATGAACAATAAATTACGAAAATATTTCTTCAGCCACTTCATGCTCCGAATCTTTATATGCGGACTTATTGGGTACTCGATACCGCCAATTCGACCATTTATGCTCTTCTCCACGCCGTTTGTCCTTTTAGGAGTTAACGGATATTTCCTTATTCAAGTCTATCGTAAATCCTCGGATAAACTGAAAATATGGCTTACCGTTGTTATGCTGGTAACGTTTATTATTGAAATCATAGGCGTCGGCACAGGCAGAATATTCGGAGCTTACCACTATGGCGATGTGCTCGGCGTAAAATTCTTCGGCGTGCCGCTGCTTATCGGTCCGTTTTGGGGTCTTACGGTTTTGGGAAGCATCGAGTTAATACAAAAAATTACCCGAAATCCGAATCTTTCGCTTTTCTTGATACCATCCTTCCTTGTTTTGTTCGATATCCTGCTTGAGCCTGTGGCGGTGAGGCTTGGCTATTGGTCTTGGGGTGGTCCCGTGCCAATGCAGAATTATATTGCCTGGTTCCTCATCGGATTTTCAGTCAGTATTCCGTTCTACACCATGAAACTGGAAAGCAATATAAAGGAACTCGCCGAATACTACGTCATACAGTCGTTGTTCTTCGTTGCTCTCAATATCATTCTGTAGCACAGATCGAAAATCCTGTGCTATTATTAGGTGTTGAAATCGTATACCAGATTTTTCAAAGTAGTCTCCCTCTTTCTCAAAATAGGTTATGAAGCGAACAAGACGCTGCTTTTCCTAACGCTGCTGCTCCCCCTTATTCTCGGCGTCGTCCCCATTATCGATGCGTATTTGTTCAAGCAGCTTATCGACCTCCTGGTTAACGAAGGATTCGATGCCGCATCAAAAGCGGCACCAATTCTGGTTGCGCTGATAGGAACGAAAGTAGCTGCCGATCTAATCGGCTACTTCTTAAGCTATACGGGTACTTTGTTTCGCGATGAAGTGGCTCCCTTCATTCAAAAGCGCTTTTATGGAAAAATCGCTCGTCTTTCGTATCAGGATCTCTCTACACCCCGAATATCCGATATGATCTATCAAGTTGAGCTTGGTATCGATTGGAGACCGCTTAGCCTTATGTCGAGCATACCGGATATTTTAATTTCGCTCGTAACGATCATTATTTCGCTACCGATCATCCTCAAGTTCGCCTGGTGGCTTGTGCCAGTACTTATACTCTTCAACATACCCAGCTTTCTCGTTTCTCTGAGAATAGCCGAAACCGAATTTACCATCACCGACTCACGATCTAAATATTCAAGACAAGTACATTATCTTTCAAATATTCTGCGTGATGAGGAAGACCTTAAAGAGCTTAGGATATTCGGCGTCGAAAAAAGCATCTTTAAGACCATCATGGATTTCTATAAGAAGTTCGCGACCGAAAATAAGCAAATGGAGCGGAAAAATCTCACGCTACGATCCTTAGGCGGTCTTTCTGGCGGAGTAAATAATGCCCTTATTTTTGGTCTCGTCTTCTACCGGGCAATCCAGAGGTCTATCACGATTGGGCAGGTGAGTTTCTATTTGTCGATTTTCTCTGAGCTTAACCATTCTCTTTCCGGGATGCTCAGGAGTATCAGCCGGATGAATTCCGACGTCATCAACTTGGGGCCAGTTCTCGATTTCTTGGCTCTTCCCGAAGAAGTAGTCGCCGGCGAAGAGCTTGATGAAGCGTTCAAGACATTGGAACTCAACAATGTATCCTTCAATTATCCGGAGACGAATCACCTTGTTTTCGACGGCTTGAACCTTACCATAAACAAAGGCGACAAGGTGGCGATAGTCGGGTTAAACGGCGCCGGCAAGACGACGCTCATCAATTTGATTCTCCGCCTCTTCGATCCGACTGAAGGAGAAATATTGATAAACGGCAAGAATATAACGTCGATCAAACGGACCAGCTGGTTCGATAAAGTGGGCGTGCTCTTCCAGCATTTCAACAAGTATCGACTCACCGTCAGGGAAAACATCAAATTCGGATCTCCCGAGAAAGAAGATGAAGCGCTTTACGAAAGGTCGAAGGACATGTCGGATTCTCGTGAGATTGTCGACGCATTTGAACATAAGGACGACCAGCAGCTCGGCGCGCAATTCGGCGGCATTGATCTTTCGGGAGGCCAGTGGCAACGAATTGCCCTAGCCCGGATGTATTACCGCGATAGCGAAATCCTGATCCTCGACGAGCCAACCGCGTCTATCGATGCTGTCAGCGAGGCGAAAATATTCGAGAATGTACAAAACCTATCGAAGGATAAGACGGTCATTATTATCTCCCATCGATTCTCTACCGTCCGCAAGGCAGATCGGATTATCGTCCTCGATCAGGGTAAGATTATCGAAGATGGTTCACATCAGGAATTGATCGAGCAAAACGGTACGTATGCACGCATGTATAACCTACAGGCTGAAGGCTACCGGTAACGAGCACATTAGCCTTGCTGCCGATACGATAGGCAGGTTTCTTTGAATTCAAAACCTACTGCTTTCAACACATCCTGTTCATGCGGGGCGCAGTGCGCCATGATTTTGTAGCAGTTAGCTTTTTGGCGCGCCTTGATAGCCTCTACGATACTGCGGGAAAGCAAGATCTGGTACAGGAGCTCTGGGGAAGGCTGGCCGTCTCCCGGAACATAATCGGGCGAGATAACCGGCTCTCCGATATGCATTGCGGCACCGCCTTGCCGAATGAACTTACGTTCTATCCGATGGCCGAGTACCGCGACAACCGTAGAATCCCGCTCCATGCTTCCTTGGCGAACCACAGAATAACCGATGCCGTGTCTTGTACGGGTGTCGAGGAACAAACTAATATCGGGCGCACCGACTACCGACGCCAGACCGTCTGCCCGGTCGCGGTCTTCAACCGTACTTGCGTCGACGAATAGATGTTTGAGCCTTCTGATGTTTTCGTCTTTAACCGCAGCTGCCGTATCGAGACGCATCATATCGCTCAAGTATTCAAAGCCAAGGGACCGGTACCATCTCCCGTTCCTTTCATCGTCTTGATCCAGGATAATGCGGTCCGTGCCTTCCATGAGCAAGGCTGCTTCTACGCAACGATTGACGACGAGCCTACCGAAGCCTCGTCGGGTAGCGTTTATGTTAGTTGCTACATCCTCGATGATGGCATCGAGTTTCCCTCCAATCCCCGGTACTACGAGAACTGAAGCTGTCGCCAGTACTATATCTCCTAACGCAGCAACATAGGTTTGTACTCCTGCTTGGTGCCGTTCGGCGTAAACTGCATGCAATTGCGTTCGGTCTAGATTTACCGGAGACATGTTGCTCAAGGCTTCGGGAAGCGTCGAGAGGTGTCTCGGCTGCAAAGCCTCAACGGTTACGTGCTCTGCCGGAATGTGCTCTAATGTTGCCAAGTCTGCCATAGTAAATACGATAAAGTGGGATGATTATACCCCATAAACATATAGTTGTGACAAGTACCCGAGTTTAGTAAATAGCAAACACTAACCTTGTAGAAATAGGAGGACATATGAAGAAATTAATACGGCACGGTACGTATTCCCTAATACTTACCCCGTCGAACGTGAAGATCATCACGCTCGACAATGAAGATTCATACGCCTGGATCGTAGCCAAGGGGATAGGCGGCATACTTTCGTTCGCGCACAAGCCCAAAAGGACCGACACCTTGCTAGCGACCGGAAAGTACATGCTGTACAAAGTGAAAGACGAGCCCAACCTCGTCGACCTCGACCATCTTCAGCTCGAAGTAGGCAGAAATATGTGGCAAGGATACCTACTGACCAACGGGCTCCCCGGTGCACATGAGAAACACCGGATCATCCCAACGACTGAGCTAATCCGCGATAAAAACCATGCATTCGAGACGTACGAATCGTATATGGAAAATACCGATAGGCTTATTCCGGTATCGAGGTAACCTTGCTTGGTGCAGCATTCTGCGGAATGCTGCTTTTTTACAGCACTACCAGAAAAATGCCCGCCATCACCCCGAGCACCCCGATTAATTTGCGGGCATTGAGCTCATCGTTAAAGATGAGACTTGAACATACTGTCAATGCAGCAATTGATGAAGCGTTTATCGAGCCGACATATCCAATATTGGGAGCAGCCTGCAACGCGAGGTTTAGGAATATATTGAACGAGAATGCCAACAAGCCGATTACCAAAAGTATCCCCCCTATCTTGCTGGACAATCGCAAACTAGCGCTAGTCCTTTTCATTAACAGGTGCAGAAGATTGCATATACTCACTCCGAGCGTTACGAAGAATAGGAATACAAAGACATTGACGCCGCTTCTGAGCATTGCTTTCGAGAAAAGCGAATAGAGCGCAAAGCATCCAAGCGCGCCGAGCGTGTAGATGAGCCAGCGATTATCGCCTGAGAAAATTCGTTTGCCTTTTTCTGACGCGATTATGAAGCTGAACAATACAACAATGAGCGTTCCGGCTACTTTCAACGGCGTAATCGACGAACCGAACAAGAACGGAGCTGCAAACAACGTAATCGCACCGTAGCTTTTCTGGATGATTAAGCTGAAGCCGGGGTTTGCAGCATTTTGAATGCCTTTGAGAGAAAGCAGATTGCCGACGTAATTACATAAGCATCCGCCAAACAAGAGAATCAGAGCAGCCTGCATTATGGTGATGGAAAACGGTATGTGCTTCGCAAGAATAAAAACGAGCGAGCAAATTGCCGGTATGCCGTACATCGCCAAATTCGTTATTTTTAGATCTACCTTGCTGTCCTTTATCACTCTCACGGCCAAATACATCGTTACCGACGAGATAAACATAAGTGCGCTGTAAACTACCCAGAGTGCCATATGTACGATTGTACCAGAGTTCGCAGCTACGATGCGTAAAGACGATAATTTCCCTATACTTATGAGTACGTGGCAAATCACAGCAATTTGAGCAAAGGCGAATACATCAAGGCAACGAAGGGAGCGCTTCAGATTCTCGATTTGCGCTGCTCATATTGCAATCACCTGAATGTCGTCTACCAAAAGGATGAACCGGGCCGACTCATCCGCTGCTACATTGATCGTATTATTTCCCCGTACATCAGCCAACCGGAGCATATGACGAAAAATATGCTTCCCCATTTATCGTGCCTGAAATGCGGTAAGCTGCTCGGTATCCCGATGCTGTACGAAAAAGAAAAGCGCCTCGCATACCGTATGGTACCGGGAGCATTCGTACAGGAGCCGCATGTCGGCGATGTATAAAATCTATTTGAGGCTCGGCTGGCCTGCCTGCTCTATAAGCTCAACGATCGCTTCTCCATACGGGTGATCCGAAAGAATATCCTTATTCGCTATTTTGTCGTTAACGATCTTCCAACTTGCGGGCGAATACGCGATAAAATCCCGCGACATTGGCTTAACTTTCCGCAGCATGCTTTCGATCGCTTTCTTGGTGTATTTCCTATTTTCGAAAAGCTGGAAGATTTCAAACCGCTGCAGGTTATAAAGCCCGACCGGTTCTAAATTGTACCCGTTGGCCTCGGCAACATTATGAAGCGTTTCGATTTCCTTTACGCTCGCCGGGTTGAAGTCGCCGATGATTAGTGCAGAGTCTTCTTCAAACACCGAACCGTATTGCTTGGTGCGTATTTTCTTGAATGACCGTATACGTGGACCGGAAAGGATATGCACCGATATCGCCTTAATAACCTTGCCCGATTTCTTGTGGCGGAATTTAGCTATGATGCAGCCGTGCGACGATAAATTTCCGGGCAACGCGAACGATACGACAACCGGCTCTTCGACAACCTCGAATAGGTCGGTCTTGTATGCGATATCCGTATGGATGTGCCGGTCGGTCTTTTCTCTGATGGCATCCGATGCTATGCCGTAACCATGCGCTTCGAAAATGTTTCGGAGGCTGTCGTTAAATGTCTTGTGGTACGTATTTCCCCACTCTTGCCCTAAAATCAGATCAGGAGGAGATTCGCTGTCGAGTACTTGGGTTTCGAACGCTTCTAGGATTTCTTTCGCTTTCCTCAGCGAACCTTTTTGCAGATTCGCCCCGGCTATCTTGAACTGAACCAGTTCGACTGCCTTTTTCTTCTCCCCGAAAAGGAATTTCAAAATTGCTTGGATGAATTTTCTCATTGTGTTGAAGACTTCTAACGGTTATAGTAAATATAATCGCGGATGCACTTTCTATTACAAAATATACCATATATTCTCTCAGTTTTATTGACAATATTCCAAGCTGTCGCCATCTTGACCGTACTCATGGACGGGAGGGAAGTCAATGCGAAGCATACATGGATCATGATTCTGTTAGTTCTGCCGGTCGTGGGTTTCGTGCTGTACTTCTTTTTCGGCAAGAATACGCGCGATTCGGGATCGATTCGAAGAGATAAGGTTCGACAGGTATACGCCCACTATCTCGAAAAGTTTCCCTTCCTGAAAACCGAGGAGAAGCATATCCTCGATTTCCTTATCGACCCGATCACCGATAACGACACCTACAAGCTAATCAATCTCGTCAAATCGAACTCATACGCATTCCTCTCCAAGAAGAACAAGGCTACCATACTGCAAAACGGAATCGAGAAATTTCCGCAGCTCATCGAAGATTTGAAAAACGCAAAATCGTTTATCCATATGGACTACTTTATCTGGAACGACGATACGCTCACCCGAGAAATCAAGGATATTTTGGCAAAGAAGGTTGAGGAAGGCGTCGAGGTGCGCATCTTAGCGGATCATGTAGGCAGCTTCAGGACAAACCGGTTTTATTTCCTCGACATGGAGCAGAAAGGTATTAAATTTGCCTTCTCCCATAACTTCCTGAAGCAGTTCAGGATCAAGAACATCAATTTCAGGGATCACCGCAAGATCGTAATCATCGATGGCAAGGTCGGCTATATCGGCGGTATTAATATGGCCGAAGAGTACATCACCGGAGGCAAACGATTCAAATCGTGGAGAGACACACATCTACGCATAGAGGGATTGCAGGTATTGTACCTGCAAATTTTGTTTTCCCTTATTTGGCGCGATTTCTATTATGAGGAACTCGATAACGATAAGTATTTCCCCTACCGCCCCGACGTGCTTGAAGATGAAACCGGCAATACGCTCCTTCAGATCAGCTCTTCAGGCCCCGACACCGTATGGAACTCGATCGAGCAAATGTTCTTCACGATGATTTCTAATGCCAATGAAACTATCAGGATTCAATCTCCCTACTTCATTCCGAGCGAAGGCTTATTGATAGCGATCAAGACGGCTGCTCTCGGCGGCCTCGACGTGCGGTTTATGATGACTGGCGTGCCCGACAAATGGATCGCGTTCTGGGCAGCACGAGCGTACTTGCGAGAGATTCTCGAAGCAGGCGTTAAAGTCTATTTGTACAAGGAAGGCTTTATGCACAGCAAGACTATCGCGATCGACTCGAAATACAGCACGGTCGGCACGGCGAATTTGGATCTTCGAAGTCTCCGGCTCGATTACGAAATTAACGCTGTCTTGTACGACGCCGAGCTAACGAAAAAGCTCGAACGGGATTTCGATGTCGATATGGAGCATTGC
>CAZVIJ010000062.1:0-8670 GCA_964626735.1 uncultured Candidatus Saccharibacteria bacterium
AAGGAAGGAACGGCGAGGGGCCATCAATAGACTAATGTCTGATTTGCGTTGACTTCACAGTCACACAACATCTTTACGACGCAAGTCGGCATTAGCACTAGGATGGTTTCAAACCAATCCGACCCCAACATCACATTTTTCGCGCGCAACCAACTCTTCTTCTCTCCCCCCCTAAAAAAGAACTTTGATACGCGGAAATCCATAAGGCATGAACAACCAAATTCGTGTAAGATTGTCCATGAAGTTTCTGAGTATAAAAGTTCCGAAAGGAAACGAGTATTCCTACGAACAGAGCCTCGCCATTTTTTCGAGTCTCATCGGCGACTTCAAGAAAAGCTTGTTCTCCTCGCTTTTCGGAAAAGCTCCAAAAAAATCGTACTCATTCAATATCATCTCGGTAAACCAGAAGATCAATTTCATCGTTGCGATAGACGACAACGATTTACCTCACATAACGAACCAAATACTCGCCCAATATCCGAATGCGGAAATTACCCTACATCCAGGCTTCAAGTTCGAAACGCAATATGTATATGAGCTGGAGTTGTCGAAGAGCTCGGTGTATCCGATCAAAACGGTTACCCAATTCGAAGGAATCGACCCGCTTGCATCGGTGATCTCATCGATATCTCGGTCGACAGATCCCAAGGCGGTATTCTGGTTCCAAATCATCATCGTACCGACTTCCGATTCATGGCAAAATAGCGCGCTCTCGCATATCGATGCACTGAACAAAACGGATCTTCCCCTGACGCAACAGCAGAAAAGCAATATCGCCCAAATGCAGGAGAAGGTGAAATTCCAAGGGTTCACAGCATACCTCAGGATATTAAGCAATAACAAGGCAAACCTCGAATCCTTCTTGAGCGCGTACACCATATTCTCGCAAAGCGGAGGTAACCACCTTGTCGCAAAAGAGCCTGGATCGCTGTCGCGAACAAAGTTAATGAAGGCTATCAACGATCATCGACCATACGGCAGAAGCTCAATTCTGAATACGCTTGAGATCGCAACCTTATGGCATCTTCCTACCGCACAAATCAATATCCCCAACATTGAATGGGGCAAAAAGCTCAACCTGGAAACGCCTGAAAACTTGCCTATCTCAGAAGAAGACCTCGACGAAGCAGCAAAGCAGAATATTTCGTTCTTGGGAAAGGCGAAGTACAAGAATCGGGAAACCGTCTACGGCATTAAGCGTGAGGATCGGATGAAACACGTTTACATCGTCGGCAAGACGGGAACGGGCAAATCCACGCTCATCGAGAACATGGCGATTGAGGATATCAGGAAAGGCGAAGGTGTTGCTATTCTCGATCCGCATGGCGACGATATCAATATTCTTTTGGATTATATTCCCAAGAATAGGATCAAGGATGTCTGCTACTTCAATCCGTCAGATCCTGAGTATTGCTATCCGTTAAACCTGCTGGAAATCCACAACGTCCACCAAAAGGAGTTGATGGTTTCCGGTATCATTGCAATTTTCTACAAGCTCTACTCCCATTCCTGGGGACCGAGACTCGAATACATCCTCAGAAACGTACTCTTTACCCTAGTTGAAGTACCCGATGCCGACCTGTCGCATGTTCTCAATATCCTCCTCGACAAAAAGTATCGAGATCGAGCGCTCAAGCATGTCACCGATCCGATTCTCCTGCAATTCTGGCAGAAGGAATTCGAGGGAATGGACGCCAAACAGATGCAGGAAGCGGTTGCCCCGATTTTGAATAAAGTCGGACAATTCGTGACCTCTCCCCTCGTCAGGCGAATCGTCTGACACGCGAAGTCGAAAGTAAATATCGAGGAGATAATGAATACCGGCAAGATTCTTTTGTGCGATCTTTCGCAAGGAAAAATCGGTGAAGATAACGCAACGCTCTTGGGATCGATGATAATCACGCAAATCCAGATCGCCTCGATGAACCGCGCATACATCCCAGAAAACGAGCGGAAGCCTTTTTACCTGTATGTCGACGAGTTCCAAAACTTCGCAACCGACTCGTTTATCAAGATTTTGTCCGAAGCGCGAAAGTATCGGCTATCCTTAACGCTAGCGAATCAGTACATAAATCAAATAAAGCCGGAGATAATCAATTCCATATTGGGCAATGCCGGCACGCTCATGACTTTCGCGGTAGGAAACCAGGATGCCGAAATATTGGCGCGCGAATTTGGAAGCGATGTGACTGCGGAAGATTTGACGAATCTCGAGCGGTTCCAAATGCTCAATAGGCTCTCGATTGACTTCACCAGCTCAAAGCCGTTCAATGCAGGATCGCTTCCGCTTCCAAAGAATAAATCGGGGCATCGACAAAAGATTATCGAGGAATCACGAAAGAGGTTTGGAACAAAGATAAAGTAACACGAACCGGCGTTCTCATGGTACCATCTTCGTACCATGAGCTCTGACCGCAATATCTATAGTTTGCCGCTAACGAATGGTAATCAGGGTGTTGTACAGGACGTCGTGATCGGTGCGCGCGGCGAGAAAGCGAAAGAAAAGTACGGTAACTCGAGCGGTACCTTTTCCTTGGAGCTTGATAGGCATATTGCAGTCGGCATCGAGTCCCAAGGCGGCCAAGATGTATGCACCGTTGTCGACACGAGGTACCCTGCAATCCCCCTACTCGTCTCAGCCATGGACGGCGCCCACTTTGCAGGCGAGTTTGCCTTGCCGGCAGCCTTGATCGGTTCCAGGTCAGCGGTTCAGCATGCATATGATGAACTTCCGGATTCAACAGATGCTCTCGACACTATCATCCCCCAGATGCTTGAGACCGCCTTACGGAAAGCAGATGAAAATGTCATCGATGAAACGAAGCAGCGGGGTGCATGTGCAGGTTTACTCGCCGCACTATTCCGATACCCGTGGCCCGGCAACGGAGAAATCCTCTTGAGCGCAGCATCGACGGCTGATCCAAACACCATTGTGCTTTCCACCGATATGCCACAAGTCGATCGGGTCCATATCCTAAAGCTAATACAGCCGACGGATGCATTCGATCAGCTGCTGAGGAGACAAAGAAAATTATCTGATTTGATGCCTCCTGATGAAGCCAATTACGTAAGGACAATCGAAGAGGATCGATACAATAGCCGTACCATGCTAGCCAAAGCTTTAGAGTGGCTCATTACCTTAGGTCATCCTTTAAATATTCAGGCGTTGACTTCATATATGGGAAACTCCAAGTCAGAACCCGAAGTAAGAACGATCACCTACAATATATCCCGCGAGTTGGTTGCAAAGGGACATTACGATATCAGGCTCCTGTTCGTCAGCGATTTGGTGGGCAGGAAGATGGAAGAAACCGTAATTGCAGACATCTACCGGAAGAACAAACATTCAAACTTCGCTCTCGTTCAAGCACTGTACGATCATGCATCGTGGTTGGATATCGATGATTTCAGTTGCGTAGCCGTCAGTATCGTTCCGAACCTTGGTTAGCATCGCCAAATAGGATACAATCGGGCGAAGCATGACAGGAAAAATTGTCCAGATTCTAGGCCCCGTCGTTGACGTCAAATTCGATTCCTACGCTCCCAAAATTTACGAATCCCTCATCATCCAAAATGAGACGAATATTGTACTTGAGGTAGAGCAATTGCTTTCGGATGGAGTTGTCCGCTGCATAGCAATGGATTCTACCGATGGCGTAAAGCGGGAAACAGAGGTTTTAGCGACAGGCAAATCGATCCAAGTACCGGTCGGCCCGAAAGTATTAGGACGTATGTTCGATGTACTCGGGAATCCAATTGACGGCAAGCAAGAAAACGATTTCGACCTAAAAAGCGAAATACACCGAAGTTCTCCTAGAATGGAAGACCAATCCACAAAGCTCGAAATTTTCGAAACGGGCATTAAGGCGATTGATCTCATTTCTCCATTCATTAAAGGAGGAAAGGTCGGAATCTTTGGAGGCGCAGGTGTTGGAAAGACCGTCATCATTCAGGAGTTGATCTATAACGTCGCGACTTCCCATGGAGGCTACTCGGTGTTCGCCGGCGTTGGCGAGAGAACGAGAGAAGGCAACGACCTCTATCACGAAATGAAAGAGTCGGGCGTTCTCGACAAAACGGCGCTCGTATTTGGTCAGATGAATGAGCCGCCGGGAGCTCGGTTGCGGGTAGGTCTGTCCGGGCTAACGATTGCGGAATATTTCAGGGATGTGGAGAAAAAAGACGTTCTCTTTTTCATAGACAATATCTTCAGGTTCACGCAAGCGGGATCCGAAGTATCCACGCTGCTCGGCAGGCTTCCTTCTGAGGTAGGCTATCAGCCGACGCTTTCGGAAGAAGTAGGTAAGCTTCAAGAGCGCATAACGTCAACCAAAGACGGGTCGATCACCTCGATACAGGCGATCTTCGTTCCTGCGGACGATTATACCGATCCCGCTCCCGCAACGACTTTCGCCCATATCGACTCGACGATTTCCCTCTCCCGCAGTCTTTCCGAACAAGGTCTCTACCCTGCTATCGACCAGCTCGCTTCTAAGTCGACGGGATTGACTCCCGATGTTGTCGGAGAGCGTCATTATTCGGTCGCCAATAGCGTCCTGAATATTCTGCAGAAGTACAAGGACTTGCAAGATGTAATTGCCATACTAGGTGTCGATGAGCTCTCCGAAAGCGATAAGCTGGTTGTGAGCCGAGCGCGCAAAATATTGAGATTCTTTACCCAGCCGATGTTCGTAGCGGAGCAGTTCACCGGTAGACCGGGCAAATTCGTTAAGATCGACGACACGATCGAAGGGTTCGACAGAATATTGCGTGGAGAAATGGATGAAGTATCAGAGGACTCGTTCTACATGAAAGGCACCATCGATGAGGTTGTCGAGGAATATGAGCGGGCGAAAGCAGCTTTATGAACGTAACGATCTATACATCGAAAAACAAGCTTATCGACCATATCGAAGCCAACTCGGTCTCTATTCCCGGAAAGCTGGGAATGATGCAAATTCTCAATAACCATATACCCGTCATAACGACATTGAAAGAAGGCGTGATTGTTGTTGAGCCTACCTCGGGCGATAAAATCTCGGTTGAAGTTTCTCACGGCTTTATGCAATTCGCCAAAAACGAAATGATTATCGTAGTCGAGAAGACTTCGCTCACCTACGACCAATTGAAGGAGATCGAAATGCGTGCTGAAAAACGCAAGGACTATGATATACGCAGAGACAACGATGTGACCGAAGACGAATTCGAACACACGCACCATTCACTGAAGGAAGACTAGTACTGGAAGTTCAATTCCCTCGTTACGCTATCGAGGCTTACGAGCACCGACTCGACTTCTTGCGAGCTACGGATCAGTGCGCTGCCGACAATTATAAGCCCTGTAACGATAAGGTTCATGACATCCCACGTCTGCACCGTTTCATAGACGTTTGAATGCTCTTCGCTGAACTCCTCAACCGCAAAACGCTGCATACCGTCTTGAATCAAGTCGACTAATCGTTTCGCTTCGACGAACGAATCTCGATTGCTTTGGTTCGCAACTTTCTCGCTAAGAATTCTGACGATCTGCGCCTTGAGAGCTGAAAGTTTCTGCTGGTCCGGTAGCAGCTTCATGGCATTCAGATATTCGTATGCAAGCGAGCGAACCATATCGGGCGTAACGGTTCGCGTATCAGCTGTCAATAACCACTCGTACATCGATGAAGCCGCATTTCCCATAAACGAAAGATCGTGTTCCGTAGAAGCGCTTCCTACAGCATACAGCCCATGTACCGCTGTTTCCCATGAGGTAGGATTGACTATGATGCCCGCGCTTTCCTGGGGATTCTCCGCAGCAATATCGAGATCAACAAGACTCGCTCCTGCTTCAAGCGCCAACAGCGTACTGCCGGTATTCATCCCATCCCCATAGAGGCCACTTATCCCCCCGGTTGCGATGACGACGACGGGACTTTGGACTACGAGCACCTCGCCGGTAACTGTATCCTGGATTAAAACACCGTATACGACGTTTCCATCGCTAAGTATATGGAGTACGAACCAGCTTAATTCAACATGTATTCCTTTCTCATCCGCTTTTGCAGCCAAGGCGGGGTTAGTGCTTTTTTCCTTGCTTGCAACAAGAATATCTTTACCATCAAGGTATTCGGTGAGTTGGATAGCAGCCGACAAGCCGCTTGTCCCTGCGCCAATTATGACAATCGATTTCGATAATTCGTTCATTATTCGTCGTGGTGGTGCCCGTCCGTATCGTTCGGGTTCTCGTGATGTATCGTTTCATCCCCGTCTTCCTGCACGATCGGTTCGGTCGGCGTCGGTTCGACAAAACCCTCAACTGGTTTTACCGTAACGGAAATGTATGCATTGGGGTTGAAGTGATCGTGGAAATAAAACGTTCCTGCTTTCGAGAAATCGATCTTGTAGCCATCAAGCCCTTTAAATTCAGGGGAATGCAGCCCTGCCACATTATGCTCATGCTGTTCGCCATCTGCATTGCCTTTCCCTTCAGCAATAACGTGGGTATTGGAATCCCTGCTGTTGAACTGAACCGAATCGCCTTGATTGATCGAAATTGCATCCGGTTGAGCTTTGCCGTCTTTCAATTCGACGTTGACGATCTGTCGCTGCGGCATATCTTGTACTTTAGCGACTGGTATATTCCGGGAACGGAAGTACACGGCAATTGTGACAGCTAGTATCAGTACGATACCAGCAGCAGCAATTGAAAGGAGGTTTTTTCGGGTCATATCGATATTATACCCGAGTCTGGCGCACCGTTGTAGAGTATTAGAAACGGTACTTTCCCTTGAATTCGTTAATGCGGACCTTGAATATCTGCTTGAGCATATCCAAGGATTCTTTTACGAACTTCCTGCTCTTCGTTTCTGATGTATCTTCGTCATTCCACTTGACTTTGATCTCTGCAATCTTAGAGCCTTTCTTCTGAGCCATAAACAACAGCTCTACATCGAAGGCCGAAACTTTCCATCCCTCCGATTCAGCAGGGCGAACCGCATCGAGCCGAGGAAATAGCTCTTGAGCGAGAGAAGTCTCATACAATTTAAATCCGCATTGGGTATCCTTAATATTCCTCAATAGTATCGTCCTGCGGAACATGCTGAACAAAAAACTTGCGAGCTTTCTGACCGGCGATGAGTTTCCCCTTTTCTGCCCTCGCGAACCGATAGCTACAGAATAACCGTTGTCGCTAACCGCCTTAAGTAGTTTCTCGACCTGGTTGAGCGGAGTCGATTGATCCATATCTGCCGTAAGGACGTACTTCCCTTTGGCTAGTTCCACGCCATTCTTGAGTGCCATCGCTTTACCGCCGTGCTGTCCGCGAATAAGCGTAAAATGTGGATGCGTCTCAACGAACGTTTGGGTGAACTCGAAGGAATTGTCGGTCGATCCGTCATCCGAGATAATCACCTCCCATGAATAGGGCTGCTTGCTTAGGTATTCATGTACTTGTTCGAGCACACCTCGCTCGAGGTTTGCATGTTCATTGTATTGAGGGATTATTACACTCAAATATACGGCGTTTTCTGTCATCGTCGGATTATAGTGTCTACTATCAGCATTAATCAAATATTAGGGAAGCTTTTGCCCTGTAATAGGTACTTTTGGCGTTTCAACCGGGCTAGAATGGTTAACTCCGGGAACCCCGCTGCCTGTAGAACCGGGAATCGAATTCTCCGAACCTGAGTTGTCGGATGCATCGGCCGTATTCTTGGCAAGTTGAGAAGTCAATGCATCTAGTCCAAATCCCAATCTTACATCTCCAATAATCTTCGCCTGTGTTGCTGCATCTATCGTTCCTACGACAATGACGGTTTTACCCTGAATTTCCTTAACCTGATAATCTTTGCCAACCCAAGAATTTGCCTTCAGGTAAGCGGGCAGATGGTCGGAAATAGTTTTGGTAACTGCCTTAACGGGAGTATCAAGAACGATAAAGGTCATGCTCTTGTACTGGGCAAGTTTCGGCTCGGCAGTTACGGACGGGGTGGTTTTTAAATCAACAGGCGCACTTATCGGTGTCGCTTCGTTCCCGAAGTTAATCTTGAAGCCGTTATATTTTTCAACCATGCAATCGACGAATTGAGTATCGAGATAATAGAGATCGCAATGCGAAAGCTCACCTTCTTTCGAAGATTTGAGGGCCATCGAGGCGTTGAGGTGATATTTGCCGGATAAATCGCCTGGCAAGAGCAGTAGTTTCGAATCGATCGATTTTAGCGTTGTTGGCGTAAGGAGAGGATTCGAACTTGCCCGATCTTCGATCATGTCGTCGATAAGCTTCGCTTTCTGTTCGGTTAATGTAAATAGTTTCACCCCATCTTTGCTGATAATGTTTTTCGTGACATCGGCTGCACTTGCCGACTGGTTTACGACATACCACAAAGATTTCGTCCCCTTAAAAACGAGATATTCATTGACAAGTGCCGATTGCACCGGAGGAATCATTGGTTTTGCCGAATCGGGCGCAAGTGTGGTACTAGGCTTTCCTTCTGCCTTAACATCGGGAAGCGTTAGCTTCATCGTAATATACGTAGCGTCGAGCTTCTTGTTGTCGACCAGTACACTGCCGTCTGCTTTGGTATATTGAGCAGTCGCGCTATCGGCAAACGTAGGTTCCGCTTCATATACGCTCACCACAACGGGTCCGTTGCTGTATTGGGCCACGAACTGGTCTTTTCCGTAAACTGG
>CAZVIJ010000063.1:0-8630 GCA_964626735.1 uncultured Candidatus Saccharibacteria bacterium
GTAGAATACCGTAAGCGTTCGCCACTGACAATTGGCTCAGGCGAACCTACATTGGTGAAAAGAACATGGAGTTGCTCAAGTCGATACGAAAACAGCCACTGCGGAATATGGAGCAATATCCGTTCTCCGTGGCAGTTGTTCGCAACTTGGAAAATATTGAATTTCATGCCCCAGTCACGTTCATCGTCGGCGAAAACGGAAGCGGGAAATCGACGCTTATTGAAGCTATCGCCGCAGGCACTGGCGCCATTTCTATCGGGGCCGAAGAAATCGACCGCGACGAGAGTCTTGCGAGCGCAGGCGCATTATCGAAATACTTGCAACTCTCCTGGAGCATTAAGCGTGCCCCAACATACTTTCTTCGTGCCGAGGATGTTTTCGGTTTTATCAAGCGTATCGGAAGTATGCAAAGTGATTTGCAGGAATTGGCAGACCGCTATACGGGCGAAGATTACGGAAGCAGGCTTGCGAAGGGGGCAATACTCGGACAGAAATACGGCCTTACCAAGCGTTACGGATCGAATCCGGACGGGATGTCGCATGGAGAGACGTTCTTGAACCTCTTCGAAACTCGCTTTGTGCCGAACAGCCTGTATATCCTCGATGAGCCGGAAGCTCCGCTTTCGTTCACGAAACAGTTATCGTTTCTCCTGCTCGTTGATCGTATGGTTAAGCGCAATTGCCAATTCATCATTACGACGCATTCGCCGATAATTGCGGCCTATCCGAACTCGCAAATTCTGGTCATAGAAGATGGAAGGCTTACAGAGGTTACCTACCAGGAAATCGAAAGTTTCAACCTGTATAAAGACTTCCTCAATAACCCTAATCAGTTCCTGAATCATCTTTGGGACGAGTCGTAACCCAAGATTTTTTTGTGCGCAATTTGTAATATATTGCATGAATAACGCCCTCGCCAAAGACGCCCGAATCGAACAGGAACGCTTCTGCAACAGCCTTAACGTTCCATTTGTCGAACTCGATATGGACATGATGATCGGCGTCTCGAAGAACTTCAACCCGGGAACCTATCCGATCAACGGCATGCGTCATCCGAAAACCGACACGACAACCGGGTGGTATATTTGGTCGGGCGAAGATTTCTCGAGCGACGATGATTTCTTCGAGCCGGTCCATGCATACCATATCATTCGTCGCTGCCCTCGTATGGTCAAGTTCTTGGGACTGCCCGAAGGGTTCCGCTTCTTATACGATTCCACGAAAAATTATCAGGACGTTTGGTACGATGAATCGCTTCTGGATATCTCCGATGAGGAGAATTCGAAAGTTCCCGTCGAGGAACAACGCGAAAAATAGTACGTCGGCATTGAACATTAAATAATATTTCAAACTCGATATAATAGTTTTCCGCTATGACTATCCACGAGCTGCTCAAAAAACATTTTGGCTACGACGAGTTCCGTCCCCAGCAAGAGAACATCATCAACAACGTGTTTGCGGGCAAGGATACGTTCGTCCTGATGCCGACCGGCGGAGGAAAATCTCTCTGCTATCAGCTTCCTGCCTTGATGCTCCCGGGCATCACGCTGGTAATATCGCCGTTGATCGCGCTTATGAAAGATCAAGTAGACGGCCTTAAGGCAAACGGTATTTCTGCCGAGTTTATCAACAGTACCTTGACCTTGGAGGAGATGATGAGCATACAGAAGCGCGTACTATCAGGAAACGTAAAAATACTGTACGTTGCACCCGAGCGGTTGGCGCTCGATTCTTTCAGGGACATCATCAAGAAAGTCAAAGTCTCGCTCGTCGCTATCGATGAAGCGCACTGCATCTCGGAGTGGGGGCACGATTTCAGGCCGGATTACCGCAACCTCAAGGAACTGAGGACCGACCTACCGAAAGTACCCGTTATCGCATTAACGGCTACGGCTACGTCGAAAGTAAGGCAAGATATCGTAAAGCAGCTCGGGATGAAAAATGCCAAGACGTTCGTCTCCAGCTTCAATCGGCCGAACCTCACGTATTCGGTCATTTCCAAACAAAATTCGTACGAGAAGCTCTTGGAGCTTTTGGATAAGTATAAGCACGAATCGGTAATCATCTACTGCTTTTCAAGAAAAGCGACAGAAGATCTTGCAAAAAAGCTGAAAGCTGATGGATTCAAGGCGCAAGCATATCACGCAGGTCTCGATCCTGAAAAACGAAAGAAAACTCAGGAAAAATTCATCAAGGACAGCGTTCAGATAATCGTAGCGACCATCGCGTTCGGCATGGGAATCGACAAGCCGAACGTGAGGCTAGTCGTGCACAACGATCTGCCGAAATCGATAGAAGGCTACTACCAGGAAACCGGAAGGGCAGGGAGAGACGGTTTGCCCAGCGAATGCGTCCTGTTCTACTCATACGGCGATAAAATGAAACAGGATTTTTTTATCCAGCAGATACTCGACGAGAAAGAGAAAGAAAACGCCAGGAAAAAGCTGCAAGAGACAATTTCGTATGCGGAGAAGGAATCGTGCAGAAGAAAGTTCCTGCTTGAGTATTTCGGCGAGTCGGCCGATATCGAAAACTGCGGCAGCTGCGACAATTGCGTGAATCCCAAAGAATACTTCGATGCAACCGTACTCACCCAAAAGATTATCTCGGCTGTGATCCGAACAGGACAGTCGTTCGGCGAAGCACATGTGCGCAATGTCCTGGTGGGCTCGAAAGTTCAGCGCGTAGTGCAGTACGGGCACGATCGCCTGAGCGTATTCGGTATCGTGAACGACTTTTCCGCTGATGAACTGCGTGAAGTAATCGCGAAGCTAATCGATAAAGGGTTCATGAAAAAAGTAGGCGACGAATTCCCCATACTTACGGTAACCGCAGCGGGAATGGAATTTATCAAAAACCCGCAGCCGGTTACGCTCGTAAAAGTGCAGGCGAAGCCCGCAAAGAAAACGGCGGCCCAAAAAGAATCGATGAACTACGACTCCGAGCTGTTCAACAGGCTCAAGACTCTACGAAAAAATATCGCCAAGGAAAAGAAAGTTCCGCCTTTCATTATTTTCGGGGATACTTCTCTTCAGGAAATGTCGAGCAGCTTGCCGCTGACACTTTCAGATTTCGCCCAAATATCGGGAGTGGGGAAAGAAAAGCTGCAACGGTTCGGAGATATTTTTACGCAGGAAATCAAACGATACATAAACGAGAAAAATATATGAAAGCATATATAGGAATCAGCTATGCGCATCGGTTTGATATGTCGTCGATTTTGGATGCAATACAAGAAGTATGTTTCGAGATCGGAATCGTACCGCTCGTGTATGTCCGAAAGCAGAGTAATTCCGCGAGCGAAATGGATATGATGGCAGACGCGCTCGAAGAGTTGAGGTCTTCGGAACTATTGATTGTTGAAGTGTCTCAGAAAGCGATCGGCATTGGAATCGAGGTAGGGTATGCAAAGGCGCTAGGAAAAATGATTATCTACGTACATTCGGAAAGCGCAGAACGCTCTACTACGGTTGGCGGAATCGCAGACGCTGAAGTGACATACCGCACGACGGGCGACTTGCGGCAGAAATTGCTTACGACGCTGAAAACTTTATCTCCGGAATTATAATCCTCGCATCCTATTCTTCACGAAGTACCCGAGGACAAGCCCGAGTATGCTGCTGACGATACTCAAAATACCGATGACGCCTACAAATACCGCGACCTGGAAAATGCCCTCACGGTAATTGACGGTAGGAAGGGTGAAGCTGAGGGCAAGGCATAATCCGTATAAAATACCGCCGTACATACATTGATGTTTGCTTTTCGCCAATACTCCAAGCGCAAATGCGGTTAGTCCCCAGGGAACGAGTGCTATCGCCGATGTCTGGAATACGGTAGGTAGCAAAACGTGGCTTATTAAGCCTCCCCAAAACAAGCCGAGCAGGACGCAAAGCATATAGAGCACCGTTCCCGATGGTTTGGCTTGAGCTGTACCTAAACCAATCTCTTCGTTCATGACTAAATGATAACGCTTTATCGAATACTTTACACAGACAAAGATTATATATGTATTACGATCTCCTAATAATTACTTGGTATACAATAGCCACGACGACAATCAAGATAGGAATCAACCTATCGAGGATAAAATCCATCATTTCCCGCTTTACCGAAATCCCGGTGAATTTCTCGAAGTAGTGCTTTACGAAACGTTCGTCCGATGAACCGAATTGTGCAATGCTCAGTATACAGCCTTTGAAAATCAATAGCTGCAAGTAATAAAGGCCGATCACTAAGACGATAATCTGCCACGGAATATAAAACGGGGATGAATACGCCGCAACGATAATCGCGAGATGCAGCAACGGTATCGCAATGCGCTTAATTGGCTCCATGCAAAATGGTACCACGAACGAGGATAAAAATGCTGCTAAAGCGACAGCAATCAGGTAATATGCTCTATGATCGGATACCAGGAATATGGCGATGCGGGAGGAATCCCCCTAGTTTTGCTACCGCCTGGTATCGAGAACGGAACGTATTGGTATCAACTAAGCGATTGTTTTAAAGGCTACCGTATGCTGTGCTTCGATTACCCGGGGAGAGGTACGTCCCAAATGTTGCATGAAAGCTCTGTCAAAGATATAGCGCGTTTGATACAGGAGTGTTTGATTGGGCTCGGTATCCATTATTTCGACATTTTCGGTTATTCACTGGGTAGTGCGATTGGGATAGAACTTTTACGATTAACGAAGGAAACGAACGTAACAGTCGGCAGCGTTACGCTTTTGGCGCCCGGTTCGTATTTGACCAGATATCGATTGGTTATCAACATTCTTTTCAAGCCTGCTCAATATTCTGCGCTTCTACGTAATACGTATGCTCGGATTGTCCGGCGAAGCGGTGTGTTCAAGCATTTTCCCGATAACAACTTTGATACCCTCAATCGGCAATGGCTATCGATCGTAAACTGGGATGTCCCTAACGATTTTACGACGACGGTCCCGACGAAACTTGTCTACTTGGAGAACGACAAAATTTCGAATAAATATTCTTTCGAATCTATTCAACGAATTTTCCCGCAAGCAAACATATATCGTTTCCCATACGGTCATTTCCTCACGGAAGCAGAGCTAAGAACTATTATGGAAAAGTTGCATGCGATTTCTTAGTATGTTCGTGGGTGATAAATATCACAACTACGTTTCGTGAAACATATAAGATGATGTGTACACTAACCTTTTGATATGAAAAAACTGCCAAAAGTAGATCCGTATCGCGGTTTCAAGCGGGGAACATGGTATGAGGCCATCGATACCAGGGATTTTATATATCGGAATTATCGTCCGTATCTCGGCGACAGCTCGTTTCTGGCTAAGCCGACAAGGAAAACCAAGAATCTCCTGAACCAGGTCACGCAACTGCTTCAGAACGAATTGAAAAAGGGGGGAACGCTCGGGGTATCGGTAGATCGCGTTTCGACGATTACCAGCCATAAACCTGGGTATATCCATAAAGAATTCGAATCGATATACGGACTCCAAACTGAAAAGCCGTTGGTGAAGGGTATCAAGCCGAACGGCGGTTTGCTGCTTATTGAAAAATCGTTGAAGGATATCGGCTATACCGTCGATCCGAAAATACACGACGTCTTTACGAAATACGTAACGACCCATAACGATGGCGTATTCGACATCTATAAGCACTGGAACGACTTCCATACACCAGACGGCAACTTGCTCCGTAGCGAGGAAATCATTACGGGACTTCCAGACAATTACTCTAGAGGGCGAATCATCGGCGATTATCGCCGGGTAGCGTTGTACGGCGTCGACCGTCTCATCGAAGAGCGCAAGAAAGACGAAGAGCGGCTGTGCGGCAGTTACATGACAGAAGAGAACATACGGAAACGAATGTTCTTCCATAAGCAGCTTAAGGCGCTTGAGGATTTGAAAGTTATGGCAAGCGGATACGGATTCGATATTTCAGAACCTGCCTGCGACGTTCGAGAAGCGATACAATGGTTATACTTCGGCTACTTGGCGGCGGTAAAAGAGCAGGATGGTGCCGCAATGAGCCTTGGGCGTGTTGATGCGTTTATCGATATCTACGCCGAAAGAGATTTGCGGGAAGACCGGTATAGCGAAGAGACGATCCAGCAGTTTATCGATGATTTCGTAATCAAGCTCAGGATCGTTCGGCACCTGAGACATCCAGAATATGACGCCGTATTCGCCGGAGGGCCGACATGGGTCACCTGCTCGATTGCAGGTATGTGCCTTGATGAAGAGCATGTCTTCAAGAACAAAATAATCGGACAGACAAGCCCGAAGTACACAAAACAAAAACTCAAACCGCTCGTAACAAAAACCTCGTTTCGGCTCCTACATACCCTGGAAAACCTCGGGCCTGCCCCAGAACCGAATCTCACGGTGCTTTGGTCAACCGCGCTTCCCCAGAAATTCAAGGAGTATGCCGCGACTGTTTCCATCAACTCGAGCTCCATACAATTCGAGAACGATGATGTGATGCGGCCATATCATGGAGACGATTATGCGATTGCATGCTGCGTTTCAGCCATGACGGTCGGGAAGCAGCAGCAGCTCTTCGGCGCTCGCGCGAATGTCCCGAAGCTTCTTATGATGGTTCTGAACGGAGGAAGAAACGAAATGACCGGGCAAAGAATCGTCGATGATATTCCCGAATTGAAACATAAAGATATTCTCGACTACGATGAGGTGAGCTCGCTCTTTTTCGATAAGATGGATTGGCTGGCAAGCATGTACGTGCAGACGATGAATATCATTCACTTCATGCACGATACGTACCATTACGAAAATATTGAAATGGCATTGCACGATCCCGAGGTGCACCAATTTATGGCATTCGGACTTGCCGGCTTGAGCGTCGTTGCCGACAGTCTCTCGGCGATAAAGTACGCGAAGGTTAGGCCGGTATACGATGCGAAAGGTATAACGAAGGAGTTTGTCGTTGAAGGGGATTTCCCGAAATACGGCAACGACGATGATCGGGTAGATAAGATCGCGAAAGAAGTAACGGAGAAGTTTATCGCTGCCCTTCGGAAGTTTCCAACGTATAAGAATGCCGAACATACGCTTTCAATCCTTACCATTACGTCAAATGTCGTATACGGAAAGCATACCGGTGCAACGCCAGACGGCAGGAAAGCGCAAGAACCCTTCGCACCCGGTGCGAACCCGATGCACGGACGGGACAGCAGGGGGGCGCTGGCATCGCTCAACTCCGTCGCCAAAATTCAGTATAAGCATTGTCGAGACGGCATTTCCAATACGTTCTCCATAACGCCGACGGCACTGGGCAAAACACAAGATATCAGGATGAACAACCTTATCGATATGCTCGACGGCTATTTTTCCCAGGGTGCGCATCATCTGAATGTAAACGTCCTGAACCGGGAGATGCTGATCGATGCCATGGATAATCCATGGAAGTATCCGGCGCTCACGATACGCGTTTCGGGATATGCAGTCCATTTCATCAGCCTCACTAGGGAACAACAACAAGAAGTTATCAACAGAACATTTCATGAAAGCATCAAAGGATAAGAAATCAGGGATGCCCAAAGATTGGGCCAAGAGACATTCGGGATATGACGGCACGGGCATGGTGCACTCTCTCGAATCGTTCGGAGCAGTCGATGGCCCCGGCTTGCGCTGCGTGGTATTCCTCGAAGGCTGTCCGCTACGATGTGCATACTGCAGCAATAAGGATATGCTGGATCTGAAAGATTACCAGACGATGACGCCGCAAAAACTGCTCGAGCTGGTGAAGCCGTTTAAGCCTTATATTGGAAAGAATGGTGGAGTCACCATCAGCGGAGGCGACCCCGTTTTCCAGCCGGAGTTCGTCCTGGAATTCTTGAAATTGTGTAAGCAGGAAGACTTGCATACCGCGATCGATACTTCGCTTTTCACAACCCGCGAAGTAATCGACATGTTCTTGCCGTATACCGATTTGTTTATGGTCAGCCTCAAGCATTTCGATACCGCTACCCACAAGAAACTGACCGGCGTCGATAACCACCCCATACTCGAAAATTTGCAGTATCTCAGTTACGTTATCGGGAAGAAAAAGAATGGCCCGAAATTATGGTTCCGGTACGTCGTGCTCCCCACATACACCGATACCAACGATAATCTCGGCGCATTAATCGACTTCCTTTCGACGATGAATTTCGAGCAGATCGAATTGCTCCCGTACCATACCCTCGGAAAATACAAATGGGAAAAGCTTGGCATAAAGTATCCGCTCGGTAATCTCGAAACGCCAAAGACCGAGTCGGTCGTGAAAATCCGGAAACGACTCGAGAAGAACAACATCAAGGTAGTGACGTACGAATAAAAACAGGTGATAATGGTTGCATGGAATCCCCAAAGCATGTATTCGATACGATTGATGAGTATATTGAGACATTTCCAAAAGAGGTCCAAGTAAAACTGAGGCATCTGAGAAACGTAATAAAGAACGTAATCCCCGAGGCGGAGGAGACGTTCTCGTACGGCATGCCGGCGTTCAAAGTAAACGGCAAGAGCGTAGTCTATTTCGCGGGTTTCAAGAATCACATCGGGTTCTACCCGTTTCCGTCGGGTATCGCGGAGTTTAAGAAAGCGACCGATAAATACACGACATCGACGGGAACCGTGCAG
>CAZVIJ010000064.1:0-8188 GCA_964626735.1 uncultured Candidatus Saccharibacteria bacterium
GTAGTAGGTTCCGCTTTTGTTGATCAATGTCCCTTGTGCTGACCCAGTCGCATCGTGCCACGAGTTTGCGGGTTTCCGCAAAAGGGGCGGGTCGCCTGCCGTGGATGCTTTCGTCGATCCGTCGCCTCGAAGCCGGGTAAAAGGTCCGTAGGGGCTGTCCGAAATTGCAAGTCCTAGCGTGTAGTATTTATCTGAACCGCCGGTCCAACCGGGGACCCGATACAATTCTGCCTTATTCTGACTTGCCGTATCGTCGGCGCCGAAGTAGTTCTCTGCGCCAAGATAGTAGTTGTAGTACATCTTTCCGACTTGGAAAACAGTCGCTGCGCAACTGCATCCCTTTTCCCAGTTGCGGATCGCACCGCTGTAGTTTACCAATCCCATTTTCTTCCACGGGCCTTTTGGATGTGAAGCTACCGCAACGGCCGTTCGCCAATTGGTATGCGCATCCGAGGCATCATAATAGAGATAGTAGAGATTGCCGAATTTGTTGATAAAGGCATCTCGCATGCCGAACCCATCGAAGCCGCTTCGGAAGGTATCCCACATATTATTTTCCCCAATGGTCCAAACATGGTCTTTCAAGATCGCCATATGGTACGACGGTTTGTAGGACACCGCGTAGATCCCAACCTTATCGAGGGGCGGATACATTTCGTATTTGCCTAATGCGACCCAGCGGTATTCGAGCGTTTGCGGCTCGCAAAATTGCCAAGACGCGGGAAGCGGAGCTGCGCACTGCATAGCGGCGCTCGACGGATTTACCCCGATAAGCCACAGTTTGTTACCCTTGAAATATACTTGCGAGTCGTTATCGAGCCACTGGAACTGATCAAACCCGAGCCCGTCGCTGAGTGGATGGCTCTTGGTTGTCGGGCTTGCGATCTTATCCCACTCGGCTTTCCAATCTTTTCCGTTAACCATGCATGAGCCGGAGGCCGTTTTAACGAAGAGCATCCTTCCCGAGAAAGCATACTCGTCTCCGGTTCCGGGACGTACCGAATACGCGTTGATGCCTGCGAGCGGGAAATTGCTGCAAGAGCTCCATCGTTGACGCAAGCTGCCTAATGTCCATGTGTTTTTTCCAGCTAGCTTAATCCAGTATTGGTCGCCTTTCGTGGCAATTACATCGCCGTTCCCGAAAAAAGAAAGCGTCCTCAATGTCCCGTCCACAGGAGGACGGCCCGGCTGATCCCTCCATCGCCAATCCAAATTCTCTCCCCGAGTGAGTACGGCGCCGATTTCTTGCTTACCGGCTGTTTTCCAGTCGTATTGCGAATATTGCGTAGACGCGAAATTCCTCAGATCGAATGTCATCTTGCCGCTCAATACAAGTGCGCTCAATAGCGTAACCATTAGAAGGAAAACGCAAGATACTGCAATAAGCGCTTTCTTATATCTCCGAAAAAAATTCCCAACCATTAAACCAGTATAGGATTACCGAGCACCGCGTCAACGACCTTTATCAACTGCAAAAAGAACACTATAATGCTCAAGTTATGGACAAACTCTACCGTTCAACCGTTGAAGGGTTAACCACGCTTGGACTTTTCACCTTACTGGTATTAGCCGCAGCAAGGGGCGAACATTCTCGTATAGCATCGGTGCCGTATATTCCAGAGACTCCCGTTGACCGGGATGCGATCGCATACGTATTCTCGTCTGCCATCAATCCGTACCCGAACAGAAATGCGGAAGCGGCTGCCCCTGAGAAACCTTGGGATCCAATGGCATACGCGTTACGGCCCCATTACCGGTTGCGATTCACCTCAACCGTGAATGCCGGATATTATTCCGGCTACGATTGGCTCAGAGAGCATTCAAGTCAATTGCTCCCCTAATGCTTGGGTGCCTAGGGGGATTGTTTTCGGTACCAGATTTTTTCTATTATGAAGTATGATCCCGTACTTGAAACAGAATAAGCTATTGGCCGTCGCGCTTACCGTCGCGGTAATCGTTCTCGTCGTAGCGAGCGGATTCCTGGCGATGACGCTGAGGAACAGCAAAAGTAATACCGAAGACCCTTCGGTTCAGAACGATCAGCGTATTCTTCAGGAACAAGAGACTCGCATGACAACGCAGCCTACGATTCCTACTTCAACAACCCCCGAAAACCAAAACGGATCGGGTGGGCAAGGGGATCTCGGAGATGTAAATTCAACCGATCCCGTACAAGTGGGGAAAGCGTTATCAGGCGGCAACTGCTCAGGAACCGGAAGCAAGCCGTTGACATACGCGCCTATGAAAACCGAGCAGATGAGCGTGATTATCCCATACGGATTGATGGCGGCGGGGCATGTGACGCCGATCGATCACCAATATTATTGGGGGAAAGATCAAATGGGAAACGCAGATATGTACGATGTTCTGGCTCCCGCGGACGGCACGATCGTGGAGCTCGATTATCGGGATCGATCACAAGAGAATGCTAAGGTAAAAGGCGACTACCGCGGCGTGATCTCATATTCGTGCACCTTCTTTACGTATTTCGATTTGGCGACTAGCCTGAGCCCGGAGATTACGGCGAAACTCGACAAAGGCTGGGAGTCGAAGCAAGTTATCCATACGAATATTCCCGTAAAGGCAGGCCAGGTAATCGGCAAAGTTGGCGGACAGTCTCTGGATTTTGCGGTCTGGGATACCACCGTTACGCTCAAAAATCTATTGGTACCCGTCGCCTACAACAACAAGGAGCCGTGGAAGATCCATACCGCGCCACCGCTAAAATACTTCAGCGAGTCGGTTAAGGCTAAAATACTTCCGCGGTATGCGAACCAATCTTTGAAAACTGACGGAACGATCGATCAAGATGTCGACGGATCGGCAGCCGGCAATTGGTTCCTCGAGGGCACTAACGGCTATGTGAAAATCAGCGCGTACGGCACACCGGAGGAGTCAACGCCATACTACTCGAGCCATTTGTCTTTTGCCCACGATCATGTCGATCCGAACGGCTGGGTCTTCTCTTCAGGCGACGTGAACGGCCAACCGCAACAGTTTGCAATTAAGAATCCTTCCGTACTACCTGATGCATTGAAACCCGGTGCAGCACCAACTAAGTACGAAATCGCCCAGTGGAACCATGCAGACGATAAAGGAACTTCATGGGTCGGCAGGGGACCGGCAGCTTCGATCATGATGGTTCCGGGTATATCTAAGGGAACCGTGCTCGTTCAGATGCTGGAAGGGCGTAAAGTTAAGGTCGAAGTATTCCTGAACAAGACACTGTCGCAAGTGAGCGGTTTTACCGCCAATGCGAAGCTCTATACGAGAGGCGATGGAGCACGGATGTTAATGTCGAATACGGCGTACTGAACCGTCGGTCCATTACGATTGCGCAAGAGACGATCTTGCGTAATCGGTAATGTTCAGAATCATCCATGCGCGAAGTATCTTGCTGCGCCGGAACCATTCCCGGTCATCGCCGATATCCTCGCGTTCCTTTTTGAGTCGAAGAATTAACGATGCGGTCAATGTACTTTTCGCGAAATTCTCGAGCGCTTCTTCGTACAAGTTTGGATCGCCCTTCGAAAAGTGCTCGATAATTTCGGAATCGAGCATTCCTTGGTGCGAAAGCTCAACATATTCGGCGAGGAACTTCAAAGGCGGTAGCGCTCTCGGCGGCATGAAATCGATAAGCGATAGCTCGGTAAAGAACGATTGGGCTTCGAGAAATAATTGCAGCGTCTGTTCCTGCTTTCGAAGACCCGATCTGAATTTATTGACCCGTTGTTCTGGAGTATTGGCAAATTGTGACTCGAGAGGAAACCCTTCAGCGTAAAATCGGTAGAAAGCATTCATGAACGGCAACGCGAGGTACTTCGGTAGTTCGCCTGCAGGTTTACCTTTCTGCAGCGAGGAAAGCAATATTCGCTTGCGTTCTTCGTACGGCAGGGTATCCCAATTGCTCCTGATCGCGAATAGCCGGCATTTGTTGAACAAATCTTTTCCATCGCCTTGTCCCTGCGAATAAATATGCGATAGCCTTGCTTCGTCCTTCAGCAAAGCCACGAAAGCATCCATATCTGCAATAGCTCCCTCTATACCGCGATCGTACACATACGCGGCCCGTATTTGATATGAGGCATTGGTAGAGCTGCCGAAAACCAGTTGGTCGTAAATTTTCATGATGACGTGGTAATCGTACGGTTTCCCCTCCTGCGCGATCAGTTCTCCGATTTCAACATCGGTGCGTCCTTCAACATGAAGCTTAAGCAAGGGAATCAATCCACGGCCGATACGCGGATACTGGTACGGCGGATCTGCTTGCAAATCTTCGAGCATTTGCGCGGCTATCGTACGCGATGCGAACCGTTCCAGCTTATTGAGAGTCTCCGCGATATCGTGTTTGCTCTGGAAGACTTCCTTATCGGCTTCAATGCTTTGCTTCCCAGCAAGTATCATGAGTATGAAAAGCGATTGCGCTATGTCGGTCCGCCTCAAGATTGTCGATTTGCTGCTTCGGTCGAGTCCGGCGATGAGCGGCTACACGCTCTCGTACTCGGGAACCTCGGTAACGCCGATAAGATCGAGGATTTCGGAAAGTCTGCTTTGGGGATCACGCCTCAGCTGATGTAACGCAACCTTGCTCGGCTGCAGTACATCGGTCCATTCTGTGAATAGAACGGGGATATGCGCAAGCGGTGTTTTCCTGAGTATACGGATGACTGCTTGCTTCGCAGGAAGTACCCAAGACCGATCGGCATTCGTACCTCTTGTGTCTTTCTTCGTATGATCGATCAACAGCTTGAGCGATTCGATAACGAGGTTTTGCCGATACAATTCCCGCTCGAGTGGCGAAGCGGATAACTCCGAAGCATCAACGAGCTGACCGCTTTCGTCCGTTTCGGTTCCTATCCCCATCGACTGCAACATACGCCGTGCGCGAAATACCTGACCGCGCACCGTGACCTCTTTTATTCCGAGCCGCTTCGCGATTTCATGTTGCGTATGTCCTTCAAGCAGTAGTTCGAGAGGAATGCGGTACGTATCTGGTAACTTCGAAACCGCCGATCGTACTTCGTCGACCGCGAGTTTCGAACTGGCCTCAGTTTCTGCTGACGACCCGACTCGTGCCTGCTCTGCCTGCACATTGATGGTATCGTCCTCGTTAACGAGGGGCTGATCGAAATTTCCTCGAGATCCGCCGCTCTTTCTCCTGAAGTTGTCGTAGCTCATATTTCTGGCGATCGTGTACAACCATGCTACGGCGTTTTTATTGGAATCCAGCTGATCCCACCGTTCTACTACCCGTAAGAACACGTTTTGGGCCATCGACTCCGCGTCGCCGCCCCGCCGATCCCAGCCATGCGTGCGAAAAAGACCGGCGATACGATCGAAATAGTTGGAATACAAGCTCTCGATGGTGACCGGCCCTGAATCTGCTTCTAGGTATTCGAAGCCGGGCTCGACTAATTCAATATCGGCGGCGATATCTTGGGCTGTATTCGAATCTGGCAGGGACATTTCATACCAGTATAGCATGGAGTCGGCATAGTTCCTGAGACTCAATACGGGGGGCGGCCTGCATATGCTTCAAGTGCCCGCAGCATCTTCTCAGGACGCGCACCGATAAATCGCGGATCAAGGATTGCAAGCGTCGGCGGCGCAATAATGAGGTTCGTGCCAATCTCGCGGTCGCCGACAATCCCTTGGAACGCGGGAGCCAGCAACGGTTCGCGGTTCAAATCGAAATTGCCGGCGATAACGTATCGCCAATCGTGTAGTTGCTCATCTTGGTTCTGCCGGTCTCGAATCAATTCAATTTCCGTTAGCGGATCCGGACCGTTATTCGAAACCCACACTACTACACCGTACGGTATGCCCGGTTGCGGACGCATTTGTATATCGAACACCGGAACACCATAGGGAGTGGCAATTACCGCCATCTGCATCTTTTGCACGAAACCGGCGAGAGGGGACGATGGAAATTCATTAGCTACGTCATACTCGTACGGCCCATCAACCGACTGGACGAGCTCTTCGGCGAAAAACAAATGGAGTAGGTCGTATCTTCCGATCATACGAGCCCGATCGATAATTTCTTTGGCGGGTACCTTCAGCAAGTTCACACTAAACGGTGTAGCTGCTTATTACAAGGCTTACTTGGCATTCTCATCCACTTCGAAAAGTCCAAACGTGTTTCCCTCCGTGTCGAAAAAGTAACCCTGCCAGCATTTGCCGGGCACCGCGAACTTTTCAAGCGCAACCGCACCCCCTTGCTGAAGTATCTTTCCTGCAATCGCATCGTAATCCTCAACCTCCATTGAGCAGACGAATGCGTTTGTACCTTGCCCAGCTGAAGGCGCTTGGGTCGGTCGTTTCATGAGACCTCCGAAAAAGCCTTCAGTCTTGATTTCCCAATAGTCGATAGGAAGCGTAGGCGACTTCATGAAAACCCAATCGAAAACTTCGGAGTAAAATCGTATTGCCCGATCGGGATCGTCAGCTTGAATTTCGAAATAGCAAATATTGTTCATACTTCGATTCTATACATTACGTACCCCGAGTCGAGTGATGCCACTCACTATCGTACAGGCTCTGTGACCCTTATCACCGCAGGAACGCCGATCTCATCGGATAATTATGGGCTATGAAAGTATTGCTCGCTATTGTGGTTGTATTAGGATTGACGTTATGCAAAAAAGGCATCGATAGTATAGCTCAAAAGAAGGATTGGACCCACCCTATCGCCATTGCAGGCTACCTTCTCGCCCTGTTGGGGGTTTTGTTCGCGTATGCGGGATTTACGCATACCAAAATAGGGGCGGTCGAGACAGAGAAGCAGGCGATCTTCGCGCTTTCGGGAATCATCGCGCTTAAGTTCCTGCTTGGCTTTATCTATATCAAGCTAAGATATTAATGTTGTATAATATGGGGTATGAAATTTTGGGAAACGTATCAAGCTAACTACGATCGCTGGGTTGGGCAACTGACCGCAAGATCCTATCCGAACAACGGAGCGCCTTTTCATACCATGTTTACGATGCCGCTGAAATACATCGCAGGCGTCTGGAAATATCTACCGCTACTTACGGTAAATAAGGCAGCGAGCGCGGTATCTAGTGCACTGAGCGTATTTATCGCACCAGATGAAAAGAAATAGTATCTAGTGTCTTGCATCACATTCTGCTATTTTGGTGCGGATGAAATTACGCAGACTTTTTATTGGAATTTATGTTTTTCTGTTCGCGGTTCTCGTTGGTTACAGCCATACGGTACAGGCGGTGCTGAACAAAGATACGGAACTACTTTTCATCGCAAATGAAGTAGAGGAGAAATCTTCGCTCGTCGAGTACGTAAAACCCGGCATCAAGATCGTATCGATCGATAAAACCGAGGATTTCTTTGATGCGCTCGCCCATGAATTATCGTCGAATCATTACGATAAAGTTCATATCGTCAGCCACGGCGAACCGGGCAGGCTGTTTATCGGCAATGAAGAAGTAACCCCTGACGAGATCAATGAGCACGGCGATTTTTTGCGCAACCACATCCCTGTTACTGAACGTCCGCTCGTCTATATCTACGGCTGCGATGTTTTCGAAGGCGATGAAGGCGCCGCAATGTCGGATGCCCTGATGCATTCCTTTGCGGGGGGGATCGCAGGTTCCAGCAACATGACGGGAAGCAAGAACCTGCACGGCGACTGGGTTCTCGAATACCGTGTCGGTGAAGCAGATGGCACAATCGCATTCAAGGACCAAGTCTTGCATTATCCCCACACCCTTAACCACTTCCGGTACCAGACCATGTCGTGGGAGCCCTACAATCAGGAAACGACACCGAGGCAAGTGATTATCAAGGGGCAAGCAGGCTGGACGAACGATCACGGTTTTATTCCCCCGGGAGATCCGGTCGGTACAGTCGAACCGAATAAAATTTCAATGAATATGGGAAACGGCCAATCGCTCAATATTTCATTGCGAATAATTTCGCGCAATACGACGACCAATGACGTGATGACCGAGTTCGTGAGCGACCTCGATGGCGACAGTACGATTGAGGATGATGAAGTTGGCGTAAAGTTTACGTACGGCGCAGACGGCACGTATACGGCGTTCTGGTCGAGCGGATCCAGGGAAACCACAAAGAACCAGGACAACAGCAACTGGCGAGAGGAAATGACTATTACGATCGGTGGAGCGTACAACGGAAACTTCTCGCCGGTTACCGCAGTGCCCGCAGT
>CAZVIJ010000065.1:0-8006 GCA_964626735.1 uncultured Candidatus Saccharibacteria bacterium
CTTCAACGGATAAGGGAAAGACCTGGAGCAATGCGGTAACGGTTGTCGACCCGGTGAACAATACTCCATACGCATGCGCGCTTATCGATGGCGATGCGTATTACGATGCTCCGACCCTCACATGGCATTTGATATACCAATGTTTCGGAACAGACCGCGTATGGAACCTTTGCCACGCGTATAAAACGGGAGCTGATCCGATGGGGCATTTCACGCAAAACGCGAAGAATCCCGTAATTCGAGGACATCAGGTGTGGGGCATGATTACGTCGAATCCGTACTTATACGACGAAGGCACGCCAGAAATTGTCGAGAAACGCTCCGACGGCTACTATTACGTGACGTTCCATGGTATGGACCGTTCTTCAAATACGTACCGTGGAGTTGCACGATCAAAGGACTTTGTCGCCTGGGAAAAAGTGAATAGCGGTCCGATATTCGATAAGAACGACTGCGCATCATGGAATGTCGCTTGGGCTTCAACCGGATGTAGCGGAGGCGGTGCAGCTACGGTGCTGAAAGAAGGTGCGAACTATTACATGATGATCGAGTCGATGGATCATACGCTTATATGCAACGAGAACCAGATATGGACATTCGGCATCGTACGCTCTCCTACCCTCGAAAGCACGAACTGGGCCAATATGCCCAACAACCGCTCGGCAGTCGCGTTCTACAACAAGGAACTTCAGCCGAACGGCAAGACGGCTGCTTGCACGCTCGCCTATCCGAGACTCTTCAAGGATATCGACGGCACGACGTATATGGTCTTTTCTAGGCTTGGCATCAAGCCGGATTTCGATAATGATCCAGTTACGGGTGCGTACGTCTACAAACTTGAGTGGGGCGGCCCGTTTGCGAACTACCAATTCAAGGAAGGAAGCCTCCATACCTACACGATTTCCGACACCGTCTCGACCGGCGATTTCCAGGCAAAACTCTCGAACGCTAGTTGGACGGCCGATCAAATCGCCGGCAAGAGCGCGGTTTCTTTCAACGGGAACAACAGCTCCGTCATGATGCCCGATAATCCGTTATTCAAAGTAACCAATGCGTTTACGATGAGCATTCGGATGAAGCTTACCGGGCTTCCGAGCGGGAACTCTGCACTCATAGCCGGTAAGGTCGGCTCGTACTACTTGGAGCTTTATAAGGACGGTAATTTATGCGGATGGGTTTACGCGCCAAATGTTTCCCAAGGGAAAAGTGCCTGCCTCAATATTTCTGCGGACTTAAACGCATGGCATCGCTACGAGTTGAGGTTCAACGGCTCTACGCTTGCGCTGTATCGGGATGGGACAGCTGCAACGTCAAGTACGGTTTCCATCCCAACGCTAGCCGACACGGCAAATACATTCAGGGTCGGCAACGACTCCGGGTCGAATGGGTTCCTCACCTCTTTCTCTGGCGTCGTCGGCGAGCTCAAGATGTACAATACCGCTACGATTGCTGCCCCGACGGCATCAACCGCGCCAACGACCTCGTGCCCCCAGAAATCACTCGGCGACGCAAACTGCGACGGTAACATAAATCTCAACGACTTCGAACGATTCAGACAAGAATACACGGGGCTCTTGAATACTAAAACTTCCGACTTCACCGGTGACGGAAAAATCACGCTCCTCGACTTTGAGACATGGCGCAGAAATTTCAAGTAACGCAGTTACGAAGAAAGTTCAGGGCCATGACCCATGCACAAGCAAAGCGCAGGGCGGAGAAACTTTCGCTAGGTCGCTTTGATCGATATTTAGAACAGCCGGAGCAGCGGCTGTTCTTTGGCAGAAACTTCAAGTAATTACCGTCGAATCCTCGACCGGATGAATTCAGATTGCTTGAGATAGAACGCTCGATCCCTGAATCTCTCGAGCTTCATGAGCGCGGTTATTTTCAGGAGCTTTGACATCATAACCCCGATCGGTTTTTCAACCCTTGGATGATTGGCAAGCGGCGTCACTTTCGCATCGATGACCGTAGAAAGTACCATATTATCGCCTGCCTCGATCATGCGGTGAAGCGACGCAATAGAATCGTCACCATGCGTCATCGACGAACTCTGGTCCCAACTTCGTTGACCGTTTGCATTCGTTTCCTCGTTTATGGTTACGATACGTCGTCTTATTACATCCTTATAATCGCCAATTTTTCGTTGTTCTGTTTGCGTCGAACAGACAATAAATTTCTTGCCTGACGTAGGATCCGTAACCGTAACCGTTTTCCAAACAACATCGATGTCTCCCATTTTATTGTCTCTTGAAAGCGTATTCTGGATTTTGCCCGATACCGTGGCGTACGTAACCGACTCTCCAAGCCCCGTACCCGACTCGTCGGGAAGTTGCGCCCACATATACGTCCCTTGCGGATTCTGTATACCAAGCGTGCGGATACCCTCGCTACGGTCATTGAATCTCTTCCTGAATTGAGTCTCCTGGCCCACTTCCGAGTTGCCCGATGTGTTGTTGATCATCGTACTCATTCTTGAATCGAAGAGGGCGAAGAAGCTGTCGGCTACTCCAAACGCTTTTTCTGCACCTGAAGCTTCCGCGAGTTCGCTTATTTTGCGCGATGTATCGACTCCCTGCAATGGCTCGATGCTTAAGTCAGATGTCGGGTTGGGATATGACATGTACTATGATACACCGTACGCTAATTCAATGCACCGCCGCGCGGCGTATCTCGTTTTCTCAGCGTGCGCATGTCAGAAATAACCTCTATGGGGTTGGTTACTTGTCGGTACAAGCTCAAGTAGTGCCTAGCATCAGAGCCGGTTGGCCTTGTGAGCGGTGAGGAGGAAAGAATTTTGTACCGCAAGTCATCCTTGAGAAATTCGTATGAGCGTTCTTGCCAAAATGAGGCATTTTGTTCTTCGATTGCATCGATATACAGGAGGCTGACGTTAAGCATTTGCAGACCGCGCTCGATGCCGCCGAGAATGCGGATCAGGTATCCGGGCGAATCTTCCGGTACGATAAGGTTCGCATCGTCCATGATTGCAAGATAGTGTTGGTGGACCGAGAAGACTTTGAACGAGTACCGAACCAAGGCATGCATCGAAGTTACGAACATAAATCCATCATCATTGAAGCAGCTCATATCGTCGGGCTGGACGTTTGTAAAGGAACTAAACTGGGTTCGCATCGTATTTTTTACAACCCGGGGATCGAGCATGTGGACATTATACCCCAAAAGGTTGACATTCTCGTCAAATTTAGTGGAATAAGACGGACGTGACGAAGAAATTTGCCTCGAGTATTGTTTTGTTGTGCCTGGCGTTAACTACCAGGCTCTTTGTCGTATACGCTGAAAGCACGTCGTGTACCAAGCAAAATCGTGGAGATGCCGATTGCAACGGAATCGTTAATCTCTCCGACTTTGAAGTCTACCGGGAAGAGTTCGGCAGCTTCGAGGAAGGCCTGCTGAATCCTTCGTTGGCAAAAGCGGATTTCAATGGCGACGGCAAAGTGAACCTTTCCGATTTTGAGCGATTCAGGAGCGGTTTCATCGAGTCGAACGGACCGGGCGAATTACCTACCCCATCCCCTTCCCCTACTCCGACAGAAATTCCCACACCATCCGTGAATCCGTCGCCAACCATTCCGACTAAACCGCCGACGCCGACTCCCACCCGTATTATAAAAAATACGATTGATGCTTCGACGATGGATCGAAAATTCATGATGGGCTACCAAGGCTGGTTCCAGTGCCCGATGGATGGATCGCCGGATGCAGGCTGGCACCATTGGTTTAACGATACGCCCCCCAAGAAACCGGTTATCGACGCCTGGCCTAATACCGCAGAGCTTACCGAGTCTGAACGGTGCAATACCGGATTGAAGTTTCCCGACGGCCGACCCGCGTATTTGTATTCCGCCTACCATGAGCAAACGGTCTTGCGGCACTTCCAATGGATGGAACAGAACAACCTGGATGGCGTGATGCTGCAGCGGTTTACCACGGAGCTTTCGAATACTTCTATGTTCAAAACCAGGAATCAAGTTGCGCACAATGTGAAAAGCGGCGCCGAACAAACAGGCCGCGTATTCAACATCATGTACGATATTTCCGGCCCTCCGGAATCGACGGCTACGCTTGTCGCGACGATCGAGAACGATTGGAAGTATCTGGTCGATACCGAAAAGCTTACCGCAAGCCCCCGTTACCTAAAGCAGAACAAACGGCCGCTTATTGTCTTGTGGGGATTCGGCTTCTCGGACCGCCCCGGAACTCCTGCCGACCTGCTGAAACTCATCGACTTTTTCCATAACAATCCGGAGGCGAAGTATCGAGCGACGGTTATGGGCGGCGTGAATAACGATTGGCGTACGAATACGACATGGAAGGATGCACTCGGCAAATTCGACGTAATCAGCCCTTGGATGGTCGGACGCATCTCCAATTTGGACGATGCCGACAGCTATAAAAAAATAACCGCATCGGAGCTGGCGTTCGCGAAGTCCCGCAAGCAGCTGTATATGCCGGTAATATTTCCCGGATACTCATGGCACAACGGCACGGGAACGCAGCCGATCAACCAAATACCTCGGCTCGGCGGCAATTTCTTGTGGAGACAAGCGTACAATGACCTGTCTGCAGGAGCGACGATGCTGTACGGCGCGATGTTCGACGAAGTAAACGAAGGGACAGCGCTTTACAAGATGGCGCCTACGGCAAACGATTGGCCTTCGGATCTGGAAATGGTTCCGGTGCTTACCGACGGCTACAGCCAGCTCCCGAGCGATTGGTACCTGAAAGTGTCTGGCGAAATTACCAAGATGGTTCACCGGAAGATTCCGGTAAGTTCGAAGATGATCATTACCCCGAAATGAACCTAGGCCGCTGCTTGCCGCAAACCTGCCAGCAGATTGTCCTCGATGTCGAGTTCGCCCGATTCGAGCGCGTTCCTCATTTCCCGATAACCGCGCTCTCCGGGAAGCAATATCTCCTCGACGCCTTCCGCCTTTCTTGCGTTCTTGATACGTCCCTTGATTCGTTCGACTTCTGCCACGAACCGCTCTTTGGTAGTAAGGATATCGGGGTTGATCGCGAGCACCAGGTTTCCCGCATTGTCGCTTTCGTTGTTGAAGGATTCCGCTTGAACGAGAGCACCTCCCAATACTTGTACAATGACCGCTAATCCCGAACCTCGGTGTCCACCGAATGTCTTCAAAGCGCCTTCCATAACGAGCTCAGGGTCTACGGTTGGATTTCCGTCCTTATCGTATCCGACGCCTTCAGGCAGGTCCGCCCCCGCGGTCTTGGCCTGGATCAATCCGTAGTACGCCATTGCCGAGGTTGTCATGTCGAGAATGATCGGATTGCCATCGGCAGGAATTCCATATGCCATAGGGTTCGTGCAGAGGAGCGCTTCGGTGGATCCGTGGGGCGCCGTCGTCATAAACGGCGCCGATGCGAATGCCATTCCGATAAGACCATTTTGTGCGATCTTCTCCACATAGAATCCAAGAGCTCCTGTCGATTCGGATGTGTTGAAATTTCCCACGATCGCTATTCCCGATTCTTTTGCTTTTTGGATTGCGACTTCGGTAATTTCGTTCATGACGACCATCGCATGCGTATAGCCGCCATCGTACAGCGCGGAAACGGGCGTATCCTTTACGACTTTCGGCTCGGCAAACGTCATATTTTTTTTGAAGCCGTCGCCGAGCAACTTTACGACTCCTTGGTTATTGCCTCGCAATTGTGCGTACAGCAAAACATCGGCGATTACCTTCTGCTCGGTTTCGTCGTACCCTTTCTTAACCAGGGCTTGATGTACGATTTCTCTCAATTCTTCGACGGATATTTTCATAATGTCCATTATAGTAGTTACACGATGGAATAACGAGGCAGGCTGACAATCGATATGATCTTATTTGAATAAATTCTAGCCGAGCTAGACGTCGATGCGGTGAAAATTGCCGGGTGATTTGGAAAACATTTCGGTATACTGAATCATGAAAAGTATTGCGGATTCAATTCAGGTGCATGATGCTATTCCCACGTTCGGGAATATTCGCGAAGAGGCTGCGCGATTAGAGTCACTCGGGCAAAACTATTATGCGTCGGCAATCGAAGTCCGTGCATCTGATGGCTCAAAACCGTTCCAGGTTGTCGAGCCGATGCTGGATTTGCCTGCCGGGACCAGCCTTGCCGTTGTGCCGGAAGAGCGCTACCGCATAACGACGAAAGATATCGACCGCTTCGGAAAGCAGGACGGATACGTTCCCGGCATGTTCAGCGGCGTTCTCATAGTTCATGACGATAAGCTCGATAAGGAAGTAGCAATTAAGATTTTCGACGGTACCGCAAGCAGGCATATCTACAACTCATGGCGCGAGGCGAGGATCACGGCTTCTTTACAGCATCCGAATATTCCGATCGTCTACGATATCGTGGCGTTTCCGCTCGATGACGGACGGAATATGGTCGGGATGGTTACCGAAGTTCTGGAACCGATACCGGCTGAACTCGATTTGGAAACATCATTACGATACATCGATCAAGCGGCGAGTGTAATCCAGTACCTTCGCGAGCAAAACGTCGAGCACTTCGACGTGAAACCCGAACACTTCATGCGGGTTCCCGGCACCGACCAGCTGAAGCTCGTAGATTTCGGACGCGCTTTGGTCGGCGATGACGCGCCGAAGGATCAGCGAGCCGCGCTCGAGATGCGACGAGACCATTTTGCGCAGCTGACCCACTTTGAACGGCTTGGCGTGGTAGGGCTATCGACGTTCGCCAAACAACTCCTCGATCGGTATCCTGGCATAAGCGAAAAGCCGGAAGTGAAGCGTCTTCTCGAACATGCGTACCGCCAAAGGACATTTCAAAGAGAAGGAGATCTCAAAGATTGGGCAAAGAGAATGCGCGAAGCTGTTGAAGAGAAATAAACGTCAGCGCTAGCTGCTATAATCGGAACATGGGTCCGAAACAGCTTTCCATACATAATGAGATAGCGCAAGCGCTTCCTCTTGCTGCGCGTGCCATGTCGGGGCGTGATGAATTGCGCAGATACCTGCACTTTCTCTCTGTGTTGAGCGCTATCAATATCGGTATCCCTCCGGTTATTGTCGCTCAGAATCCCAATAGGATAGCCATTGCCCAAACGCTTTCTCTTTTTTCTCCGTACATGTTCATGACGCTATGGGCAATAGACGATAGGCTTCAGGAGCCCATGTTCTGGTACGCGAATATAGCGCATCTGGGTATTTCGCCAAATATGGACTGTGTGAATTTACAATTCATACCGAGCGATACCGACCCGCTTAATTTCTTCGAAGACCGTTTGATGTACATCGAAGAACAAGTTCGCTATACCTCAGAACAGGGAGAAATCGTTCAACGCCACGTGCTTGGCGACGAGGTGCGCACCTCTACCTATCGGGATTTGGGATTTACCCTTACGCTCGCCGGACTAGCGGCACGCCCAAAAGAATACCACCTCTGGTATAGCGACAGCACGACGTTCTTGACCGAGCAGAAGCGAGGAGAATGAGCGTCAACTGGATTCTCGGCTATAACAATCAAGCTTTCCTACACAAAGCTTCGCTCCACGGAAATTTATCTTCTAGGAAAATGGGATTCAATTCGGTTCCGCTGAACAAACCGGGGGAAACAAACATTCTCAACGGAAAGATATGCAGGAAGCCTCCGGGTTTTACAATACCCGCGACGTTTCGTAAAAAAGGCTCGAATTCATTTCCTCCACGAAGGGCGTATTCTACCCCGTATGCGGTAACGATATCGTACGTCTCCGCGCAGTTTGCGATGTAATCTTCAAAAGAAGCATACAGTAGAGCGATTTCCGGATGCCGTGCAGCGAGTTCGGCGCGCACGCCGTCTTCGTTATGGTAGTTGCGGTCAACGAAGGTAAGTACGCGAGTTTCAAGATCAAGCGCGTGAGCAAGCATGAGTTCAGGTTCCGCATAGCCGCTGCCGAGTGAAAGCAATGAGGCAGTCTGTGTATTGAGGTTAGGTTGTATTAGGCGCGACGCTCGTCCGATTCGATG
>CAZVIJ010000066.1:0-7900 GCA_964626735.1 uncultured Candidatus Saccharibacteria bacterium
TGGCCGTTGATGGCAACGATTCGATCGATATTCGACATGGAGATCATACGGGTTATCGTCTCTGCCACGCCGGCGGGCATATTTGGCGTGAAGTCGCCTTGCAGTATGGTGACCTTCGTTTCTGGAATAAGCTTCATGACCAGAGTATACTATGATTTGCTACTCTTGAGAGCGGAACCCGTAGTTGATCGTCGGCATTACATAACCGTAATGGGTCATCTTTTCTTTCTCGTGATCATACCAAATTGCAGCGCCATCGCAGATCAATTGGCCGCCGGGGACATCGTGGAACGGAGAAAGTCTATCGCTGAAAGAAATCAAATGTTGTGGAGCTGCTCCAGGATACACGGCAAAGGGCACGCGTCCCAACCCTCGAATATTTGGATCATATCCGGAAGGCAAACGATCCATCGGGGTTCCCTTACGTCGATACGATTGAGCAGTCATGGTTTGGGATGCGATGATTGCACCTGAACCGATAAAAATACCGTACGGAGCTTCGTTGATGGCATCGGTCAGTACTGGATTGCTCTTGATCCAGCCGAACTGTTCATGCGCAAGACCGTTCAAAACAATAACAACGCTGATCCTAACAGCATCTATTTGTGCTTGCGTAAGATGCCGTTCCCACAAGAACTGAGTCGAAGGTAGCGTACCGTCTGCCCGTGTAAAAACCGACTCAGCAGTACCTTTATCCGATCTGGTTCTCACTAAGCTACGTAGCGGTTGGAATGCATTTATTCCACGATGGAGCATATAGCCGGAAAGTATAGTAACGCCGGTTATCCCAGGTTCGTCAATCCAGGTCCGCACTTGAAGAAACTGGTTGAGCGGGATTTCATGGGGAGATCTAGATACGAGTACAGAGACTTTGCGATCAATCACCCTAAATTATACCACCAACGCTTTGGTTGAGCCGTTGTCGATGACCATACACAACTATCGTCGCACAAAGCCTGCATCACCCCGCTACACGTAATTGCTCCATCTCCGAAAACGCGAGCTTCGTATATTGCCCCGTTATGATCAATACATCGGTCGAAAAGCAACGCCGCGTCATCAAGGAGCATCAGAGCGGGCGGCCTGTTCCGTGCCATAAGCGATACTTCCGTAAGATCGTAAGCGGCCATTAGATCGCCTTGCGGTGCGATGATTGCAGGGATTCTCTGCATACCCGGCGAATCGATCGGGAAGTCATCTCGATACGCATCATATCGGGTGTCTGCATCGTTACGCATCCTTGGAATTCCTGCGCCGGCAGTTGAAACACCAACGATTGCAGACCCTGCCCCGTGGGAAATAACGAAAGGCGCCAGAGCAATGGTATTCCAAACCACGGGTACATCAGATAAATAGCGGTACATGCCTGCGATGTCGCCGTCCAGCAGAACATGCGCGTACTTCGACATACGTTTCATATCGAGCATCGATGCGATATCTTTTGCCCCGACCGGAAAGGGTATATACCGAAATTCCCGTAACTCTGGCATTCGCGAGAGCAATGCACGGAACAAAAGATTTTGCATCTCGTAATCGGTGGAGTAGGTAATGAATCCTTCCAAACCGTTCCTTCGCATAATGGTTAGTATGGAAGACAACGCGGCTGGTTTTGTCGAGTCGAGAGAGTTTAGAACTAAGGTTGAACGTATTTCTTGCATGATCGTGTAGCCAAAAAAAAAGACGCTGCAGGTTTTACCCTGCAACGTTTACAATGGTTATTGTAATTTTCTTTTGTGAATTATCGAAAACAAACCTGAGCCGATGATTGCTACACCGAGAATCACACCAAGCCCAACACCAGCGTTTGCCTTAGACATGAAGTTCTGCGACGGGGAAAGCTCCGTAGACGTACCACCGAGAACATCGGAAGTATTTCCTTCGGATTCATTGCAGTGAGGATTGTGGTCCTTGGCTTTGCCGGGATTGTCACATGCCCGATCGTGTCCTTTTTCACCTTTGTTTCCCTTAGACTCTTTGGAATCATCTTTTTTGGATTCCTTAGCGTCCGAAGATTTATTGTTTTTTTGTACTACGATATTAGCCATAAGCTGTTATCTAAGTAACAGAAGTTTAGTATCATAAAGATACATCCTTTATATATTATATTATTGGATACAAGTCTAGCGGCTCATGCTGTATCGAGAACAATACCCCATTGTTGTACACCGCCGTGCCGTCGACATCGAGCATCACTCCCTGCAGTCCCCGTAGATGCGGCTGATCGTCGCGGTCCATATGGCTCGCCAATGCTTGCGCGATAAAACCGCTGAGCGGCTTGTTCAGTTGGACTCCCGGATAGATATTGGCGGGTATGCGGCCGAATGCTTCCATATCCGGCGTAACATCTTTAGCGATCTTATCGACATGCAAACGTTCACCGAAATATCCTACCCGTACCCTCGTATGGAACAGCGGATCGATATTTTTCCCCATAAGCGCAGCACCCGATCCGATACCCATAACGACCTTATTGTTCTGAACGAGCCTAACAATATCGGGGCTTTCGACGAGTGCAGAATACTGGCGCCATGCATCACCGTCGAGAAGGACGACCATCATGTTCTGTGCATCCATACCATCAAGCGCTAGGTAATCAAGCTGCTGCATCGTAAGATGGTCGATCTCTAAACCGATATTTCTCATCGAACGCATCAAGATATCTATCTGAGTAAACTGCCTTACCAACGTTGGCATCGAAACGTCTGGCTTTATCGATCGGGATCCCGGATATCCCCAAATCATCAACGCCCGCTTAATACCGTTCGCTTCAATAGATCGTGATACATGCGGTTCGAGGCTAGCGATTGTCGAACTTGTTATTCCTGACGCCAAAAGCGTCACCGGTTTGGTATAGTCTGCCTCAGCCATATTGGCGGATTATAGCACGAATGAAACTCCTAAGTGATATAATTATGGGATGTCATTTGCTGTAAATGAGCCGATTCGTTTGGGATCAGAAACTTGTATTCAAGTAGTACCGATTGAGTCTATCTATGAAGAGCCGAAACGGCGTTACAACGACGATAGTCGCGCAAACGCGATACAGGCGATTCATCGTAGTATAAGCGCTTACTCGAAAGATCAAGCAAATGCTCTGGAAACCGCGACGGATACAAAAACTGTGATTAACTATCCCGCCGTAGCGGCTTTATATGCAGGTAAGTTTAATTCTGCGCTGCAGGAGGTAGAGATCATTATCCCGAAAGTACTGCCGAGATATCACGGTTATTTGGCAAGCCTCCAAGTAGCTGTCGTGCAATTGGCGGGCGATACCGTTCAATCACCAATAATCGAGGAGCAGGAAGGCAAGACAATCGCTCATATCAAAGATTTGCTGTATCTGACGAGGGTACTTCTCAGTTCGACTGCCGGCCCCCAAGGAAGCATCGATGTCCTAACTAGGTTTGAATTCCCTCAGGATTGCTTTGGCAATCCGTTTTTGAGATTCCAGACAATCGATACCCACGTCGGTATCTTGAATAACTTGGATGCGGCAACGCTTCGGAAATATGAAAGAATAATTGGTCACTCTGACTTGTTGCTTAGAATGGCTCGAACCTATCGGTTCTGAAAAAACCAAGGAGATAAAAAAATGCTGCACGAATGCAGCATTTTAATTTTCAAAAAGAAATTACGCAGTCATTTTTCTTCGAACGACGGATGCTACGCCTGATGCGATGACGAGTGCGCCGAGGATTACTCCTACTCCCATTCCCATATTTGCGGTACCGCTGACACGATCGATTGACGATAGTTCGGTAGCCTGACCGCCGAGAACATCGGAGGTAGAGAATGAAGATGATTTACAGTGAGAATCGTTTGGATGCTTTTGGCAGAAGAGCTTCCTTCGAAGTGCTTCTTCTTGGGCTCGGTGCTTTGCCTTGAGCGCATTGTATTTGTCGATACATTGCTGTCGGAATTTTCCTTCTTGAGCAGCATGCTTATCGCGAAGCGCTTTTTCCTTAGCTTGATCTTGAGCGATAAGGACTTTTTCCTGCTGGTCGTGGAGGTCGCCGAAAAGTACTTCAGCCTGCACGTTAAGTTTGTGAACCTGCAATCGGAGCGCGGGATCTTTAATTTTCGCTTCCTGATCGCGGTGCTTTTGCGCGAATTGTTCCTCCTGCACTTTATGCTTTTGCTTGAGTGCAGCTTCCTTTTCATTATCCTTCTGGAGGAGTGCTTTATCTATTTGGTTATTTTTCTCCTTCAGGTCTTTAAGTTTCGCAAAGCATTGGTCGAGGAATTGCTTTTCCTCTTCGCGGTGTTCGGCGATCATCTGTTTTAGGGGGTTGCTTTCGGCGATTCCTAATTTCTGATCCCTTTGCTGGAGTTGTTCGTCAGACTCGTTTTGAGAGTTATTGCTGAACAGGTCTTTGACCTCTGGAGATTCAGAAGACTTAGCCTGGGCTAGTTTGATTGAAGCTAGTATGTTTTGGGCCATGATTCTAGTTATATAATGATTCACTATACACGAGCCAAGGTGAAAAGTCTATCTGTTTTCATCTTCGCTTCATGTTGACTATGAGTGTAGTGGGAGACTGTTACAATCGTTTACTCAACTAGGTCACATCCAAAGTTACCTTAAGCTTATTCAGATGCGAGAGTTCGGTGGAGATGTGGTCGAAGTGCATGATGTTTTCGAAAATCGAGATGAGTTCCTGCCCCATAGCCTCGGTGTCGAAATTGAGCTCTTTCATGATCGACCTGATATTAAGGATATTCGCGCCTTGGATATTATCCCACGCGACACTTCGCCATTTGCAAATCGTGTCTTCGAACTCGTGCTCGATGAAACTCGACATGAAAATGCCGCCGATCGAGAAGATATCACGGTAATTGACGGCAAGGAAATAGAGTATATCTGGGATTACATCGCGAAGGAGGTTATCGATAATTTTGTCATCGTGCTCGTCTTTGAATCTCGTCAAGTAAATCGCTCTCGCAAGATCGGAATTTATGTGGGCATTGATGCCTAGTATCATTTGCACAAACGGAATCCCGTTCGGCCGTTCGCAGTAATCGAAATACGTCTTCCACGGAGTAGGCTTTTCTCCCAGAAGCAAATACGCCAACATCGGCTTGAAGTACAAATTCGCGAAATTTACGTCCAGCCGCTCGACTTTGGCGTAGTTATTGAAATAGTTCCGACGCTCGACAGCACGTTCCGCTACGTGTTTGGTGACTAGATAGTAAACTTCCAAAAAGGGAAGGAAATTCCGGTACTTCTTGTCGCTTTCGAACATGACCTTCAAAATTTCCATACGGCCGATTACGCCAAAGATTGTCTCTTCTTCCAGATCCTTGATCTCGAGAAGTCTTCGAAGATCGCGCTGCTTGCCCATAATCCAATATACCCAAATTGGGGATTTTTGAAAGCTGTGTAATAGCGCTATACTGGATAAAGATATGGTTGCTCATGATCACCTGAAAATTGCGCGATCGCTCGCGGAGCTGCTCGACAACAAGTTCAGCTTTCTGGGCATCAAGTTCGGCCTTGACCCGATTCTCGACGTCTTGCCGTTTCCCATCGTCGGAGACGTAATCGCATTGGCGCTCTCCGTCTATATTATCTGGATCGCAAGCACGCTCCAGCTTCCCGTAGAGAAATTGCGAACGATGGTTGTCTATGTCATCCTCGACTTCCTCGTCGGCTTAGTTCCGATTCTCGGTTGGATCGCCGATGTCACCTTCAAGGCGAACGTCAAGAATCTTCAGTTGATCGAGGAGCATCTCAACGCGAACCCGCATGTCTTGGAGGGCGAAATTGTCGGCTAACGTTACGTATTTCTTAACACTTTCTTGAACCGGTCGATTACGAATTTGTCTTTGCCCCTACCAAACACGTAATCGTCTTCGTACACGTAAAGGCTCTGCAGCTTGCGAAGCATGGCAGCATGCATCGTTCGGTAATCTCGCGATGTTTCGCCGTTTTGTATTCCAACGACGAATTCTAGGATAAGGTTATCGATGACATCTTCGGCATATGCCACGTCTATTGGACTGAATTGCGCACGCCGTATATCGCGCATAAGCGTCATGAGAGCCTGGCCGACGATTATTACTTTACCCATAAATACTTGCGTGTAGCCTTCATTGGTATCGAGATCGTAATCCTTAATCATTTTGAATTGCGGTGTTCCGATTCCGCGTTCGTCGATGGCCTTGCCGTCGACGAGCGTCTCCTCGTGATCGACTATTTCGCCGAGCAAGGTAACGTTTTGGGCAGAAAAAGAAACAGGAAGCGCCCTCATCAAATGCATCTTTCCAAGTTCCGTACCTATGACAGAGGCCAAAATCTCCAAATAGTCGAGATAGAACTCGCCTAGATCGGAAGAAGTGTCATGGCTATCCAAAAGACTTGCGATCCTCCAATCGCTATCTCCCACCATGCGTTTCAGAAGCTCGTTTTTCAGGAACGTAAATTCCGTAAGGATATGCTCGCGGGTTTCTTCATCGAATAATGAAGTTTCTCCCAAGAAGTGGGTAGTAAGTTGACTGGGCGAGTACGGATCCAAATCGGGGACGGTTGCGAAATTTATGTAACGAGCATCGCCCATATGTCCCGAGAAAAAAATAGTTTCATACATAAACCTCAATGGATCGACCAATCGGTATTTAGATCGTATGAAATTCGTGGCAATAACCGCTTCGGTCGAATGCAATCGATTGAATTCCTCGAGTGTCAGAAAGCCATGTTGAGTCGAGATTTTATGGTTTCTGGGCAACGGAACGATATCTACCGTTTTCCTCGTTCTAAGTCCGCTATGATGCATAAAACGTTCATTCAGCAAATAATCGACGACAGCGTCTTTACGGCCGAATGCACCGAAAGGACCTCCAAAGCCTGGGAAAACGGAATCGGAAAACCGCACGTACCGCTTATCCCGTTCACCGAAATACCAAAATGCATCGATGGGATGATTTGCGCCAGGATATGCCCGTACAAATTCCCACGGTTCAATCCTGGAACCGCCGCCTTTCGTTTGGGCGTCATGATACGCGATCGAAGTGAGTAAACCCGCCATTGATTGCTCTACGGTAACGTCGCACGCTTCGGAGACCGATCGCTTTTCGCTTGGGGTACGTCGGCTGGTAGAATCCGAAGATCCGTAAAAGAACGGATCCGATAATCGACGATACTGATGGGGATTAAAGGTACCGGCGGCCACGATGGGAGCAGCAATGATCGACTCGCCATGAAAGGGTGCCGTCATTTTCTCTTCCCTCTCGAAATAACTTCGGTACATCCATCAATTATATCGCCGATACGCCGCGGTGTCAGAGGATTGACGCCTGATTTTCCTATGCGATAATCCCGGTATGGTCATACCTGATTTCTCCAGAGAGGTTCAAGGGATCGGAACCGTTGTATTCGCCGAAGGCTACAGCCGTGTAGGGAACATAGACGATACGTACGCGCTGCGCGGTTCGTGGGATGAACTTGCGGCTATTACCGGATGGGCAAACGGCTGCCCCGTGGTGAAAAAGCTGATAGATGAACGTGGTGCTGAAGTGATGGCCCGCCGCTATCACGCGATAAACTTGATGCTCGGCGACGCTTTCCTGACACTAGGTGATTTGGGCAGATACGACATCGTCGCGGAATTCAGCAACGTGCACACGAGGGTTCCAGGAGAGCACCCGTCGGGATTCGAGCCCGATTCGGTACCGGAAAGCTATGTCCATTACTATACAGGCATGATGACTCCGATGTGGTACGCATTGCCGCGTTTGATGCTCGAATGTACAACCCGTTATGGCGCTCGCGTACCGAAACAGGCAGAAAAAAGCCGCAAGCTCGTACTCGGCAGTTTAGCTACCGCATTCAATGAAACGAAAATACCCGAGATAGGGCTTTTCCGTTTTGCGAACGCTATTGACGGGATGTTAAGCCCTGAAG
>CAZVIJ010000067.1:0-7760 GCA_964626735.1 uncultured Candidatus Saccharibacteria bacterium
GCGCTCGACGCCTTCGGCAATAACCTTCTTCCCAAGACTGTGCGCCATCTTGATGACCGACTCGATAATGCCGAAGTCTTTAGGATCTTTCGGCAGGTTCTCGATGAAGCTCTGGTGTATCTTGATTGAGCTGACCGGCAACTCCTTAAGGTACATGAGCGACGAGTAGCCCGTACCGAAATCGTCGAGGCTGATTTCGATGCCCATGTCGGTAAGCTCCTTGAGCATTTTCGAAGTGAGCTCGAAGTTTTGCATCGCGAGCGTTTCGGTAATTTCAAGTTCCAGGAATTCGGGATTGAACTGCTCTTCCTTGAGGATACGCTTGATAAGCTTTACCAAATGCCGATTGAATTGGCTTGGGGAAATATTCACGGAGACGCGAATTTTCTTATCGGGCGATTCGACATGGTCTTGCAGGTATTTGGTTTGCTTGCAGACGGTTCGTAGTACCCATTCTCCGATTTCGAGAAGAAGACCGCTGTTTTCTGCTATCCGAATGAAGTCGTTCGGCTCGACAGTTCCAAGCTCGGGGTTGTCCCATCGAATAAGCGCTTCCATGCCGATGAGGTTCTTGAAGTTCAAGTCGAGCTTCGGCTGGTAGAAGATAGAGAACTCGTTGTTTTCGAGCGCATTGCGGAGGTGGGTTTCGATCATCAGCCGCTCGCTGTATTGATCGTACAGACCTGCATGATAGAGCTCGTACGAGTTGCCGCCGGACTTTTTCGCCAAGTACATGGCAGAATCGGCATACATGGCAAGGCGATCGATGCTGTCTGCAAGAGAAGGATATATGGCGATACCGATAGAGGGGGTGATGTAGAGGATGTAGTCGTTTACCTGGAACGGCTTGCGGAATTCCTTGAGAATTTTCTTGGCGATCATGACCGCATCGTACTTGTAGTTGATGTTGGGGAGCAGGATGGAGAATTCGTCTCCACCGGTACGCGAAGCGACGCCGTTTTCCGGAATGCAGAACTCGAGGCGTTCGCCGACTTCCTGGAGCAGGAGGTCGCCGATATCGTGGCCGAGCGTGTCGTTGACGTTCTTGAACTTGTCGAGATCTATGAACATCATGGCAAGCTTCTTCTGGTTGCTCTCGGCCTCTTTGCCTGCCTTGCGCAACGCGTCGTAGAAGAAGTGGCGGTTCGGAAGGCCGGTTAGCTGATCGTAAAACGCCAAGTATTGTATTTCCTTTTCGGTCTTGTGTCGGTACAGGGCAATCTCAATGGTGGTATGAAGCATCCGCTCGTCGAACGGCTTCAGGAGGTAGCCGAATGGTTCGGTTATCTTCGCTCGCTGCAGCGTACTTTCATCGGAGTAGGCGGTAAGGTAGATGACGGGGAGCGAGTAGGTTTTGTAAATGTACTCGGCAGTTTCGATGCCGTCCATTTTGCCCTTGAGCATGATATCCATAAGAACCAAGTTTGGCCTCATATCGAATATCTGTTCGACTACTTCCTCGCCCGAGGCGAGAATCCCAACGACATGATAGCCGAGCCCTTCAAGCTGGTTCTTTATATCGAGGGCAACTATCTTTTCGTCTTCGACGATTAGTATTCTGGTTTTTTCCATATTCCTGTTAATTAAGTGTCGCGGGAAAGCGTATGGTGAATTCCGTTCCATTCTCCCTGACAAGTTTTATGTTGCCGCCAAGCTGCTCGCACAGCGAACTGACGAGCTGCAGCCCAAGCGACTTGGACTTCTTGATGTCCAAATTTTTGGGCAGCCCAACACCATTATCCTTTACTATTAGTATAAGGTCGTTACCGTCCGAATGCATCGAGAGGAGGATCTCCCCCGTATTCGGCTCGGGGAAGGCGTATTTCAAGCAATTGGAGATGAGCTCGTTGATGATGAGACCGCATGGGATTGCGGTATCGATGCCCAGCATCACGTTCTCGTCGACGACGACGTTTAGCTTGATGCGGTTGATATTTCCGCCGTACGACCTGAAAAGGAACGATGCCAGGTTCCTGATGAAATTTGAGAAATCGATATTCGCAAGATCGTTCGACTGGTACAGCTTTTCGTGGACGAGCGACATGAGCTTGACCCTGTTTTGGCTTTCCTTGAAGATATTCAAGTAGGTCTCGTCGGAGATGTTTCTCGATTGAAGGTTGAGAAGGGAGGAGATGATCTGGAGATTGTTCTTGACCCGATGGTGGATTTCCTTCAGCAAAACTTCCTTTTCTTCGAGCGACTTCTTAAGCTTTGTTTCGGCGCGCTTGCGTTCGTTGATCTCTTTCTCGAGCACCTTGTTTGCCTGTTCCAATTCTTGGGTTCGTTGGATTACCCTTTTCTCGAGCCCTTCGTTGAGCTTTTTGATCTCCTCTTCCGACTGCTTCTGCGCAACGGAGTACCGTAGCGAACGCTCCAAGAGGTACGGGCTTATTTGACCTTTAACGAGGTAATCGGAAGCACCGGCTTTCATCGCCTCGATGTCGACCATTTTATCCCGAGCTCCGGTAAGGAGGATCATCGGTTTTCTCGATCCCCGCTTTTTCGCCTCGCGCAAAAGGTCGACGCCGTTGAACTCGCCCAAGTAGTAGTCGATGACGCATACGTCATGATTGTTTTGCGACATGACTTCGACAGCTTCATTATATGTTGTTACCCAATCGAGTGCGAAGCGCATGTCTTTGATTTCTCCCAGAAGATCGCGCGTTATGAGGTAATCATCTTCGTCGTCTTCGACAAGCAAGATTTTTAGCTTTTCATCCTTCATCGTGTTGTAGAGTCTTGGGGCAGTTCTACGATCTCAAACCAATATTTCCCCAAAGTCCTCATGACTTTGACCAAACCTTCGAACGTTACGGGTTTGGTGATAAATGAATTGACGCCGAGATCGTAAGTTTTATAGATATCTTCTTCAGCCTGCGAGGTGGTAAGGACGACAACCGGAATTTTCTTCAGTTCGGGATCTGCCTTTATTTCGCGAAGAGCCTCCCGACCGTCCTTTTTCGGCATGTTGAGGTCGAGCAAGATGAGGACGGGACGGGGATTCTCTTCCTTATTATGGTAGCCGTTGCGCTGGTAAAGGTAGTCCATAAGTTCCTCGCCGTCGGAGACGCAGTGCAGTTCGTTGGCGATCCTGCTTTCCTCAAGCGCCTCCCGCGCGAGCTGCAAGTCGTCTATATCGTCATCGGCTATCAGGATTATTATTGGTTTCTTACTTTTCATCATTCGTATGTTTCGTAGGTAATGTTACTATAAATTTTGCGCCTTTTCCTTCTTCGCTTCGCGCGGTTATCGTTCCATTATGCCTGTCGACGATTTTACGACACACGGCTAGGCCAACGCCAGTACCTGAGAACTCGTTGTTCCCGTGGAGACGCTGAAAAATATTGAAGATGCGATCCAGGTACTTCTCGTTAAAACCAATCCCGTTGTCGGATACGACAAACGTTGTGTAGTTGTCTACCTTTTCGTTTGGAGCGGGGAGATACTGTTCCTCGGTGGTCTCCTGGTAAATCCGTATCTTAGGTGTTTGGACGTTACTGTGGAACTTGAGCGCGTTGGAAATGAGATTCTGGAACAACTGCCTGATTTGCAGCGGGTCGGCTTCGATAACCGGCATTTTCTCAACCGTAACGATAGCCTTCGTCTCCTCGATACGCACCTCCAGGTCGATCAATACTTCTTCGACAATCTTTTTCAGGCTGACTTTGACGAACGGCTGTGCCCTCGTCGTAACACGCGAGAAAGTTAGCAGGTCGTTGATAAGCACTTGCATGCGGTTCGCGGCGTTTTCCATGCGATCCAAATAATCGTTCCCTTCGTCGTTGAAGTTTTGCCCGTACTTAACCCGAAGCCGGTCGCCGAAGGCCTGAATCTTTCTCAGCGGTTCCTGCAGATCGTGCGATGCGACCGAGGCGAAGTCCTGCAGTTCATTGTTGCTCTTGCGCAACTGCTCATTCAGGCTGTGCAGTTCTTCCTCGGCCTTTTTCCGTTGCGAGATGTCGTTGAACGTAACTACCGCTCCTACCAGCCTGCCGTTATCCCACAGAGGATTGCTGATGTATTCGATCGGCAAATGCCTTCCGTTCTTCGTGATATAGAACTCGTTATCGACCCGATGCACTTGTCCGTCTTTATACGCCTTGTTGACCAAGCATTCTGACCTCAGCATTCTCGTACCATCGGGATTCAGGTAATGGATAATCTCGTGCAAGACCTTGCCCATAAGCTCTTCTTTCCGGTAGCCCAACATCTTCGCGGCGGAATCGTTCATGAAGGTAAGCCTTCCTTTATTGTCCACGCCGTAAATTCCCTCTCCCGCAGAGGTGAGGATGAGCTCGTTGTAATGTTGAAGCTGTGCGATCCTGCTTTCGTTTTCCAATTTTTCCGTGATGTCGGTAAATGAAGATACGACGGCATACGGTTTCTTGTCTCCGTTCCTAAATAGCGGTTGGGCGTTGATCCTGATCCAGGTCATGCCGCCTTTTTTCTTGAAACCCAGTACGGTATCGAGAACCGGTTTGCCTCTCGAGAGGGCCATGAAGAACGGCTGCTTTTCCTTGGGGATAGATTCGCCGTTCAAGTTGACCGCTCTCCACCCGGCATCGCTGAACTTAGCTATAATCGACTTTTCAGTCATGCCCAATATCCGTTCGGCGCTCGGGTTTACGGCAAGAATACCATCATGGTCTCTGAGGATAATACCTTCTTGCAGTGCGGCAACTACCGAACGGTATCGATCTTCGCTCTCTTGGAGGGCACCTTCGGCACGCATGCGCTCGGTTACATCCTGTACGAGGGTTGCAATGCCGATCGCCTTGCCGTTCTCATCGATAAGCGGGGTATTGTACCATTCGCTGATAATCGTCTCTCCGTCTTTCCTGCAGTTCTTGAACGTGAAACGGGTTGTGGAAGATTTGCGGACGATATCATCCATAAGCTTCTTCGAAAGCGAGTCGTTGAAGTCGCTGATAAACTCGGAAATGTGTTTGCCGAGCGCTGCTTTTTTCGAATAGCCGAAAATCTTTTGCGCGGCGGGATTCCAGTTGGTTACCCTGAAATCGAGATCCCATTCGATAACCCCGAATAAGGTCTGCTTGATGTGAAGCGCGAGGCGCTGCTCAGATTGGCGCAAGATCTCTTCCGCCCGTTTCTTCTCGCGGATTTCCGACTGAAGCTTTTCGTTAAGCTTCAAAAGCTCGTAGGTTCGTTTATGGACCCTGCTTTCCAATTCTTCATTAAGGCTTTTGATTTCCCGTTCGGCTTTTCTGCGCTTCTCGATTTCTTCGCGCGCTTCATGGTAGAGAAGCGCAATATCGACTGCCGATGCCGCTCGTCTTCCAAGTTCTTCGGCAACGGACAGGTCGTTCGTCGAGAAGGGAGGCGTACTCGTAGATCTGAGAAACGTAAGCGTACCCACGACCTTGTCGTGGACCATCATGGGAACGCAGATATAGGATGCGAGCCCGATAGATTTAAAGTGCTCGTACATGGCGTCATCGTATGCTCCCGACTTCATCTGCTTCTCGCCGATTTCCGGTGCATACTCAGAGGTGCGCGAAAAGAAAACATGATATGGGCCGACATCTGCAATTTCCCTTTGCGGATACTTCTTGAGCATTGCCAGGCCCGTCTCGACGAACTGCGGATCGGCGTGGGCGAGCGTTGCGAACTTCAGCTTCCCCTCTTCATCAATCGTGTGTATTGCGGTCCACTCGGCGAAATGGGGAACGCACAGCTCCGCGACTTTTTTCAATGTAGCATGGTAATCGAGCGAAGAAGAAAGTAGCACTGAAGCTTTGGACAAAAACTCCTGCACACGTTCTGCCTCTTTCCTATCGGTAATATCTCGGGTGTTGATAACGACGCCTTCGATAGAATCGGACTCAAGAAGATTGCTGCATACCGACTCGAGCACAAGCCATCTTCCGTCCTTATGGAGGTAACGGTATTGAACGGTCCTCGTGCTCTCGGATTTACTGATGACATCGTCAAGGCATTTTTGGAGTTTGCCGATATCGTCGTGATGGCAGAAAACGCCAAACGGTTTATCCAAAAAAACTTCCTTGATTTCGTAGCCGAGAATATGTTTTGCGGAAGGGGACTCGTATTTGATGATCTTGTTCTTGTCGATGATGGAAATGATGTCCGACGAATTCTCCATTAGGATGCGGAATTGGTCTAGATTAAGTTTCCCTCTCATCAAAGAATTAGATGTCATTTTAAAGTGAGCCGATTCTAGTGGAATTGGGGCGGGAGGACTAGAAGCAGATCAACGAAGGTTAGTGGCCCATAGTTACACTATCGCATGTCCCAAGTATGCAAAAGATCTTCCTGAACTTTTTGCCCCGCGCCTAACTTCGTTACGGCTTGGGATCCGCCTAACTTCGATACGGCGGATAAAAAGTTAGGGAAGATTTTTGCATACTTGGGACATGCTTCGTAAATATAAAACGTATCAAGTAAGAGACGGGCTATCTGCGATACGCCCGTTGAAAAAGCTTAATCGGCCGAAACTCTTGTTCGGACATGCGGTGATTTCTATGGAACTGGCTTTGCGGTGATTTGGATGCATAGCATTGTACGGAATACGGGTATACGAGAATCTTCCCTTGTGTTTTTCCCGACGTAGCGTCGCTAGTCGGGGCCCAAGCCGTATCGAAGATAGGCGCGGGGCAAAAACCACGCCGGGAGATTCTCGTATACCCTTATTCCGATTCTTAATATAAAATATCCAAATGGAGGCAAAACGTTATTTGTATAGATTTTCAGAGCACCCCTTAAGCTGGGCGGCGATCACCCGCGTCATCATCGCCGCGCTCACCGTATTCCTGGTTTGGAGGTCGTTCAGCGTGCTCATTATTATCTTGGTTTCGGTTATGCTGGCAACTGCCCTGCATCCGATCGTGCTGAAGATGTCGAAGAAAATCCCCATTACGATTTCGGCGACGATTGTGGTTTTCGCTTTGCTCTTGCCGATCGTCCTGATTCTCGCGAGCGTGCTTCCGGGGTTTATCGGCCAGTTCCCGGACATTGTAAAGACGGTCAACAATATCATCAATAATTCTACGTTCTTGCCCGATTCGATCCGCAACAATATCGACCTGACGCAGTACGCGCAGAACGGCGGAAAGTACCTGCTTGCCTCAACATCGAAGATCACGAACTTTGTCACGACGTTTATCACGATTCTCACGCTTACGATTTACCTGCTGATCGATGCGAAGCAGCTTCAGCACGTTTTCCTCAAGCTAATTCCCGACGATAAGGAAAAGGAGGTCTCCGGAATGCTTGATGAGCTGGCGAGGATTAATGGCCAGTACATTCGGGGCAATCTCTTGATATCCCTTGTCTGCGGCATCGTTATTTTCCTCGGCCTTATGATTATCGGAGTCCCGTACGCTGCACCGCTCGCTATTTTCGCTGCGATCCTGGATTTGCTGCCGTTGATCGGCGCATTTATCGGAGCGGCTCCTGCAGTAATTATCGCCTTCGCTATCAACCCGACAGCCGGCATCCTCGTTCTTGCACTCTTCCTCGTATATCAGCAAGTAGAGAACTCGATTCTTTCGCCCAATATCTACAACAAAGCCCTCGACCTTTCCCCGGCGTTAAGCTTTATCGCAGTAATGATCGGCACGACGCTGTTCGGTATCGTAGGGGCTTTCTTGTCGCTTCCCTTAGCTGCAAGCGTTCCGACGCTGTTCAAGTACATCAGGAAGTTCAAGAGCGGCGAGAGTCCGGAGAAACAAGAGTAGGAATAACACGAGTACCAGGACATCGGCTATAATACAGTTGTATGG
>CAZVIJ010000068.1:0-7720 GCA_964626735.1 uncultured Candidatus Saccharibacteria bacterium
TGTTAAATCTAAATTCAATCATGCTCGGCACGATGCAGCCGGAAGTTTTGGCGTCATTTTACGAAAAGATATTCGGCAAGGCTCCCGACATGCAGGACGGCAATTGGTCCGGATGGCAAGTTGGCGCAAGTTTCTTCAGCGTCGGCGAGCATTCTGAGATGGGCGGTATGGCGAAAGACCCTGGTCGGCTCATGTTCGTACTGCAGGCTGACGATGTGAAGGGCGAGTATCAAAGGATGGTTGATTTAGGCGCAACATCCGTGAAAGAACCGTACGAAATGGGCGGAATGTGGATCGCCACCTTGGCAGACCCGGACGGAAACTATTTCCAGCTCATGACGAAATGGGAAGACGAGCAGGCATAGATCCTAACGATCGTACCTGAAGAATTTTAAGAAACAAATATGTATAGTGGTGTGTAGAAACCGGCACGCAGCGGATAACCATCAAACATCAGTTCTTGAGCGATAGTTGTATTCGTTTATTCGATCATGCTTTCAGTAAATGGTGTATCATTAGTATCATGAAATTATCAAATATTCGTTCAATACTTTTGCTCATCATAGTGCCTCTTATGCTCATAATTATTCTCGCCGGCGCTCTTGTGCAGATCGACTCTGGCCAGGTTGGAGTTAAGCTGAGAAACGGGAGGACCGTTGGGGTTTTATCTGACGGTCTACATTTCACGATCCCGTTTATCGAACGCGTCGTCAAATTCGATGCGCGGACGCAAAAAGAACAAGTGCAGGCTGATTCTGCCTCCAAGGATTTACAGCAGATTGATGCGACTATTGCATTGAACTATTCAATCAGCCGCGATAAAGTCGATGTCGTCTATCGAGACCTCGGCCTCAACTACCGCACTACGATCGTTGAACCAAAGCTCCAGGAATCGGTAAAGACGGTAACTGCGCGATTCACCGCTGAAGAGCTTATTACCCGAAGGCCCGAGGTCAAGGAGCAAATCATCACAGAAATACGTAATAAACTTACTCCGGACAATATCCTGGTCGAGGATGTGAACATCGTCAACTTCGGTTTCTCAAAAGACTTCACGAGCGCCATCGAGGAAAAGCAGCTTGCCGAACAGCGGGCGAAGAAAGCGCAAAACGACCTTGAGCGGGTAAAGATCGAGGCGCAACAGCAGGTTACCCAGGCGCAAGCCGCTGCGGAGTCCCAAAAGCTTCAACAGCAAACGCTCAACGATCTACTCCTGAAAAAGCAGTTCATCGAAAAGTGGGACGGCAAGATGCCTCAAGTTATGGGCAGCGGAAGTAACATCATCGACTTGAATACTTTGGTCAAGTAATGCGTTGTTCGCGCACGTGATACAAATAACCGGTAAATTGGTATCATCAACGTGATGGTTAAACTAAATCCTTACCTACATTTCAAGGACAATGCTGAAGAGGCAATGAACTTTTATCACTCCGTATTCGGCGGCGAATTGCGGCTCAGCAAATTCAAAGAGTACGGAATCGAGAATCCAGCCGACGCTGAGCTTATCATGCACGGGCAGATCGAAGTCAGCGACAGCCTCACCCTTATGGGTGCAGATACTCCATCGCATATGGGTGAGTATAAGGCAAGCAGCGCAAGCATTTCTTTGAGCGGCGGCGTTGAAGATGAAGCGCTCCTAAAAGGTTATTTCGAAAAATTGTCTGCAGGCGGAACAGTAACCGTTCCGATGGATAAATCGCCATGGGGAGATTTTTTCGGAATGTGCGTCGACAAATATGGCAACGAGTGGATGGTAAATATTGCGATGCCGAGAGAGTAAACTTGTAATAACTCATGCGGCTGGCTCATCCCAGCCGTTTTTTTATTTCCCGCCGCGCCCGAACAAAAATCCAAGCGGAAAAAAGAGCGGCAAACATAAGAAGAACCCTTTGTTGCCCGTAACAACCGTCAATAATACCGATATCACGATACTGAGCACGAGACCGGCGATAAAAACTCATATTCCTTTCCTATTCATACTGATTGTTGTTCGCTGCCGTTACATACCGAATACGAATGCCTCCAGTCCCGCCACCTCCGAATTCAGAAGACGCCGGAATTCCCCATCGTCAATTGAGCTTTCCAATTCCGTCATGTAGATTCGTTTGTACGAAGTTTCTTTCGAGAGGCCTATTTCTCCGACAATAGAACCTTTGTAGAGAATCGGCATTCCGTACGGGTTGAACGTTCTTTTAGCCGGAGGCCAGTAGAATTGCCATTGGTAATCGTAGTTGAAAATGTCGCTCAATATCTTTCTATCGGTGATAAGCGGATCGAACGGCGGTATCATGGTAAGACATTCGTGTTGGTTATCCCTACTCCCCATTAGGGCCTCAGCATCGTCAGCCAGTATAAAGTACTTTGTCTTGACACCTTCTATTTTCAAGGCGACGATCGTTCCGTCTTCAACCATACTTCTCCACTTTTCCTGTATCTTATCCCGAATCGACCGTCCGCTTTTCCAAATGATTGCTGCGCGAACGATGCCGAGATACGCGAAGTTCGATTTTACGAAATATTCAAGCGAAGTCTCCTCGTCGGCAAATGTCAGGTATTCATCCGGCAGAAGACGCTCGGTAAGGTCGTAATATTTCTTATTTTTGTCGCGATGGCTGACCGTTATTTCTCCGCGGTCCCACAAATAGTCGAGCGTCGCTTTATTCGATTTGCTGCTTGTCCATTCGAATAGTGCCTTCGTTTGGGGAATAAATTTCAATTCATTGGCTGTCGTCGGCCCTTTAGCGATGATGTACGAACGAGCCATTTCCACTTCTTCAGCATGCTCTGCGTAGAAATCGTCTTGCCAGCCGCCTTTGACTCGCATCCTCGCGCTAAGGAGCGGTCTATTCTTGAGCGGAATAAGCGAATACAACTGCTGCCAATATTCGATAAGGGTTCTTTTCTTGTACAAAGCGGTGTCGAGATCGCTTCTCCTTAAATCCATAACCCGATTCCATAAAGAAATTTCGTGGCTACGCGTAATGTAGACGATGGGGTCAGTCTGGATACACCAAAACCGATCGAAGTACTCGTCGAGCGATGCAGCCTTGCGGTTGAAAAACGAGCGATTCACGAGAAAGTTCTTGACAAGATCTTTCGAGACTTGAATCTCAGACATGGCATGATCATATCAAAAATCGGATATATCTTTCTCTCTTTTCTAAAATGCGGGATAATATAGGTACAATGCCAACAGGAGAACAGAAATCAAAACCGTCAGCACTTCGGCTTTTGCTGATTCTGATCGTGCTCGTCGCAATTCTCGCGACTGCAGGCTATTTTTTCGTATCTTCACAACTATCGAGCAAAAACCGCAATATCGTCGACGACAATACGCCAACGTTGCAAGCGTTTCTCAATGCGGTATACGAAAACGACAAGTCACAAGCCGCAGGAATGCTACAGGAGTATCCCGCAGCAAAGCAGAAATCGAGTGAAGTTCACGAGAAACAAGTTGCCCGGCTCCTTGAGCTTGAAAAGACAAAGCCGGGGGCGGAATTGCACTACGACAAAACAAGCGTAAACTCAGGTATAATTTCCGGCTCGTTTCCATCAGGATCTGTCCATTACGCCGGCACGTACGGAGATACTCCGTTCTCCATTCGCGTTCATAACGGCAAGATCATCAATATCGACTACTTCGGTTCGGTATGCTGGAACGGGACATCAGACCGGTGCAAAACCAATCTCGATAGCGTGGAGTAATTCAAACGGTGCGCTCGCAGCTTATACGGCTTCTGCCGAGAGACGCGGTTGCTGCTTATCGTGATGCATGCGCATCGGTCGCTGCATATATTTGAAACTCCAGAGCGACAGGTACTTCTTTACGATATCGATTGTCGCCCGGTGCGGGATTCTCTTGCATTCATCATCTCCTTCGGCGTAATCCCAAAAGCCAGAATTCGTCAGGTGGAAATGCACCCAATCCATCCTGTCGATAATAGGATACGCGCATACCCCCAAGAGCGGTAAAGTGGATCGATCCCTGATCCGGGTAATTTCTTGAAGCAAATGCGACCACCACGGCTCGCGCAAATCACCATAACTTCCCGTTTCGGTAATGATGAGCGGACGATGATACCGCCGGTATACTTCATCGAGCAGTTCTTCAACATGCAGCCGAGCAGGATCATCGAGCGGCATGGGGATTACATGGTATTCTTCGCTTCCCGGTTTTTCGACATCGTAATCTTCGTTTTTTACAATCCAGCTCTGATTCGTAATGTAATAGTTCAATCCCAATAAATCGAGGTACTTTGGGCTTCCTCCAAGTTCTGGAAAGCGGTAGCCGGCAAGCATATCCCACGACTCGAATTTGTCACGTCGAAATCGTTCCGAAAGGAAATGGGCCTTTTTGTCCGAAGGATCTTTGGGCGTTCGATAGCTTAAGGGGTCGGCTTGTATGAATCGAACATCCTGATCTATTGCGTTGATCGCATCGATTGAGGCGATCGTTGCGCGTACGAGAATTTTCTTCCATTCGGTCGCCCTCCCTTCTTTGAACGGTGTCCATACCCCGACATCGGCGCTTATCCATGACCAGAAGGAGATTTCGTTGATCGGTATTATATATATCGTGCCTTTAATGTATTTCCTCAACATCCTCACGACTTCAACGGAGTACGCCTCAAAGCGTTTCACGAACGCTTCCGAGAACGGATTGGCGATGTCGCCCGGATACTCGAAATGATTAAGATCCCAAATTTGCTGTATTCCTTCTTCGACGCCGATTTGCACCATAGACTCGAACCTACTGAAATCGTAAGCTTCGCCGGTATCCACCCAGCTCAATAGTAGCCCTTCTCTGACAGTGTAAATTCCCAGACTTTTAAGCAGGCGGTAATCGGTCCTGCAGTATTCGTCGAGATCATGCTTTGTCTCTTTAAGGATATCGATACGTTTGCCGCGCTTTATAAGAGGAGCTGCGCACTCGAAACCGCCCCACATGAACGAGTCGAACGTACTTGATTTGATTTTGTTCTTCAGAGCAAAATTCAGCTGGACATTAAAGGTATGACGCATCAGTACCATAGTGAGTGTCAAGGAGTTTCTTCTGGTATTTCCTAAAGGCCAAGTACCTTTCTTATATCGGCGATATGGTATCCCTCAAGTTTTTGTGGTTTTCCTATACCCGGTATCGGAGTCTTGCTCATATTGCTGAGGTGAACTTCCTCGATAACTGACTCAATCGAATCCAAAAGGCCATACGCTCCTACAGTCCCCATGAGTACCAGGAAGAGATCGGCAAACTCTTTTGCTATATTCTCTATCGGCTCAGACGCCATAGCCTCAATAACTTCCTTGAGCTCTTCGGTCATGAGCGATGCCCGCAGGTCTCTCACCTCTTTCGGAATGTCTCGATTAGGTTTCATTTGTATGTAATCGCCAAACTTCTCGTCGAACTCTTTGATGTATCGGATTTCTGTCTTCATGGAGCAATAGTAGCAAAGTAAATATTGTGTAGTCATTACACATGCTATACTCGATTACACAATGAAAGTATGGTTCGGTACAACAACATCGGAATTCGAAGTGTATAAGCATATCTATTACCGCATCCGCGACTCAATTCTAGAAAACGATTGTGTACTCCCATTCGATTGGCTTGAAGACGCCGAAAACGCATTTCGTTACCAGCAAGGTCGTGAACGCGGCGCGAAGCTTATTTTCGAAAAGGTTCTCAAAGGCATGAAGGAATCAAGCATCGCCATTATGGAATTTACGGTGCCGAATTTCAGTTCTTCCCATCAGATTAATTACTGTATCTTCAATAAGAAACCTACCCTCGTTTTGCGCCAAACGAAGGAAAATAGATTCTTCAAGGATTCTTACTTGGAAGCGGTAAAATCACCATACCTCTTCGTCGAGAATTACCACAACGTCGAGGAGCTTCCGCGGCTCGTGGAGCGATTCATCTCGAAAATGAGAAAAGACTACAAGCAGAACCGGTACAATGTCATACTCGATAGCGAGAACGACAAGTTCCTCAACTGGGCATCTGCGAAATACAAGAAAAGCAGATCTGAGATCTTGCGCGATGCATTATACGAGTACGAATTGAAGTTCCCCGATTACCAAAATGATTGACTATGTTAGATTATCTGGGATGTACAGATTAACGATTGATTTGTCCGAGCGAGGAAACGGTGAGAAAAAAATCGTTTGACCCGTAGTTATACGTTCGGCGGAAACCATCACCGGCTCAAGAGACCAAGTCAAGTATAGCCGTTCAACTTGGGTGCGCCCAAGCAATCCGCCCAGGAAGAGTATTTCTCCTATTTTCAGCATTTCGTCCCGATAAACCCTGAAATAGTATTCGGCAACGGTGCGATCGGTTAGCGCTAAACTAACGCGAGCAAAGGGATCATTTTCTCTAACCGTAACAGTCTGGTAATAACCGAAAACTGCGTCTCCAAATCGAGATAGTGCAAGAACGGCAGGGTCGATAGCCATAGCGGGAACTTGATAGCTGCCCGGCTCGACTTGATCGCGTAGCTGATTGAGCCTACCATCTACGCTTAGGAACGACATATCAGCTTGAAAAAGCCGATTATCATTGGATGACATGCCCTATTATACCTCAACTCGCAAAATAGAGAGTTTTCAGGTATCCTTAGGTGTTTATACACTTTTATGAAATTTGGTCCCCGACAGTTAGGGATGTCTGTACTTGGCATCGTATCGGTTTTTTCCGGCACGAAGTTCGTTGTTGGCGGTTTAATGGCAGGCAATACGGTCGATGCTGCCGATACGACTCATGTCATTCCCCTGGTTACTAACGATGCATCCACGCCTACGGTATCGGCAACGCCCGATTCTTTAACGGTAATCCCCCAAAGGGAAGATGAAGATCGTGAGAATGAAGAAGATCGAAATACTAATACAACGGCGACGAACCTTCCTTCTCCATCACTATCCGCATCCGTTTCGCCAACCAGCAGCCAGACCAAATCGACAGCTACACCAAAGCCAATAACGACCACAGTCCCCATAAAAACAACGACCCCAACACCAACCCCGACAAAGGCACCTACACCGACAACACCTTCCGTAGCTCACAAGTACAAGAACGGAACGTATAATGCAGTCGGATCGTACGGGACGGAAGATAACTTAACAGAAAGCATTGGTGTTACGCTTACCGTGACAAACGATACGGTCTCTTCCGTGTCTATTGAAACGATGGCCGACAACAGCGACTCGCTGAAATGGCAATTGCGGTTCAAGAGCGGGATATCATCGGCAGTCGTTGGGAAGTCACTTGATTACGCAGCTACGATCGGTAAAGTAAACGGATCCTCAGATACGCCGAAAGGGTTCAGGAGCGCGGTCAACCAAATAAAATCGAAGGCGCTCTAGCTGAATTGGAACTCCTCGAATACGATATCCTTCGGGTGAACGCCCAACATCATGAATTGCTCGGTAAGAGCATGCATCATCGGTACCGGCCCGCATATGAAGATGAGTTTGTTCTTGAGGGCATCGATACCTCCGAGGCTATCTGCAATCGCTTGCGCACTCAGTCTGCCTTGTGTTCCGCTATACCAAGGCGTGTAATTGAGAAGTTCGTAGGTTTGACGGTAAAGATTTATTTCTTCCCGATAGATATTTTCCGTTTCGTCCCGTAGAGACCAGTACAAAAAAATCTTGCGTTTGCCGTCAAGCCTTTGCCGGAATAAATGGATCTGGTGTTCCGCCATATGCAAGAATGGGGCTATAC
>CAZVIJ010000069.1:0-7543 GCA_964626735.1 uncultured Candidatus Saccharibacteria bacterium
AACCAATACTCCATGGTCCTCGACCCGACGTTCGGAAGCTATGTCGGCCAGCTGCTGAAAGGTGGGGATAGGGGGGATGGCGCAGGTTTCCTTGTCATGCCGGAAGGTAAAGACTACGCCGACGTTAAAAGCCTCATAAAGTTCCACCTGGAGCATCCGTTTATCATGGAAGAGAATGCGAAGGTGCGCCTCGTATACACGAGCTCGAAGCGAAGCCAAGATTTCTACAAGGCAAAGCAGGTCTTCTGGGACGCGATGCTTCCGTTCGATTTCAACCAAGACCAAATCGTGAGAGTGACGCAACCGACTGGCGAGGATGCCGTTACGCCCACGAGTTCGGCGACGGGAAGCAAAACCTACGGCTCGATATACAAGCTTACAAACGGCAAAGACAAAAGCTTCGATTACTACAAGAAACTGTTCGGCGACGCTCAAAAGCCGCTCGAGTCGAAAGACGCGAGTACGCTTTCCTCCGACTTCAATAAAGCGAAAGGTGACTACGACATACTAATCGTTATCGACTGAAAAAGGCTCGCAGATGCGAGCCTTTCGTATTCTAATCCTTACTGCAAAAATTATTCCTTTACGTTCGTCCAGACTTTCTGAACATCATCGTAGTCTTCGACCGACTCGATAAAGCTTTCAAGACGTTCATATTCTGCATCGGTAAGCTCAACGGGGGAAGTTGAGATTTTCGTGAGCCCGGCGTCAGAAATAGTAATGCCGCGCTCGTCGATAAATTTCTTTACGTTGTTGAGTTCCGAATAAACCGTTCTGATATCGAGACCGTGTTCGTCGGCGGAAATATCCTCGATTCCGTTCAGATCCAAAAGTTCAAGCTGGAACTCTTCGCTCTTATCAGCAGAAAGCTTGTATGAGGTAGCCTTGTCGTTCCACTTCGCCTTTTCACGTTGCGCCTTTTCTTCGGGGGATTCAAACTCGAGCAGTATCCTTCCCTGGGTCTTGAACTGCCATGAGACCGATCCGCTTTCGCCGAACCGTCCTCCTGCTTTCTCGACGAGAGATCGCAAGTCGCTCACTGTCCTGTTCTTATTGTCGGTTGTGCAGTCGATAATAACGGCGACATTATTCGGCCCGTATCCTTCGTAGGAAACCTCTTCGATTCGGGCACCGGCATTTCCTTCACCAGTGCCGCGCTTGATAGCCCGTTCGATGTTGTCGTTCGGCATATTGATGGCTCTCGCCTTGTCGATTGCGAGCGCGAGCGTTGCATTCAAAGCGGGATCGCCCCCGTTTTGGGCGGCGACTGTTATGAGGCGCGCGATTTTCGTGAATTCCTTGGCGCGTGCAGCATCATTAGCGCCTTTCTTGCGTTTGATTGTATTCCACTTTGAATGACCCGACATATCCTCGAATTATCTTGTGATGCAGGATTTTTGTCAATCTTGGGGTATAATTCCGCATGATTACGAGCATTGACGGCAGCCCGAACCTCGAACCGAATGATCCGATTGTTGACGAAAGTCTTCGGTTCGGTATTTACGAACGGGTCGGCTACCTCCTCAGGGTCGCAAAAGATTTCCCGCAATCATTCAGGACATGCGAGCCCGATTTACCCGACTTCTCGTATCCTGATTATGCGAGAGCGTGGGGGAGATCAATCATGTATCAACAGCCTCGTAGGGTCATCGGCATTCTTCTACCGAAGTCAACAACGCTTTTGAGGCAAATGCATACCGTCGGGAGTTTCACTCGCCAAATAGGTTCGAGGCTTGAACCGCAGCTTTCTCCGAGAATCGAATCGACGCTCCTGACTTGGCTGTACGACCCAAATCAGTACTATACTTCCGTGCATCTATGCGAAACCAGGGAGTTCGAGAAGGATCCCGAAGGCGAGCTTGGGGAGATGGTGAACTTTTCGTATTCGGTCACAATAGCCTCCGGATTCAATACCTTCATCCGGTCGAATTTCAGAGACGGCAAGCTTCAACGAGAAGCTCAATCGGGATATGCCAGGTCGATTCCCGTCGAAAAACAAGCGGAAATTCTCGCTGCCGTCGGGGTCAAGTTCCGTTAAGCTTTCTGCGCGGCGATATATTTAACCATGTATTCTTCCAAGAACTTGCTGATCTCACCGTACTTGAGATATTTCACGAGCGCGTCGTTGGGAGGGAAGAAATCCCGCTGCAGAACATAGCCGAAGGCTGGATCCTCCGTTTGCTCGAGGACTTTGTCGACCTTCGCGACGAACCACATCTCCGTCCGATTCCAAATATACTTCGTAACGTTATTGACCGATTTCATCTCGAGAAATCCAATCAACTTATAGTTGCGTATCTCGATATCTGCTTCTTCTAGAAGTTCTCGACGCAAGGCCAGGATCGGGTTTTCGTTTTTCTCGACGGTGCCGCCCGGCAGCATCCAATTTCCCCGCATCCCGTTGGAAACGAGGCAAATTTTGCCATCATCGTTATACGCTATACATCGGACTTTTTTTATATTCCGGAAATTTTTTGAGTCTAAGAGATCGGAAGTCTGGTAGAATTTCAGGTACAGGCTCTTAGTCCTCAACTTACGCACATGCGCAATTGGGGCTATCATAATATCAGAGTATAGTCGATTTTATTAATAAATCACTATCCATCGGCAAACGCCCATATGCCCTCGTCTCACAAATTCTTCTCGCACCAAAACCGAACCGGGCAGTTCGAGCAGTCAGGCTCCTTGGGAAAACAGAGATTCCTCCCGACCAAGATAAGCTGCTTGGGAAGATTCAGGTAAAACTCCTTGGGTATGAAATTCATCATATCTCGTTCGATTACCGTCGGGTTTTTCGACTGAGTCCACCCGATGCGGTAGGCAACTCGCTTCACATGGGTGTCGACGACGATACCGAGCGGTACTTTATGGATTTCTGCGACGATTACGTTCGCCACTTTACGTCCGACTCCAGGGAGCGTTACTAGTTCCTCAATGGTAGCCGGTATCGCATCCCCAAACTCCTCTGATATCATGCGTGCCGTTTCCTTTAAATGGCGTGCCTTTGTTTTGTAGTAGTTGACGCTCCTGATGCATGCTTCTATCTCTTCGACGGATGCCAATTTCATCGACTCGGCGTCGGGGAAACGTTCGAAAAGCGCCGGGGTGATTTTATTGATCAAAAGATCGGTTGTTTGTGCAGACAAGATAACGGCAACCAAAAGCTCGAATGGATTACGATGGGCAAGAAATGGGGCTAGCTCGCCGTACGTTTCATCGAGCGCCTTCAAGATCGCCATCGTTGATTCAGCAGATTGCATATCGCAATTATCCCAAATATTGCTGCTAAAGAAAGTGAAATCGATTTTACGTGGGTACTGTTTGCTTATTTTCTTGAAAATCCCCAAGAAATACTATCCGGTAATAACCAACAACAATATGCAAAAAAGCTATCTATCATCATTCGAAAAGCAGGAAAAAGAACTGCTTCAGAAATTCAAGCCGCTCATCGACCTCGTTGAAGCGGATGACGGCAGAAATATAGAACGATTCGTAATCGGCTTCCTTCACGAGACGCTCCACTTGTTCCGGTCGAAGCCGAAGAAAGCAACCGAGCCCCTCAACTACTACGTGAAGGCATTATGGTTTTTGTATATGGGTGCAGACGAGTACCTGACGCAAAAGTATTGCCAGAACAACAAGAGGGTATCCATAGAAATGTCCAATTACTATTCCGATCCGCTTACGCTCCAAAACCTGATTTTCGATATATGGTATTACCTTATTCCCTTCAACCGCACGTGCGCTTCATACGACTACCTCGAACGCACGCTTGCAAGGTACGAGAAAACGCTGCAAGTAGCCGAAACGATCCAGGAGTGATGGTATAATTTGGTATGCAGTTCCCTTGGGAAGCCGAACACAGCGGAGACGCGCCCGAAGAGCCTGCTTCGCTTACCCTTGCGGAGCTAGAGATGTTCTCGGTAATGTATGGAGGTTTTGAACGTGCTTATCGTTATACCGACATACCGCTCCATCCCCAGGTTCGAGAGCTTAATTCAACGGGTACGTGGGTCATGTATCGCGATCCAGCACCAGTCCTCAGCAATCTGCATGCGATGAACCGGCTCCTCGATCCGCTTCCCGAAGGGTCAACCACTTTCCAAGCCAGAGAGTTCGCGTTCGAATACTTAGTACAGTTTATCGATAAAATCGCCGACTCTGACTTTCCCGCCGATCATGCGGAAGAAATACGTCTTGAGGTCAAGAAGCTGATGGTTAAGATGGTGCGCAACCCGTTTCTCCAATATATCGATTACGATGGAACGGTTAAATACAAAAAAGCTGAGGCCCCGCACATTTTGTCCATCTTCGAAAATGCGGTGAAGATGTTCGAACGAAAGCAGCCATCGTTCGCACTTGACCTTGCTATTGAATACTTCGAAGCGCAAGCATCGGTTCCGCTCAATAAGTTTTCAGCTTTGGAAAATTCCCATAACTTGGAATACCCGGCAATCTATCAAGAGCTCTTTAGCGTAAACCAACGGGCGAGTTCGTCTACAGCGCGTATGACGATACCGAGCGTGTTTATGACGCCCGAGTATAGGAACAATCGGGAGTTCACCGGCAAAGTGCGTGCTTTGATCGAGTCGACGCTTGCAGCAGTGCGTGTACAGGACTTTGACAAGGGGATAACGACATTTTTTCGGCGTATTTCGGCCACCGATATCAACGACGTGATTCAGTACGCGACTATTTTGAATGATGGTTCGATTCAAGATGATACACTTTCTGAAAATTTGAGAATCGCAAAAGCTGGAGTAATGGCGAAAAAAGCTGTCTTGCCGCCTCATGAGCTCACCACGAGCGAGCGGTACTATATACAGTTGGCTTTTGGGGAGGAAGGCGAAGTCATAGCCACCAAGTCACCTAATTCGTACGACATTCTCGAATCACGTCTGATCGAAAATTACCATAGTATTAATCTCGTCCTCTATATCTATCGTGCAATAGGGGGAAGTGTCCTAGACTGTCTTCGAAACGTTTACGCAAAATCGCTGTACCAAGGGAGGCCAGATGTCGCGATTAAAGCGCTTGCAGATTATCGGTATTGGCATCAGGAATTCGAAGAGGAAGCGCAGTTCGACTTCGACACCTACTCGGTGGCAATTAGGGATGTTTACCAAGCAGCTAGCGTTTTCGGCCTTCCAAACGAGAAGGGGCTCGTGGAGCAGCTCATATACTTTTTTGTCATCACTAATGACGTTACCGACATCGCTGCACTTCTATGGAATTCTCCCGTACTGTGCGCGCGGTTCGGAAAAGTCATGGCAAACTACAGCTTGCAGGACGTCGATGGCGTTATCGAGCTTATCGAAAAAACCATCGATCCGTCGCTGATGTCATGGGTTGTCGATTCTCGAGAGCAGGAAAACGTGAACGACGATGAAAATGGATTAGGTGACGAGCATGAAGATGACGATAGCGAAATACATCAATATATCGTCAACAGGAGGAGATACCTGGCGAAGCTGGTGCTCGAAAAACTCAAGAATACTCCGGATATCCCTGAGGAGGCTCCAGAAGTCCTCGAATTAAGACGTGCGAACGAACCTGCTCCCGTACCGAACCTGCGTATCGTTGATGTTATAAAAAAACTGGAAGCTGCCCTTAACGATACATCGAGCGAGATTTAACAGCGATGTAGTGCTCGGGCTACCTTTCTAAACACCGGGATTTGCAGTAAACTTGCGTATACGCGCACCAGAGGTGCATTTTCAGATGGGTCCGAATAATCAAAATCAGAATGGTGCGAGCCAGAATTTCGGCTCGAACGCACTCCAACAGGCTAACCAGAAATACCAAAATAGCGGCTCGATAGACATGAGCAAGCTTGATCCGAATAATCTCAACATACCCGATCCTACCGATCTCAATACTGTCCTTTCGCTCGATAAGGTTCTCGACCGCAAGAATCAAATCTACGGAAACAAAACTGAAGAACAGAAGAAATATTTCGAGAATCAAAAAAAGGGAGCGGCTAAAGTTAAGCAGTCGGCTTCCGGTGGATACAACAAGATTGTCGACGGGCTCTACAACATGCTTTTTGGCCACGACAAGAAAGAAAGCGATGGAACGAACGGAACCCCATCATCCAATGTCCCTGCGGCGATTCAGCAATCGAACACGCCCTCGATACATATTGCCGGAACGCAGCAATCGAATCTGCCGTCAGTACCCCAGCCCCCGCGCGTGTACAACTCGACCAAAGAGCTTCTGTTCCAGGATGATATCTCGGTTCAAGACAAGATAGCGCCATCGGCTATTGAAGTTGATTTCAACGATATAAAAATAAACGACACGTATGTCAGGACGATTTTCGTAATCGACTACAAGAAGGCAAGCCCCGGCATGCTCGAAAGCGTCATCAATTACGAAGAGCCAATCGACGTCACCATGTACTACTACCCGATCGATACAGTCGAGATTGTGGACAAAATTAGGGAAAAGATCGCCGAGCTCGAGGCGGCACTGAATATCGATCTTGAGGGAGGTAAGGTACCGAATGCGTATGTTAAGGTTGCGCTCCAAGATGCTTTGCGTCAGCAGGAAGCGCTCGCAAGCGGCGCCGAGAAGTACTTTCACTTCGGCCTGTACATTACGCTGAAGGCAGACTCGATTCAGAAGCTCAACAACATCACCTCCACGATCATCTCTGACCTTTCGTCGAAAGAGATGACTTCCAAAGTTCCTACTTTGAAGATGGAGAATGCGTTCAAGTCGTCGTTGCCGTATTCGTTCGATCGGGTAAAGCAGACGCGAAACATGGATACCTCATCTATCGCGATGACCTTCCCCTTCACCTCGTCCGATCTTTCGCAGGAGAAAGGAATCATGTATGGCATCAATACCTACAATCGCGGTCTCGTGGTATTCGACCGGTTTTCCATGCCGAACGCGAACATGGTCGTGTTGGCCGCTTCCGGAGGCGGTAAGTCGTACTTCGTAAAGCTCGAAATTCTTAGGTCGCTCATGCTCGGTACCGAGTGCATCGTAATCGACCCAGAAAACGAGTATGAGGATATGTGCAAAATTGTTAACGGCGCGTACGTGAGCTTTTCGCAAGACGGCAAGAATAAGCTCAATCCGTTCGAGCTTCCCGCGGGATCCGACAGCAACGAGGATGAACTGAGGCTTAAGGAGCTTTCGCTGCAGGGTTTCTTTAAAATACTGCTGGGAGGAAGCCTCAGCACGAGAAGCGTCTCCATCCTTGACCGGGCGATCAGGATGGCGTACCGGGAAAAAGGCATCACGAACGACAAGGCTACCTTCGTCAACGAGCCTCCGAGGATGGAAGATCTCTACAAGACGCTCAGGGCTATGGAGGAAAACGAAGCGCAGGATATGGCGCTCAGGATCGAACGGTTCCTCGTCGGCGCTGCTGCAGGTATCTTCGATAAACGAACCAACATCGAGCTCGACAACCCGTTTACCGTATTCTCAATCCGTGACCTTTCTGAAGAATTGAGACCGCTCGCCATGTACCTCATGCTCGATTTCATATGGACCAAGATTAAGCGTGAACGCAAGCGAAGAATACTCG
>CAZVIJ010000070.1:0-7539 GCA_964626735.1 uncultured Candidatus Saccharibacteria bacterium
ATTGCCGAAGGCGTCGAGCGCGAGGAGCAAATCGATATCCTGCGCGACCTCGGTTGCGATGGGATGCAAGGTTTTTTCGTGAGCTACCCGCTTCCGACCGAAATCGTAACGAAGATCGTATAGCGCTATCACGGACTGCTGCGGACGGATGGAAAGATTATACGGCATAAGCGGCTTTTAGGCTTTTTACTTCCAACGAAACCGATGCTATTATCTCTGTTAAATGATAACTCAAGAGCCAATCGATTTACTCCAACTCCACCGTATCGCTTCACAAAGGTGCGTTAACCCAGTTGAAGATAAAAGATATGCAGGATCCAACACGAATCCCGGCGCCCTGTTCTATAAAGCGCTCGGTCTTGATCGCAGATTCCTGCAGGACCGTATGCCGGTGAGCCAAATCCTTCTCGAATCGGAAGCACGAGGAGTCGCTTACGGGGCAATCGAGACGCGCCACGCACGTGGAGAGTACGGGAAAGTGGTTTACCATAGGGAGACCGGCGCGTTGGTATCGGTGCAGGCGAATACCGATCGTATCGCTCCTCAGCAAATACGATGGCATGACCAAAAGGTATCGGAAGTTCTAATTGGCCTCATGATGGAACGGGCGACAGGAGACCTGAGCTCGTTGCTCGATTGCATGGCCGAGTATGACCAGAATTTAATCCAAATGCGGCTTTTCCCAAGCCTCAATACACGAGCGCAGTACCTTACCGTATGGTACTACTTGTGCAGAAGCTACTCCGATATCCGGTACCTCGCCCATACAATAACGGATCTGCAAGAAGGAACAAACGACTCAATCAAAGTAGATAGTTCACGATGGTCGGTGGAGACCGAACTACGAGGCCCAGACTCTGAAGATGCACCGCTGTTGGGGTTCGAGGAGCCGTTCAACCCATTAGATGGATTGACGCGAATGGACGAGGTAACCTACAACAAGCCGCTCGTAATCCCGGTAGACCAAGCAGCAGAGCCGACGATGCGCGCTATGGCGATACCGCCTCGCATCCCTCTCCAGCGCCTTGTCATGAATGTGCTGGTGCCCTATATCGGTTACGACAAAGCAACGAACAAACGGCAAGGAGACTACGTAGGTATGGATACGTTCTACCTTTTTGACACGGTTTTGCCGATGGTAGTACAATAGTGAACATGCTTTGATGTTGCTGACACAACATCCGCGAAACGCAAGCAGATGGAAGAAACCGTTTATCGGGACTAGAACCATCCGGGAAGTACCCGTTACAGTACACAGCTGTGAAAAAAGCTACGAGCTGAGTTACTCAGAGCGTAAGGTGGCACCGCGTTATTTGACGCCCTTACATGTACGGGAAACCGTACTGTGAGGGCGTTTTTTAATGCGATGAAACTACCAAAAGTCTTACTAAAACATTCTGCGAAAATCGAAGACCTTGTCGTGTCATTCAATCCCAATTCGACAAGGAAATCGACGGGCGATATCGACCAGCTTATTGAAGCTGAGTGGCAAAGCGCGCTCATGTTTGCCCAACGCGAGGATCGCAAACTGTGGAATTCCGTCACGTATCGGCTTAATGCATGTTCTGTCCTCGACGGCAAAGTCGTGCTTGATTTAGGGCTCACCGATTACAAAACGTATATCGGGCTGCGAGGATACGATCTCATTTCCGAACTTGGCGAGGAATACCTCACGAAAACGGTGTACCTAGAATCCCTGCTTGTTACGACCGACGGTTTCTACGTTTTGGGAGAGCTCTCCGGGAAAACGATGGAGACGCAATCGGTCGATACGATTGGCGGAGTCCTCTCGCACAGCGAATTGGAAGTTACGGACGCTGGCGATTTGAAGACAGCATTGCTCACGGAATTCAAGGAAGAGGCGAACATTCCTGAACAATACGTCGATTCGATCCAACTAACCGGCATAACGCTTGATGAGGGCTATAAAGTAGGCATCCACTTCGTGACGCGATTGACGATCACCAGCGATCGATTGAAGTCATTGTTCTCGGAAGGAACCGACAGCGAACTCAAAGGACTGGTTTTCGTCCCTTCTGATGAGATCTTCGAATATCTTAAAGGCATGGGGAAAGAATATGCTTTATTGCCGTATTTACTAACATGAACGCTTTCAACAAAATTAAAATGCTTCTTGACGAAAATGCGATCGAGTATTCGCTTTCCGAACATCCGCCGGTAACGACAAGCGAAGAGGCGGCGAGAGTACGAGGAGTCGAATTGAAAACGGGCGCGAAAGCCATGGTTGTGAAGTCGAAGGATTCGTATATGCTTATCGTCTTGCCGGGAGATAGGAAGATCAACTGGCGCAAAGTTAAAAACGAGCTTGGCGTTAAAGACGTATCTCTCGCTCCTCAAGAAGAGGCAGAAAAGGTAACGGGATGCAAAAGGGGATCCGTCCCGCCATTTGGCAACGTGCTCGGACTGGCGACCTACTTTGATGAAGCACTGCTCGAAAATGAGTATGTGAATTTCAATCCCGGAAGCCTCGTCCATTCAATCCAAATGAAATCTGTCGACTTAGTTCGGCTCGTCAATCCAAACAGAGTATCGATTACCGACGCTGACCCAAAGCCGTGAAGCGGCGCGTTCAATTTTCAATGACCAATATTGCATTGTTTTATTGAGAGATTGAAAAAATTATTTTAGTAGTTTGTTTTTTAGAGTTAGTAGAAACAGAAATTATGAATGACAGAGTTTTTATCAAACAATTGCCGGAAAAGGTTGGCGAAGAGGTAACCTTAGGCGGATGGATGCATCGGTTCAGGAATCTAGGAAAGGTAGCATTTATCGTGCTGCGCGACTCCACCGGTACAGTGCAATGCGTTCTCGATGCTCCGCTTATCGATACCGTGAAGGACTTACAAGTCGAATCGGTTTTGAAAGTGACCGGAAATGTGGTTAAAACGCCGAAAGGCGATGCCGTCGAGGTTCAAGTTTCGAACATCGAGGTAGTTTCCCCGGTAAAGGATATGATTCCCGTCGAGATCAACAAGGACGAGATCGATGCGCATATGGAGACGGTGATCGACCACCGGGGCGTGACATTGCGACACCCTAAACAGCAAGCGATTTTCCGCATTCAAGCTGGCATCGTTCGGGCGTTTCGTGATGCGATGTTTGCGCGCGGGTTCATGGAATTCCGATCGCCTGTCCTCAACGGAGCTCCATCGGAAAGCGGCGCATCAGTTTTCGAGGTGAAGTATTACGACGATAAGGCATATCTCGCGCAGAGTCCCCAAACCTATAAGCAAATCATGGTTGGCGTTTTCGAGCGGGTATTTACGGTAACACCGGTATTCCGAGCGGAAAAACACAACACGACCCGCCATTTGATGGAGATCACCCAGATGGACGGCGAGATGGGGTTTATCGATTCGTACGAGGAAGTTCTCGACGTGATCGAAGGAGTCGTAAGAGATATCTTAGGGTACCTTGCTCAATTCCATGCAGCCGACCTAGCATTGTGGAATGCTGAACTTCCCAAACTTCCCGAAGGGAAATTCCCGAGAATCAAGGTACGCGAGGCGCTTGAAATTATCGAAAAGCGGACCGGTAAATCGGCAAAGCGGGAAGAGCTTGACCTCGATCCGGAAGACGAACGGGAAATTGCCAAGTACGTCGTCGAGCAAAACGGCAGCGATTTCTTGTGGCTTTTGAATTTCAAGAAGGACAAGAATTTCTATACGTGGAACGACAAGGAAAACCCGGAAGAATCGCTCAGCTACGACTTGGAGTGCCGAGGCCTCGAATGGCTTTCCGGAACGCACCGTATTCACGACTATGAAGTTCTTTTGCAGAGAATGAAAGATCAAGATCTTTCGTTGGAGCATTACGAGCACTACCTCGAAGCGTTCAAGTACGGAATTCCGTCCGAAGCCGGCTTCTCGCTCGGCCTTGAGCGAATGACCATGCAAATCTTGCAGCTCAAGAACATCCGCGAAGCGACGCTTTTCCCATCGGATCTCGACAGGATCGCGGGACAACGGATATCCAGGACGAAGGCAGAAGATCCGGAAGTTACGGAAAATTAAGACAAAGCCCTGATAAGCGTAGGAACCACGTTGGCAAACATACCCACCGTGGTTTCTTCATTTTGGGCAGGCATATTCTTGAATACATACAGCCAAGCGTTTTCCCTCAATTCCCCATCGGCAATCCGTAAAGCCGCATTCGTTAAATAAGGCTTATCGGATATGTAACCGCACTTGCCGTCCAAGCGGTATCGAAGTCTCGGGTCAGCATTTCGCGCATCATAACCTCCCCATATACCTTGCTTCGGCGCATGATCTGCATAGTAAGCGTAAAAGCCGGTCGCCGCTAGTTCTATTCCACCATGTACTTTTTCGAACGAGCTTATACGAGTTAGATGTACATCGACGTCGAGGTCTCTTCGTCCTGGCTTTAGGTTTACGACGGAAAGCCTGCTGAGGACAATGTTACCTTTGACAAGTTCGACAGCCGCCGCTGCGATAGTATCCCGCACATTCAAAATTTTAATATTTGGATTCACATCCATCCTGGCTGCCGCGTCAAAGGGAGAAGTGCTAATCACCTCTGTTAGACCGACTGCTGCTGCGATTTCTGCCATATCCAAGCTTACGGCATCGAGTACAGCTCGTTTCATACAATCGAATTCGCCAAGTTTTTTATCTACTTGTAGGAACGGGTTGTAATCGAATCGTCTTTTGATACCTTCAAAATCTAGCGGCGCACCGTGCATAGCCCATAATTATACCATGCATTCTCGACATAATTTCTCTATTATGGATGTATGGACGAGTGCCTATTTTGCAAAATTGCCAAGGGGGAACTACCATCCCATAAGGTATGGGAAGACGACAAATATGTCGCATTCATGGATATTTTCCCGATACAAAAAGGACATGTGCTGTTGATACCGAAAGAGCATATGGATTATATTTTCGAGACACCTGAACCTACGTATACCGAGCTTTTCCAGCGGGCAAAGGTTTTGGGCCTTGCTATAAAAAGGGCAATGGGAACTCCCCGCGTTGCCATATCGGTAGAGGGATTCCAGGTCCCCCATCTTCATGTTCACCTGATACCTGTCAGCAAACGAGGAGATATGAATCCTTCATTGGCGACACCTTCTACGATGGATGACTTAAGCTACTACTGCGAAAAAATAAAAGAGCAGCTTTAACCGCTAACGCTCACAACTATTTCTTGCTTTGGCCATACCGATCCTCGAACGGATTTTGCGTATAGCCTTCTTTTCTCCAATCGTAGAAAACGTTTGACGGCCGATGATTGGGGCTGGAGTAATACCAGATTGCCATCATCACCAAGTAAAAAGCAACCATCAGCACAAATATCTTAACGATGACTGACCGGTTGCTTTCTTGTTGCATGCGCAAGTATATCGCTTTTGCGATATTTCAGTTAGGCTTCCTCGCCTTCCTTCATGAAGGCATAGAATTCGTCGCTTTCGACAACTTCTTTCTCGACCAAGAGCTCTGAAAGCTTGTCGAGCTTATCGCGATGCTCGGTAAGGATGCGCTCGCATTCCTTCTGCGCTTCATCGAGAATATTCTTTACCGCCTTGTCGATTTCTTCAGCGATTTTCTCGGAGTAGGGGTTTTGAGTCGGATAGTACTCCTGGTCGCTATTATCGTAGTCGACATAGCCAAGCGGGCTCATGCCGTACTTCTTCACCATGTCCCTCGCAATCTGGGTAGCATGTTTGATGTCCGAGCTTGCGCCAGTTGTTACGCTGTCGAAGACGAGCTTCTCTGCTGTTCTGCCGCCAAATGCCGCGATAAGCGACGATTTGAATTTCGATTCGGTTCTCAATTCGAGATCGTCTTCCTCCGGAAGGTACATGGTAACGCCTCCCGAGAACCCTCGCGATACGATGGATATGCGGTGTACCTTTTCCCGATCCTTGGTGTAGTACGCAGCGACTGCGTGACCAGCTTCATGGTATGCGACGAGGCGCTTCTGCTTGTCGGATTTCGGGCGCTTCTTAGCGGGCCCGATCATGACCTTCGTTGCCGCCTCTTCGATATCCTGCGCCTCGATCTCTTTCCTGTTCGCCTTCGCAGCCAATATAGCGGACTCGTTCAACATGTTCTCGAGGTCTGCTCCGCTGAACCCGATGGTTCGCTTTGCGACCGTTTCGAGATTTACGTCTGCTGCAAGCGGTTTGTTCTCGGCGTACATCTTGAGGATATCCTCCCTTCCCTTTACGTCAGGCAAATCGAGGAGCACCCGCCGGTCGAATCGGCCAGGCCTCATGATTGCCGGATCGAGAACGTCGGGCCGGTTGGTTGCCGCAATGACGATGATGTTCGTCGTCTTATCGAAACCGTCCATCTCGACGAGGATTTGGTTCAGGGTCTGCTCGGTATTTCCCGAGTTCAGGACCATGCCTCGCTTTTTCGCGATCGAATCGATTTCGTCGATGAAGATGATGGAAGGCGCTGCCTTCTTGGCCTTGCCGAAGAGGTCGCGCACGCGGGACGCGCCGGTACCGACCAGCATCTCCTCAAACTCCGATCCGGAGGTGAAGAAGAACGGTACTCCAGCCTCACCGGCGATAGCGCGGGCAAGCAATGTCTTACCAGTACCCGGAGGGCCAACCAGGAGTACGCCTTTCGGTATCCTCGCGCCAAGCTTTATGAACTTATCGGGCATCTTGAGGAACTGCACGATTTCCTTCACTTCGTCGAGCGCCTCGTCGGCGCCTCGAACGGCATCGAAGGTAATATCCTGCTTCTTGCCGACAAAGAGCTTTGCCCTCGAATCGCCGAATCCCATCATAGGTCCTCCTGCCGCGATATTCTTGGCGGAGAAGAAGCTGAATCCCATCACGCCGATGAATACGAGCAGCGAAAGGGTGCTTATAATGGACAGGAAATCAATATTCGAAGGATGCTTGAAGTAGATGCCTTGCGTTTTCGCATCGACACCGGTTTCCCTCAGGGCTGCGCGGAAATCGTCTTGGCTCGTAATGTCGGCGACGAGCGGCTTCTCGTTCTTGTCCTTGGGGATGAGCTTAGCGGTGATTTGCTCGACTTCGACGCGTTCGTAATCTTTGGATTCGACACGCTGGATGAAGGTACCGAAATCGACTTCGTTCTTTGCGCCATCGAGCGTCAGGAACTTACCGATAATCGCCGATAGGACAAATACGATAAGGAGAAGGATTAGCGGATTCTTATACCAGGGACGCTTCGGGACGACATCCTGCATACGGGAAATTTTGAAGAGAGGTTTCGTTTTCGAATTGTCAGTTGTTCCGTTGTCTTTGCTATCAGTGGCTTCGTTATAATCGTTGTAATCTTTATCTTCCATATCAATAGTAATGAACAGGTTTGGGGCCAATGGATTCTACCATTATACTCCTATATCTAAAAATTCCTCACTCATATAGTGTCGAACAGTATCATTGAACCGCTGGTATAGTGTAGAACAGATACAGATTTCATGTATGCGTCATATAGCCTGAGCGATGGCACACGGATCGCAATATAGGCTATAAAGTAAGGTCGAATTTGCCAAATTCAGGTTCTT
>CAZVIJ010000071.1:0-7240 GCA_964626735.1 uncultured Candidatus Saccharibacteria bacterium
GTTGTAAACCGTATCGCCGCCGATGGCCGGATTAGTTGTGGTGCTATAAGTACGGACGATGGTATCGTCGCTGGGGTTGAGCGTATTGTGAGTGTCAAATATCTGTAGATTGCCGTTAAACACAGTGCCGACATAGTAGTACCTTCCGGTCGGATCAAACTCCATCAAGTAAATTTCTCGGTCCGTTAACGACGGAGTCGTGCCGGTAGAGTACTCAAAGCCCTTATTGATAGAAATGCTACTATTCGCAGGTACTCTAGCTGTATTTACAACATCTTGCTCGTTATATGAGGTATACGCAGCGTAAGTTTTAGTGTGAACATTATTCTTAAGCGTCAGGCTCCCCGGCTTTATGTTCTTATCGACTGAGCCATCAGCTGTACCCGTTGAAAAATCAGATGGGTCGGTATCGACAAACGAGGTAGAAATCGCTTGCGCCCCAGGTGCCAAATTCCGGACAAGCATTGGCCCGACCGTGCCGGCAAGTATGATAACAATTCCGACGATCGATATTACTTTTAATCTAAGCAATCTTCTCATTTCCTGCCTTCGTTTTTCTCCAAACCACATATAAACCAGCGCATACGATCGCTGTGGCAAACAGGCCGTAAAACCAACCCATTCGGTTCACATCCCGGTTCGTATCGTTGGCAACAAGTTCGATTGTCTTGACGTTTTTTTCGCTCCTCGAACCGGAGGTATCCTTTGATGACAGCTCATCATAAACCACCGCCAACTTCTGGGAATAGCTCTTTCCAGCAACCTCGTAATCGATCGTATGCTCCCCTACCTCAACATTCGTAAACGTAGCAACCCCGTCCTTATCCGTCGTAGCCGTCCGAGGCGTAGAATGCAAGGTCACCTTAACAAAAGCAAGCGGCTTCCCATTCTTATCTTTCAAAACAATCTTAAGCACTTTAACAATTGACGGCGTTGAATCATTCCCCATTGGTTCCGACACAGTAGTTGTCGGAACACCCGTCGGCGTTAGTTCATTCACCAATGGTTCCGATTCCGTTTGAGTAGGAGTAACAGACGGCGATAGCACAATTGACGGCGTTGACCCATTGATAATTGACTTCGGGGCCGCCGTAGGCTTAACCGTAGCTGTCGGGATACTCGTCGGCACCGAAGTAGGCTCGCTCGTCTCGTATGAAATCGATACGCTCGATAGTGTAGGGGTAACAGTTTCGTCGTCGGTTGAGAGAACCGCTTTGTATTGGATATATCGTGACGAAGGCGATGAGACGTTACTCCCGCTCTGCACTTCCACCCAATTCGTCCAGCCCGATGCGGTATCGGCACTGTTCCCGGAACGCGTGTAGAATTGGACAGAGGTACCGGCAGGAGATACGGTAGACCCAGTCAGTGTCCCCCAATTTGTTGATGATTTCCCGGAGTCAAGCGCCGCGGAGATCAACGTTCCGGATGTCGGATATCCTCGAGCAAATGTAACGCTCTTGAGCGAAGGGGCACTTGAGCTATCCGCATTCGTGAAAATTGCCCTGTATTGGAGCCACTTTTTCGATGTTTGATCGGTTGCGACCGCTGAGATTGAGTTGTTTGTATAAGTTGAACTCCATGATCCCCATTGGTTGCTCGGCAATTGCACAGAGATCCAATCGATTTCGAAATAGTCGGTGGCATTGTTCCACTCTGAGTTATCGTTGCTTTCTAGATTGAAACCGATTTTGGAAAACGGATGGGAAGTAACGGTAAACGACATCGTGGTCCAAACGTCTGAAACAAGTTTCGTACTTCCGTCTTCCCACCAGTCATCGCTATATATGAAATCGACGCAACTCTGGCAAGAGCCTGTCCTGCCGGGGCTGTGCAATTTCACGCGCGCATTGACGACAGAACCTGCGGGAAAATATCCATCCGGTTTTCCGGTATCGAACCAGAAATACAAATTGCCGCCATACGGCACGTTGAAATTTGACAGCTTAACTGTACCGTTAGCTTGAGTCGCCGTCTGCCAATAATTTCCCCAATCGTACGCATCATACGCATACGAGGTATTCGCATTACCGTTGAAATCGTCAATCCAATACGAGTTGTCTGTTCCTGCACGAGTTTGGATACTCACCGATTGCTGGGAATTAGCCGACGTATCCCATGATACAGATTGGTATGCCCCTGCCTGGATATCAATCGGCTTCGAGTAAAACCCTCCCGTAGATTCGATAGGATTAGAGGGATTATATTCAACAGCTCCCCTTCCGCCAACGTAAACCGCTCCGAATGTCGTATCGTAACCGATATAGAAGTTGCTTGACCAGCCGCCGTATCCAAGCGGGTTTGAATGCTCGTCGTACTTATTCGCGAGCACGTCATCCTCCTGAGTTGCCGTGCCCTTGGTATCGATTACGAACGCACCTTGGTGCCGTGCGATAAAGTATAGTTTCTTCTGGGTCTGGTTGTACGCGATGAACCTGCAGTAACCGTGAACGTTAATGGCGCTTGCGTTGTTGTAGTGGAGGAACACGGTATCGTCCGCGGACGATTGCGTACCTTGCGTATTGATGCCGACGACGCCTTCTTCGGTACCGACATAGATTACCGTATTAGTATCCCCGAAGGTCATCCGAACAGCATTGTTATCGAATATCGAAGGAGTGCTTGAGCCATTATACGAGTACAATTTCGTATCATCGCTTGCCGACAACGTACCGTTCGTCGAGAACACGTCGAGGCCGCCGAACGAGGCGACGTACATAAGATTTCGCCCCGTATCGTAAAGGATTTGGTTAACGTTTCCGCTCGTCACCGCCGGTGTCGTCGAAGTCGAATACGTTGCGGAAATCGTATCGTCTGCGATACTGGAGGTTCCTTGAGTATTGACGATTTGGAATCCTTGGTTGAACGTCGGTACGAAAATAAGATGCCGTGACGCATCGAAAGTGAGAAGCTTGATGTCGTTTCCTTGAAGCGCAGGAGTTGAACTGGTCGTATAGCTGCCAACCAGCGTATCGTCGGAAACGCTGGCCGTACCATGCAAGTTTATAACATACAGCCCGGTTTGGGTGCTCACGTACAGATACCCGAACTCAGGATCGATCTGTACGCTATCGACATTATCCCCAACAGCAATCGATGACGAGCTGCTGTATTTCCCCAAGAGCGTATCGTCGGAGAATGTACCGGTACCTTTATTATCGAGTACGGTTACGCCATCTCCCCAGGTAGCGATAAACGTTATGTTTAGGGCATGGTTGGGCAAGATCGACGTTACAACAGTGCTTCCGATAGAAGGATTCGAATTCATATCGATCACGCTCCGATGTGAAGCAAGCGTTACCGCCCCTCCTCCTGTTGACGCAACTGAACTAGTCATTCCTCCGTATGCAGTATCTCCGCCATAGAAATCGTTTTCTGTTGTCTGAACGGCAGTATGGTTGGATGGTTTGAGTTTTACATCGCCAGGACTCGTATCGGCATCTAATGAAGAGTCCAATGCCCCAGATTTGAAATCGCTTTGTGTTGTTTGCATGAAGCTTCCGCTCTCAGCATGCGACACCTCGGAAGTCGTCCGCCACAAGGATGGCAATACCAGATAGCCGGCAAATAGTATTGCCGCCATATACCTCCCAAAGTGAACAAGCCTGTTCATGTATATCCAAGATAAACTAAATGTTGGGGAAAAACTATACGCGCACGTTACAAGCTTTTTACCTTGTATCAATAATCGCACATAGGAAACCCCGATGGTATAATCCGATGATTATCTAATGGCGAATAATAAACTAGAACTCGATGAAACTGCTCGCGGCGGCAGGGGTTATCGCGTTGCCGATTCGCCTGCCGATTGGAGAAACGGACGACGCACACCAAGCTCATTCGAGTCTTCTATCGCATTCTTCGTCCAGCATAAGGTTGCCACAACCCTGATAGTTGTCGCAATCCTCGCGCTCTATGTATACAGTACCTATGGTAGCAACGTATCGTCAACTCCCTATGACCTTCCGAACGTCCCAAAACCGCAACGGATTTCGCCATCCGGAATGTACCAGCAACCGGCCGAGTATGCGACGCAAGTTGCAGCATCGATTATCACGGCGGCTGAACCGCCGCAACAAGCCCCCAACAGGGAACTGACCATCGAAGCGCAAGGCTTAATCGATCGATATGCACTACCGGACCTCGAAGGACCAAAACTCGAAAGCAAAAAAGTAATCAACGATGTTACCGACTCGGCGGTGACGATCTATACCGGGCCACAATGGAATTCCATTTATTCGACATTCTCGCTTGACGGCATCGAAAACCTTTCGGACAACGAAGCGCGTATCGTGGTTCAAAAACGAAACGAGTTCATGGAATTGTTTTTCGAACGTTTTTACCAGCACTTGAACCAGATCGACTCCACAAGCCAACGTGCGCACATCGATTTCAATCTTTTGCTGGAACGTGAACGTGTATACGATACGCAGCTTCGTGCAAAGCTTGGTCCAGGGGTCAACCTAAAGCTTCTCGACCCGCAAGTCGTGAACGCTCGCGTACTCGCAAAGCATGGCTACAAGGTTGACGTGCTGCTCAACGGTATTCCGAATGAGGATACCATGGGCACGCCTGATCTTCCCGATCCCCAAGCGTTTTGGGAATACCGCTCCATCATCATGGTTCAGTCCCCGCAGAACCCGGATATCTTGGTACCTGAGGCTACACATTTAACCCATGTCGTTAATGAAATCGTAAACATTCGGGACGCAATTTTGGAAAACAATCCGTCAGGTCGCCTTACGTTCATTCTCGGCAATGAGATGAATATTAAAAACCGGGAATATGCCATGGGGTTCGGAGGCGACAGGTACAAGAACCTCATTATCAATCCCGACAACTACTGGTTCATGTACTATGCAATCAAGGGCGAACTTAAAAACCGCGGTATCGAGATTATGCCTTCATCGCTCAGCCTCGACTTGCACGGCGAAGATGTCTGGAGCTACTTCATGGAATCCCAGGTAAAAGTACGCAAACTCTTGGGAATAACAAATAGCAAAGAAGATAATTACAGCGCTATCCTGGTAAACTGCTACGGCTTGAACTTTGAGGAATTCAAGAGCAGGATCACAAGCTTCTTGAATAAGATGATCGAAATCAATAATCGCGAACCGGATTATCAGCTGCAATTTGCCGGCCTGCAGGAAGGAGGCGTCCGGCCCCATAACCCGCTTTCCCCCAATGAAATCTCCTACGGCGAACGTCTCTCAACGCTTCAACAGATCCTCGACTACCTGGAATTGCTCGGAATCAAGAAAAAGTCGGTATATTCCGGCCCTCTGCCAATCGGAGTCGCCGAAACGAATCCGCAAAACGCGCTGTATAACGGCGACACTTCGGTTGAATTCGAGTACTTCGAGGGTAACCGTGAAGGATTCGAAAAGATAGCGGACGCATCCAGCAAAGAAATTTTCAGTCACTAGCCTATCCCTCGATTTTGTAAATCAAAAACGAAGAAATTCCTATAACGATGGCAACCGATATTGACGCGAGATTATGCATCACCGCGATATTGACCGCGGCAAGAAGCGCCATACCGATCGACACGATAACTTGCGGCTTTAATTGTGAACGCTGCGTTGTAATATGCATCGCAAGATTTGCGCTCTCCTCACGGGTTAGGGAGATTACCGTTTCTACCGGAACCGGCTGCTGCACAACCATGGAGATTACTTTCGATATGTACTTGGGCCTGCTGATTTGAACTTGGTATGTCCCAGCAGCAAGCGTAAACGACGAATACCCGAAAGAGTTTGTCATATGCTTCGCGACCTGGCCGGTAGGCTGTACGATTGTGATACCGGCAAAGGCAATGCCGTCGCGGGTAAGATCATCTTCAACCCTGCATCCCCTTTTCTTGCTACTGAATATCGATGCGATAAACGGGACGATGAATCCTCCGAAGAACAGATACTTAACGATTGGACCTGCCGAAAATACGAGCAGCAATAAACTGGTCGCAATCGTAATCGCCCCAACAACACCGATTTCATCCAGCATTTTCTGGATAAATGATTTATTTTCCTCGATCTTCACCGTGTAATCGACCGTCTTTGCACCAGGCGTAAGCGCTGCCGCAGTTTCATCGAGCTTGATGATTTTTTCGAGCCGCTTGCCTTCGAAAGCAATTACCAAGTTGTAGCTGCCTTTCGCAACTTTTTCGAAAACAGCGATACCGTTTTCGTCGGTAATCGCTTCGTAATCGAGACCGGCGACTTTTACCGAAGCGCCTTTAACGGGCTTATCGTTTTCATCAACAACCTTTACTTTCAGATCGTAATCTCCCGACCCAACGTTTACATTATTTTGGGCACGAGTCGGAGTTGGTGCAGTAGTTACTACGGTACCTGCGGTATTTTCTTCGGGAGAAGGTGAAGGCTCAGTTGTACCGTTTTCGTTGGTGGTTCCTCCATTTGCGTTATCCTGCACGTTACCTTGTTGACCTCCATTCGAACCTCCTGCACGGGGAGTTGCAGCTGGAGGGATGTCTTTATCCTTAACTTGGAAATCGAGCGTTACGAAATTCAGATTTTGGTAATCGCTATCGTCGCTGGTTGAAGTTGCCTTTACCTTGAATGTCCTCAATCCATTAACCGCATTGTTCTCGGGAACGCTTATGGTAATTGTCTGCGCCGTATCCCAATTAGAGGAATCGAACGTGAGCGATGTCGGAGATACGCTTACATTCGGGTTGCTTTCGAGGGTAACCGTAACCGGAGACTTCGGATCTGACTTCAAAACGAATTGTACTGTCGTGGATGCTCCCTCTTTCAAATCGTACAGCGAAAGCGGGTTAACGATTGCGACGCCCGTCGTATCATCGTCGATAATGGTATACGTGAACGAAGAGCCTGTCCCCAATATAGCGGTAGTAGGCGACGCAAGTGCGATATTCACCGTTTCGCTTTCTTCTTTGACGTTATCTTGGGCGACATGGAGAGCGATAGTATTAGTCAGCTGCCCCGCGTTTATCGTCAATACTCCGTTCGGCAACACGTAATCGATATTTTTAACTGCGGTACCTCCCGTTGTTGCGTAGTTAACCGTAACATTCGTATCGACAATATCTGAAAGGCTCACGGGAACGGTTACAGTTGTCGACGATTCCGAGCCGTACCCTCCGCCGGTATCGAATGAAATCGTCGGTTGGGTAACTGTGAAATCGGCAACGTTTTCTGCATTACCTCCAAACTGATACCACGGGGAAACCAAATCGAGCGCATCGATCACACGCGCC
>CAZVIJ010000072.1:0-6961 GCA_964626735.1 uncultured Candidatus Saccharibacteria bacterium
GTGCTTGGTGCTGCAGTATATTCGCTGCTAACCAACGGCTCGCTGATGCTCACCACGGCATTCCTGAACCTTTCGGCTCTTGGGATGGTCGTATCGGTGGTTGGCTCGGTACTGCTCATTTCCTTACTGAGGTATTTCAGACGGTAGGGAATTGATAACATTATTTCTAATTGCTCGGTTCGCTGGAGAGGCGAATCGGGTTTTTTTTTGGTGAGCTGGTGGGCTGGTGAGCTGGTGAGCTAGTGAGCTGGTTGGTTGGTTAGTTGGTTAGTTAGTTAGTGGGGTGCTGTATAATTGGGTATGAGTTTGATGATACGTAGGCAACCGGATGCTGCGGCTTTGGCGGAGTATAAGGCTGCAGAAAGTGATCTCGGCAAGTTTTCGAAGCATGCTGCGTTTGCGGTTATTCTTGGTTTGCAGCGATTACCGGTGGAACAAATGCAAGGCCATGTCGATCGTGCTATGGCTCCCGCTTTCGAAAAACCTTTGGGTATTCTGAACTTGGATTTAGTGTTCGAAGAGTCGAGAAGGGAGGAAATCTTTTATCCCGATGAGGTAATCCCTCGAGTCAGCTGGTTGAATTTCGAGGCTTTGCGCAAGGAAATTATGCGAATGAATGCACCGCTTATATTCGAACATTTGAATCGGGCACTTAAGGATCCTTGGGTATAACACCGAGCGGCATACCGGGATCTATACTCTAAGGTTGCGGAATTGCGCAGAAAGGCTTTTGGCGATGGGCTTGTACATATGCCTTACGAAAACGCTTTTGCGTTAAGTATCTCGAGAGGGAATGTGAATTTCATGCAGAATTATGTCTTGTTCGCTGCTATTGCTGCAGCTTACGGCGATCCCTTCGAATACGGCTTGGAACAAGTTAGGAATCTCAACCCCTACGATAGCCAGGAGCGTGAGATTGCTCTTGCCAGGGCGATTATCGTACGACATGGCTTTGAAAAATCGGCTGATTGACCAGAAGAGCTGTTGCGTAGATTACGGCTTATTTTTCCTGCAGGGATGGCTGTACGATCACTAACTGAAGGATCGTTCGCGGAAATGGTTCAGACCATGGGAGCTTATCGAAGACGTGTACCGAAGTTGGATGAACAAGGCAAGATGACGAAAGTGATCGAAGATCATGCTTGTCCTTCTACTAATTTTTCAAACGCGCTGTTGGTTGCGTATGGAAACTTGATTGCACGCCCAGAATATCTTCCGAAATTTGCAAGGTCGGTAGATCTGATGAAGCGACCAACCGCGAAAATTGCGGTTACTCCGCAGAACGGGAAGAAGAAAAAGAGATAAGCACGCGCTATGAGTGTCTCAACCTAGCCGCTGAACGGGTACCTGAGTAAGTCACGTGGACTTACAGCGTAAATCCGAATATCGGACGTACCATCCGATGTGGATATAACAATCAATAAAAAACTAGATAAAAAAATACTTTTCCTGGCGGTCTGCTTAGCACTCGTCATCGTGCTCGTTCCTATGGTTTTGGTACCTGGATATAAGCTGGGGACCTATGCATTGGGCAAGTATTCTGCGAGTACCTTCGACTGCACGAATATGCCGTCGAAAAAGCTCGCTTTCGATGCTTATTATGATCATTATTCAGTTGTAGAAGAGATCGATAAGCATGGTACCAATACGCATTTCATCATGGAGTATTTTGATAAAAACGACGGTAAAAATTGCGAAGATAAGGCTAAAGTATTTGTCTTAACGTGCTGCAAGGAGAATGAAAGCTATATCAAGAGCGTTCTTGGTACTAATTTTTTCGGGGTGCCGTACGAAATCGTTCGTATTTAAAAGCTGAGGGCAACCGCTAGCGCACCGCTACGTAGGTTTTCGCGACGATATCGTGAATGCCCTGGCTTCTTGCATTGAACCTGATGACGATGAGGATCGGAAGGAATGCGCTGGTCGTTACGCAAAAAAGGATATACCGAAGGTATGCGTAACCGATGGAGACCTTCCGGTCGTACTCGTTTACGACTTTGGTTCCCGTGATGATGTTGCCGAACGTACCTTGCACCGATGAAGCTTGAAGCAATGGGAAGTAGAGTAGGCTTAACAACCCAGCCAATTCCATAGTCGAGGTAGCCTCAAGAAAGCGATACGAATGCCCCAGCGTAGTTTGAGCGTAGCTCGCTATAAACCATACCAAGGCAATATCGATAATGAAAGCGACAATTCTCTGCTGCTCTGATGCGTAAAATATCCATTGTTGACCTGAAACGTTTGACATACAAGGTGATTTTAAGATCGGAAGAGGGAGCTACAAATGAGTCGCTGCGAACCACGATTTTGACTATACCGAAAAGCAGCTTTTCAGCTAGTAAATGAATAGAGTTTAGACCCGTGCAGCGGTTTTCTGTGGTATCCTTATGGGAGTTATGGACTTTTTGCCTGTAAAAGATGCCTTTACGGAACTCGGCTACGAAAGGAACGCTAGCTATCGTGACTATGAGGCGAGAAAACAGGAAATAGAAAGCAAATGGCAGCTAAAGGCAGCTCTCCATGGTCGTCACTATATGGATCTTGGCGTGAACGTGAACCAAATGCGAAGGCTTGTCCAAGAACGCATGAATGATTACCCTGTTGTTCGTCCTTCACGAAAGAGAATCGATGAATGGGTTATGCCCGAGTTCTTCGTGGCGGCTCGGTTGATGGTTCAAGCAGGAATGGATAAGAGAACCGCTCTTGGTTCAGCCTTTGAATCGTTGAATGAGGAGATCGTGCCGCCACGAACGTCCAACGTATTTGGTCTTGAAATAGAATTGGGAAGACCTCGGATGTTCCAAAGGAGATCTTTGGATTTGGTTAATTTCTACCAGGCAATCGACGCCGCGCAAGACATCGGCGTTACCGTGGTTAACGATAGCGCCCGAGAAATTACCTTAGGCAAGTCACGAGGGGTGCAAAAGCAGTTGATCGTCGTTAGAGAACTAATCAACTTGGGACTCTTACGAGATCGAGAACGAGACCAAAGCGTCGGTATTCATATTAACGCCTCAGGAATCCGTAAACCGGAAAGCCACTTCGCGGAAATTGCGCTGCTTCACTTTTTGTTTTCCTCAACCGACCTGTTTGGCATATCGAGAATCCCCTATGGTTATGCACTTCAGTTACCGCAACATTCACACAAGCACTCTACGAGGGTTGCACTCAGCTCTGTTAGATCTCCGTTAGTTTTCAAGGAGAATGGGGCGGTTGAATTTATGGGTATCTTCAAGAAATGGAACGGACTTGCCGCTTTTAGTAAGGCGCTGTATTCGTTTGAGTCGGTATATGATTCTGCGCGTGCGTATCTCGCAGGAACTGAAGGAATCGAGCCGTTGGGGAATGACGTTCAGCTTTCCGAGCAGTGGAGCGAACTTACCGCCTGGTATTTGGAGCAAATTGCTCCGCTTTGCATAAAGCATGGGGTACCTGCGTTTGAATCGATGATTCCCGGATTCGAACGGTTGTGGAAGATCATTGAGCTCGGACCGATACTAGATCGCTACGATATTGATGAGGATTTGCAGTATCAACAGAGGAGCAAAGCAGCATTCATATATGCAATTGGCGATGATACCTTTTGGAACATAGATCTGCTCAGCAAGTCATTCCATACAAAATACGAAGAGTGGGCCGCAAATGTGGCCGAGGCTCGGGCAGTAAAAGACCGCATGAAACAAGGCGACCTTGAAAGCGTCAACTCTCTCGATTTTCAAACGAATCTTTTCCTAAGGTTTTTTGCGTACCTATACAACGATTATAACGAGCAGCAAGTAATGCCAATTACAGAATCATTCGCAAAACTCTGGGGACTCACGTTCGCCGCTTCGAAAGAAGACTGGCTTCGGGTACCGCTGGAGGAGAAGATCGGGAAGATACGTGAGCTGGTTTGGAATCGGTGATATTGGGGGATGGTGCAATAGGGCACGTTACTACGTGGGCTTGCATTTGTGTTTCTCGCACAGTTTTATATCTTGAAGTATGGTAATTGTAAGACGTATCCGGGTCGCAATCGTTATAGCGTTGGCTACGATACTTTCATGCTTACCGGCGGTTTCAAACCCCAAGCGCATTGCGAAAGCAGAATCGAAGGAATATACCGCAACGACTGCTGAACAATTCCAAGTTGGTGCGGGTGATGCGAATATCGATCTCAATGGCGTGCCTGGTTCTTTGTCGCTTAAGCAGAACGCGCACGAGTCCGTCCTAACAACCGCCGAAGATTTCGCTGATGGCAGCAAATACAGTACGAACGTCGTAAACGCCGGCGATGGTGGAGTACAACTGGATAAGACGTATGTATACAATCCCAGCAACGTTTCATGGGCACATTCGAGCGTTTATACCGTGGTCAAGAGGATGCCGGGAACCAACTTCCTCTACGCAGGAGGCACCTCGGGCCTTGATGTAATCGATACCAAAGGAACGACGATCGCTTCAGACGATGAACTTGTCGCCTTCTACGACAATACCACGACGCCTGCGATACTCGGGAATTCGGTATGGGGCATCGAATTCTATACGATTGCCGGAACGAACGTCATCGTTGTCGACTCGTACGGTTACAGCGGCGGCTATACGGGTGGAGTCACGATCATCGATTACAAGAATACCGTCAGCCAATCGGATGATGTTATCGTCGATAAGATCAATTCGGCAAATCCGGTCGGCAACCCGGCGAGCCAGTTCGAAAGAAATTACGCAACGAACACCTATTACGACCCCGTTAACAGCATCCTCTACATTACCGGCAGGAACATGATGGGCGTCTATATGAACAATACGCTCACTACTGCGGACGATACCTACAAACTATTTATCCATAACCAATTCGGTCCAAATTCCAGGCGATATACCTCGAATAGTTCGGTAAACTTTGTCGCGGTCGATCCCGATCACCCAAATCTCCTCTACGTGGCTGATGGATCGGCACTCGAGCTTATCGATACCAAGGGGAACGCAGACGGATCGGATGACGACAATATCGCCTGCTATTCATACGCCTCTGCCGGAGGTTGTTCCGGATTCCCAGTTATTGCTCCAACTGATAGCAACCTATACGTGAATCATGTATCCATCTATGCCGGGATCGTATACGCATGTTCGGAACAAGGACTCTCGGTAATCGACACGCACGGCGATACCAATCCTACCAACGATACCTTGATCAAGATATACACGAGTACTTCGACTCCAGCGTTATCCTCCTCGAATTGCTTTATCGCAAACTACGATACGGTCGACCAGTATCTATACGTCTTGAATAGCGGAGGGCTGGATGTAATCGACACGAAAGGGACACTTACCGCCAATGACGATACGATTGCTAAACGAATCACGAAGACGACAGAGCCAAAACTGGAAGCAGTGCCGCAATGGAAAGAATTCTTGGTTGATCATCAGCTCCAGACCTACTTCATTCCTACGATCGGCGGTCTTAACGCCGTTCGGTTCGATAGCGGTTATGCAACTTCAGGAATGTATCAAAGTAGCGTTGTGCCGCTTACATTTGCCCCTAAGCAACTGAGCTGGGATACGACCACTACCGATAGCCAAGATATCAAGGTACGATCGCGCTACGGCGATGCTAATGCCGTGTATATCAACAACTTCGACGATAACAGCAACTCCGAATTCCTTGGCGATTACTACGGATGGGGAGAGCCGTTCAGTACCGCAGTGGAAAGCAACGGTACCATGAAGATCTCCAATCCAACGCCGTGGGTCTCCGGTACGGGAAGGTATGTAGATTTCTGGATCGATACCGGCAAGCCTGATGGATATTTCGGTGCTGGTTCCATTGCGACGATGAAGTTCAGGGTGAACAGCGCAACGAGGCAGCCGCATCCCGGATGGAAAGATTACATTTATTCCGACGACTGGTGGGATAACGAAAGCGATACGGTACCCAACAATACCTGGACTACCATGAGCTTTACCGTCACGAGCCACGCTTTCTCAAAGATCGGGTTCGAACTCACCTGGGAACAGAATACCTGGGATACGAACGACACGTTCGAGATCGATTGGATCAAGGTAACGAAACCAGATGCCGCGTGGGGACCGTGGTCTGCCTGGAGCTCGAACAAATACGGAATGGATGTCGGCAATTCTGCAGGAATGGCGTATGCGCAGTATCAAGCACGATTGAACACGAATGCGACAACGTCGACACCTACGCTGAGTTCCTTAATATATTCGGCAGGCTATAAGTCGTCCGGTACCTATACCTCGAATGTTATCGATAGCGGCAAGAACGCGACGAAGTGGGGAGCGCTGAGTGCGCAAGCAGTTACGCCGAACGGCACAACGATTTCCTACTTCACGAGAGCCGGGAATTCCACCGATACCTCGTCAGGATGGACCGATTGGCAGGAAGTGCTGAACGGCGGGCAGATCTCGAGTCCAGACTCGCGATACCTGCAATACAAGACGGTCCTTTCTACTACGAGCGAAACAGCCACACCGACAATCGACGAAGTGAAAATTGCCTACAACACGCTCGATCCCACGCCTACGCCGACCGCCACTCCCACACCGACGCCGACACCGAAGAAGGTGAACGCGCGGGCAACTCCAACGGCTACGCCGACTCCCGAGGTCACCGAGGAGCCGACTATCACCGAAACTCCCTCAGAATCTCCGACGCTTACTCCTACGGTTGCACCAACCGTGCTTGTCGACAATAAAGTCGTCAAGGTTTTGAAGATAAAGTTAACCGATCCCGACGGAAAGCCGCTCGCATTCGTGCAAGTCACCCTGCACTCGACGCCGAGAACCGCTACGACCGACAAGGATGGCGTCGCCACCTTTAAAGACGTGGAAGTAGGAGACCATACCGTCGACTATGTGTATAACGGGAAGGCGTACTCACAGAAGCTGGCTGTCGTGTACAAGGAACTTGAAGGCAAGGATGCGCAAGGGAATACTGCGAGCGGAAATGAGCCGAGCAGAGAGG
>CAZVIJ010000073.1:0-6643 GCA_964626735.1 uncultured Candidatus Saccharibacteria bacterium
GAATTGTGTATACTCCTTGTGCGCAAAAGGCTTTGGTGGAGGTGACTGGCAATGAACCAGTGTCTCTACGAAGTAGTATTTTCCACTAAACTACACCCCCGAAAATTTAAATATTTATAGTCAAAGTTCTCTTTCCTGTCAATCTGGGTTATGATATTTCCTAGTATGGCAAGCTACTTCCTTTTCAAATCTGACCCCGAAACATATTCCCTTGATGATCTTGAGCGTGATCAAACTACCGTTTGGGACGGTGTTCATAATGCGCAGGCAATTATCATCATAAAAACAATGAAAGTAGGCGACCTTGTTTATCTGTACCATTCGCAAAAGGAGAAGGCTGTCGTTGGAATGGCGGAAGTTATCAAAGAGCCGTTCGAAGACACGTCAGGTTCACGTAAATCTTGGGCGGTTGAGATAAAGTTTATAAAGCGTTTTGAAATCTCAATTCCGTTGAAAGAATTTAAGGCAGAAGTCGATTTTGCACGCTTCCCCTTAGTCAGCAACGGTAGGTTGTCTGTTATGCCGGTGCCTGAAAAGATCCAAAAGTGGATCGATCAAAAAGTGGCTTGAGGTACGATTGGTTTTGTGGTATAAACCTTACAGACCAATTATCGCGGGATGGAGCAGTGGCAGCTCGTCAGGCTCATAACCTGAAGGTCGGTGGTTCGAATCCATCTCCCGCAACCAGTTTTAATTGTTTCCTGCAAGTACTTTATAGTACATGAGCAGGTTTTTTTGTACTCTTTTTAAGCCGATTATTTATCCCCAATATAGTATTTCTGTTGACAAATTTACCTGATGTCGCCGACGCTTTTTTGATTGACTATAGGAGCAACGGCGTGATAAAATTTTACAGATTTTTCATATCTACATCATGAAAGGAAAACGACTCACCAAACTGTACCTCGTACTAACAGCCGTATTCGCTGTGGTAGGAGCGTACCTAGTCTTCTCCGTTGTGACTAGGACCCAAAATGTTGTTGAGGCAGCAAGCGAAAGTGATTGCGCTCGACAACGAGATACTAAATACGGACAGTGCTGCGCGGGAAAGCCGCTTAAGTGCAACGACCCTGCAGTGTGGCAGGAACGGGCAGATTGTACTGCAGAAGCAGATTCAACCTACCGACGATGCATGAATCAGCCTGATCCGACACCAACTACTAATCCAGGCCCATCTTGCGACCGGAGCCAAGCCCCGGGATGCGGTAGCGGTTCGATGGGAGTAGGCGGACAGTGCGGTACGTGTACCTCACAATCTGCGAACGATCCATTTACCGGCAAGTATACATGTACTTCTTCTGGCTGGATTTGCGCTCGAAGCACTGGAGTTACCTCCGTCGTCACCCCAACACCTCTTCCCCAAAGCTCTTGGGATCTTGTCCCGGGCGCTGATTGCCGATATGAAGCAGGCGGTGGATCCTGTGCGAAAGCGGACTTCAAAGGTGGTTGTAATCCTGGTGAAAATCAGATGTGCTTTTGTAGGAATGAAATTACCACGATAACGGTAAACGGAAAAAACTATCGATACGGTAAACGTGAATATGGTGGTTTAGCGTGCGGAGCAAATTGCGCACGACATCCGGAAGGTGGAGTATTCTCCGATACGACATGCTCTAACCCATATCGATGTCCAACGACGATGACCCCAACGCCATCGCAACCAGTTCCAACAACTCCACCGGTAACATCTACTCCTGTACGAACGCCTACGCCTTCGAGGACACCACAACAAACGCCAACTCCAACACCAACAACTCCTACAACTCCGACGCCTACGGCAACTCCGACTCCCCAAGTCACCATCCAAAAGACTTTGACGAGTCCTAATTATCAGCCAATCGGAAGCGAAGTGACCTTCAACATTGTTGTTACGAATACTGGCGGTGTGGATATCAGAAATTTTGTTCTAACCGATAACTTCGATCCTAACTATCTCCAATACATTTCTACTTCCTACAAGACAAAGTCGTTAGAACCTGATTCAAACGCAACAGGAACCGACGGTCGGCGAACTCTTGTTTGGAACTACATGCCTCCTAAGCCCGACAGAATTAGCGGTGAAGATGGCGTATTGACTATTGGTGAGTCGATGACCATAACCCTTAAATTCAAATCGCTTAAGGCTACTACAACCCAACTTACCGTTGAGAACGATAACTGCGGTGTTGTAAACACTATCGAATATACTGATAAGAATAATCAAACCCAGGTTCAAACGGTAAACCTCAAAAGCTGTGCGGAGTTTAACGTTCCTGAGACACCAACCAACCTGACGATACGAGTTAGCAAGTACACGATTACCCCTTCTGTAAACGTAGGTCAGGAAGTTAAGTTCCAGGCAGTTATCGCAAATACGAGCGATCGATCCTATACCGATATCGATTTCATCGATAACTACGATGCTACTCACTTAAAGCTTATGAAGGTCAAGTTGGCGAGAATTGCATCAATTCCGAGCGGTGCATATACGTTTAAGGATACGGATTATGCAGTTGAGGTAACTACTTTCAGCTCGGTTAATCCTCTCGTCATGAACAACCTTCAAGATGTCAAGAATTCTCAAGGTAATGCTTTCGGAAAACTTGATCCATCAGCAAGCTACGTTCTCGAGATCACGTATCAAGCACAGGCTCCTTCAGACAGCACGTGCGATACAGTTATCGGTAACGTTACCGATAACAATGGTAAGGGAGCAAGCGGTAACGCACAGGCTTGCGCAAAGGTGAATGCACCACTTCCGCCTAATACCGGTGCAAGCTTCTTGATGAATTTCATTGTTCCAGTAATAACGTTGGTTGCGGCAACTATTACGAAACGATTCATCGTACTCTAAGAAGTTACTGAATCTTGATGAGGAGCTAAAAGCTCCTCATTTTTGTTTGCAGTTTGTTCGCAAATGAAATAACTTTACAATGTTCTATATGTTTACTGCATTTCTTATTTTCCTTTTCAGTGCCATCGTAGAGATTGCAGTAATTCTACTTATGAGCCCAATAGGGAGCAATGAGAAAATCAACCATGTCGCTGTATTCCTTTTTTCAATCAACTCAGGTGTGCTATTGGGGACGTTGTACGGTCTATTGCTTATCTTCCTGTACTGGTTGTTAGGATCATCACAGGATCTACAGAGAAAAACATTTAAACGAAGATCGATCATGCTCGGTATATTCGTGTCATTGTTCCTCTTGCTGAAGATATATTCTCTTATGGATACATTCATCGTGGCATTAATGACATTCACGTTCATTGCCATCGATGTGATTTTATCGCTCGCAAAAGAGAAGTAGCGTATATACCCCGTGAATACATTTTGAACACGATATAATTATTGATATATACCCCAAGTTCGATACATCGTGCAAATAGATGTGACGCTCTTTAAAGTATATGGGTTATTGCGCGTGAAAAGGTTTATGGTAATATTGTCTAGGCTTCTTTTATCGAAAAAACCTTGTAGGAAGGCAAAATCTTCTTATAAGGTTTTTTATTTTTTGTCATTGTTAATCACTCACACTTACATTAATATAGCTCTAATCCCTTACTGTGCTCGAATACAAGAGTAAAATTTGGATAAGGAACGCCCGTAGCTTCATGGATTCCAAAGGCTTCTACAATGTGAAGCTTGTATCTTTATTCCTGGTCATGTTCGTTATCATCCTCATGTTTGGTATAAAAGTTATACACACAGTCAATTCAGGCGTTGAAGCTAAAAGGCGTACTGATAAGATCGCTGCAGACGTACATGAACTCCAACGCCAAAATAACGAGCTTACATATTTAAAAGAGCTGTACGCGAGCGACAGCCAAATCGAGTCCGAATATAGGGATCTCGACAGTAAGAAAAAACCTGGAGAAACTATCATTATCGTATCGCTCCCACAAGATCAGAAGCTTGTAAGCGTATCAGCTCAGCAAGAGGCTGCACCTGCTCCTACCCAGCAACCCCGATTGCCCAATTGGCAACGGTGGGTAGATACCATTTTCAATTAAGACACAGATTCCGCTGAGCCTGAAAGAATCGCTATAGTATGGTAAAATATGGAAGACTATAGCCTATATAGCAAAGCAATTTATGTCTGACCGGCTCAAGGATCTATACGATACAAAGCGAAAACAATTCCTATTCAATAAGAGTATAAAGGAAGGGATACATTACGCTTTGCGAGAGGTTAGGCAAAAGTATGACCTTAATCCCAATGAGCGAGAACGATTGACGTACCACAATTATTCGCACTCCAAGTATGTACTCAATAAAGTCGGTTTGATACTAAGCATCTTGCGAAAAGTCGATTCTGAATTCGTTTCCGCAAGGGATATCCAATTAGGCAGGCTTTCGGCGGCTTTCCACGATATCATTCTTCGGTGGGAGGAAGTCAAGGTTTTTGACGATAAATTCCATAAGGTTATTCGCAGAAGGTTTTTCCCTAACGCTGAACAAAATGAAAAGCTAAGCGCTGATGAGGCTATTAAGTTTATGGAAGGCGTCAACGTACGTGAGGGAATAGAAGTATTCACAGAAGAGGACAAAACCATCGTGCGTAATGCAATCGAGGTCACGATCCCTTCATTCGACACCGAGCGCAATACAATCGTCCAGCCTCACCTTTCTAAAGACAGCCATATCGTAACGAAAGTAGTTGGCTTTGTAGATCTGGGTGCGGCAGGATTGGATACGAATATATTCTTGGAAGGCGGAGATGGTTTATTTCGTGAAGACAATATCGATGTGTACGATAGTATTCATTCAGGTAAGCCGCTAACCGAAGAAAAGAAAGAGTATCTTCGTGCTAGACTATACGATTGGTCCGCGTTCCAGCCGAATTTTGCAAAAGGGCGCAAGAAACTTCTTGAGGAAGAAATCGAGCTGCTGCCGATCGGAGCCCAAAAATATATCAACAATGTCTTCAACCTGTTTACCAACTCGATTGAGAATGCGAAGTTGCGAGCTGAGCGTAGGAAAAATATGACATTCGAGGAAATCGCGAAAGACATGGGCTATCGTTTCAAGAAGTCCGAATTGGTTTGAAATAAGGCGGATCCCTGATATAATCCTTTGAACTTAATTGCGGGATCGTATAATGGTAGTACAGGAGACTCTGAATCTCTTTATCTAGGTTCGAATCCTAGTCCCGCAGCCATGATATAGTTCTGGTTATTTCTCTTCGGTTAACATGTAGGTTGGAAAGGAATAGTACTTACACCCGATACTTGCATGAAGCTGATCCTAGCCAAGTATGTGGATTTCCATCCCAACACCATCCTAAATTTGGTCTTTTTTTTCCATTGATCCAAATTGCTGGAACTCTTTTATCTCCAGGAAACCTTGATGCTAGTAGTGAAAAACAATTATTTTTCATCAAGAATGCAGGAAAGTGTGTAACAACTGCTATACCTTCATCAATCGTTAAAGGTGTGCGGTCATTTTTTAGTATAATAGTCATAGCTTCTCTAGGCGCTATATTTATAGTGTTTTTGCCACGATCAATGTCAACGAGTAAATACATAGGGTTTTCTGGTATTGAGACAGACTCAATTGGTAGAAACTCACATGCTTCGCGTGGATATAGTTTCTCTATACCTGTTTTCCCATCTCTTACTACTGATGACATCGCAGACTGCGTATTTACGAAAGATAGCTTCACTACAATTACAAAAGGGAGCGTTCCTTTCTCTATATCTATCTTCTCAACCGACAAGTCTCGTACTTTAGCCAATAACTCACTTGTGAACTTCAAAAAGTCTTCTTGTGTTATACCAGCGAGGGAAGGATAGTTTTTTGCGAGAAGATTATTTATTTGTCTTTCGAACTCTTTCACGAGCTCAGCTTCTGAAAGTTTCATATTTCAAAATATATCAATTGTAATTTTGTGTAACAATTTACTCGTAGTGAACTCACAAAGAGCATGGCAAGATTTTTTGGACAAATGCCTATAAATCGGAAATTCGTCAGAAACACCTAAAATGAACTACAATTTGTCATATGGCAACTATTACGAAAGATCCTCGAGTAGAGGAATTTATACTTCGTTCCGGACGATGGAGCTCTATCGTTAAGGAATTAAGGGCTATTTCGCTTGATTCTGGCCTTGTCGAGGATTACAAATGGGATTTACCATGTTATACGCACAATGGGGCAAATATCGTAGTAATCCAATCCTTTAAAAACTATTGCGCGCTCCTTTTCCTCAAAGGTGTTCTGGTTGACGACCCGAACGGTATTCTGCAAAAAACTGGCGAAAATACTAAAGTCGGCAGGCAAGCCCGGTTTACCGATGTTTCCGACGTGCGACGAGTGAGCACGGAACTTAAGGGACTGATCCATTCAGCCATCGAAGTGGAGAAGAAAGGTTTGAAAATTGAAACGCACGATGATTCCGACATAAAAATACCCGAAGAACTCGAATCGAAATTCGAAGAAATTCCTGCTTTGCGCGAGGCATGGGAAAGACTGACACCAGGTAGAAAACGGGGATATATCTATTACTTTTCCGCCCCAAAACATTCGGAAACTCGGGAAGCAAGAATCGAAAAATATATAGATCGAATCCTTGACGGTATCGGTCTGAATGATCGATATAGCTGATCGAATAACGAAAAAAGCCACCGATACGGCGGCTTCAAGTTGAGCGCGATGACCTAACCT
>CAZVIJ010000074.1:0-6488 GCA_964626735.1 uncultured Candidatus Saccharibacteria bacterium
GTTTTGTACCGTATTTCGTGGAAATTTACGACAGCGAAATTTCAATAAAAACAGACGACGTTAGCGGCATAAGCGGGTATAGAACTCGAGCAGCTGTCATCGTTCCCTTAGGCGTTCCCACCTTGTATAACGGTGCTGAGATCATTTTCGATCCTTCAACCGTTCGTTCTGCTCGTGGCATTCGATCTTATAATATTGGCTTGAAAATCGGCGGAGCATACAAGGGGTATAGTACATCCATTCATACTCATCTTATCGGAGATAACAGAAAATTACGTCGACGACTTGGATTTGGTGCACAAGGAATTGGTACCACCCACGATGAGAGCGAGGTATTGCCTGAATCAGGCAAAGAAGTATCGTGGAACGTAGTCAACGAATCCCTCTACCGTTTCTACGATATTTGGCTCGCACAGCTTCAATCTGCGATGGATACCACTTCGTTGGAAGGTGTGTCTATTAACCCAATTGATGATACTCCCAAAGAATAGGTATTTACCATAATGCCTATCAAACCCGGCGCGATAAAAATACCCGTAGGGCGCTGCTTATCAATGCACCGATTAGGATATACGCGATAAACGCGACGATCGATGCAGTTTCGAAATACGCGCCGGCAACCTGTGGCTGCGGGAATATTCCCAGATACGGAGCGATAAGCGGCCTGGTAAGGTCAAGCAAGCCAGCAACGATCCCGACTCTCCTTGCTCCTAAGAGCAACAAGAAAAACCGAATGGCCAAGAGAACGTTGAAGACCCCTACGATAAACCAAATGATTTGGTTTACCTTTGCAATCATGTAATCGTTGCTGTTTACTACAGTGGTCGTATTCGTGGTTGGCGTAACTAAATCGACAGCCGGATGAACCATCTTCGTTTGTGTTGTCGTAACTACTCTTTCTGTAACCATGATAACGTATATAGAAGATAGTCAGGGTAGGGTTACAGTATCGATAGGTACTCTTGCAGCTTGCACATCGTACGATGATACTTCTCCTTCGCAGCTGAAATACCACGTCGCTTCATGGATATACGGATGAAGATCGGCTTGAAGCGGTGCGTAATAGTTTTGGACGGCGGTATCGAGCGGCGTCGCATGACGCGGAATTTGAACCACAAGCACGTTATACAAGTATGGTGAGAGCGGAGTACCTCTCATCGCGCAATCGGATATTCTTGGGCTTGTCGCTGCAAATCTCGAAACGATCCATAAATGTTGTTTGACGAGTTGAGATGCCGAATCAAAGCATAATTTTGGTTTAGCGGTAGGATCACAACCTGCTGTTCTGGATAAGAAGGCTCCTACACGCTGTGCCAAAACGCCAAGCATGCATGCTTCGATTGTTTCGAAGTTGGCACGTACCGGAGGGTGCCTGAGGACAGCACATTTTATTGATTCCACGGCTTATTTTACCATCCAGCTCACTAAACCGTGCTGTGATAAAAGTCACTGGAAAGCGTTAAACGTAATCTTATCTGACTACCTTACGTAACGGTTTTTGAAAAGCGGTACGATCATATTATGAGATTTAACGACAAAGTTGTGGTGATTACCGGAGGTTCTCAGGGAATGGGGAAGTGTTTCACTGAACGATTCCTTAAGGAGGGGGCGAAGGTAATCGTTCTCGATATCAAACGCCCCAAAACTTCGCACATCGAAGAGATGGCGGGAAGACTTGAATACCACGATGTTGATGTCCGTGACCATGCTCGGGTCAGGGATCTTTTTAAGAGAATGGAACGCGTCGATGTCCTGGTCAATAATGCGGGCATCTATTTCCAAAAAGGATTGGAAGAAACGCGTACCGAAGACATCAATAAGATTTTTGACATAAACCTGAAGGGCAATGTGTTCGTCACCAAGCGGGCGATGCCGAGGCTTAGAGAATCGAAAGGGTGTGTTGTCAACATTTCTTCCTGTCTGGGGGTAATTACCGAACCGGGTGCCGCACTGTATTCGGCGACGAAAGCGGGGATTATCATGCTCACGAAGTCGTTCGCGATGGACTATGCGAAAGATGGCGTCAGGATAAATGCCGTTCTTCCGGGACCAATCGACACGCCTCTGCTTCGCGAGTATGTCTCGACCGACGAGGATGTGGAAAAGCATGGTAAAAGGAAGCCCATGGGACGTATCGGATTGCCCGATGAAGTAGCGAACGTCGTGCTGTTTTTGGCGAGCGATGAAGCCAGCTATGTTACGGGAGCGACGTATACGGTAGATGGGGGAGAAACAGCCACAAGCCTATACACGAAACGGTAATGAAAGAAAAACGGCTTAGCAGGTACCATCAGCTATGAGCACCTAAAGTGGCGAGGAATTCGACGACGTAGATGAAAAGCTCGACGTAATCATGCCATCGCGATTTATCAGAAAGTGTCATTGCATAGTTAGTATACTACGGATTCAGTTTTTAGGCTGCTGTCGTTAGGCCGTCTGTGTTGAGCAATTTGCCAAGTGCATGTATTCCCAGCCGTTTTTTTGCCCATGCTGATCGTTCCAGCCGCTGATCAACCAATTGCTGCCCGACTTCCGTGCCGAACAATTCGATTGTGACGTAGTCGTGAATCGTATGAAGGGTACCTGGACAAATTTCCATCTCTACTAATGCCTCTCCTAAGATCAAATACGAAGGGCCGGGATTACGGCAACTGATTGCCTCGGAGTGGTTTAACCACGTTCGCAATTCCCGCAATTTCCTTAACGCAAGACCGGTTTGCGGAAGGAAACCGTCAATGCTTGCAATTCTGCCCATCATTTCCTCAATCTCTTTTTTGGTCATGTAGGTATCGTATTCGGCATCGAACATTTCACGTGCATTTATGAACGCCCGTAGGATCATCATTCCATCATAGCTGTCTTCGAAATCGGGTAAATATTGCTCTTCTAGAAGCGTACGGGTAAGAATGCCGGCGATTACCGGGAGCTTTGATTGGACATGAAGACGCTTCAGTTCGATAGCCTCGATTGCGGCATTTGCGCTACGCTTTCCCTTAGCTAGATAGGTTGAATCATAGACCAGTTGGTGCCGATATCTCGTTTCCCAATCCATGTCCGATGGATACCTGCTCGGATAAAGATGGGGATTTACCTCATGGGGGATAACATGGGTGTAGGGAGGCTCCAACATACCGGCAACCGCTGGAGCTACCTCGAAAATAGGAGCCTTTACGCGAGCGATATCGATTAATGCCTCGAGAAAGCTCTTGTTGTTTGGGTGGTATGCACCCAGCAAAGCTTGGAAATACGCGACAGGTTCTAAGGCGGGGCTGTACACTGAGAGAGCCTGCTGACGCTCGGTAAACGATTTTTTCTGTTCATCCTCGGTGAGTCGCATCATGGCCGATTATATCACCGGGGAAAGTAATCTCTATGCTACTAAGCTTATAGGAACCGTTATATAATCAAGAATATCAAATGGCATTCGTAAATCTTCAGGCAGCACGCCGGGCAACAGTGGGAATCACCTACTCCGAATTGCCGCAGATAGAATCCCAGAAGATGATGCACCGATGCTCGATAAATCCTAATGGACAAGATAATACGGTTCTCGTCTATCCCGGAGGATATTACTTGAATTTCGATAAACGTCTGGTGATTTCGCTCAAGCATGCCGGCTGCCTGCCGTTGATCCTTGAGATGGGGGGCTTCTTAACCTTTATGGCCGTCTATCCGAGAACAAAAGACGATTACCGGTCGAAAAACCCGACATTTCGCGATTTGGATATTCAAGCCTATATGGACTGCAACCCGCTTGTCTCGTTAGGGGATATTCGAAGGGCTTCCATCGTAAGAATGATGATGCCTGAGCCATATCCCGATAATGCAAGATATTTGGCTGACTTCCTACGAGAGTCGCTTGGGGTTCCCGAAGTCTCTCAGCTGGATGTTTCAATGCGTGCTCTCTATCCGGACGTGCACGCTAACGATATATTTCAACACTACGATGTCCTTATGCTTAACAGAAGTCTCGGTTTATTTCCTACCGGCGAGTTGGAGCCTATGGTAGGGCTGGAATTTTAATCTCTGGTATACTATTACTTATGGAGCGAGGAATACGACGATGGTTATGGGGAGGAGCTGCTGCACTGCTGCTCCTGGTAGCAAGCCCTGAGATCGCACTTCGATCGGTAGCGTGGGCGAACAATCGTTATGCCGGAGTGCAGAAGGAAATTGCGGGTTGCTACCTTACCGCAATACTCAGCGCTCAGCCTATCTTCGCCAAGGCGGGGCAGGGCAGTTCGTATATGATTTCTTGCCCGACGTGGGACGGCAACCATATTGATTTAGTCGCACGTTGGATGACCGATATCTCCGGCAGTATTGACGCCGGAGTGTTTGTAGGCTCGTTCGAGTAGTTACGGGATTATACTTTGCCTTGAAGCGTTTTATTGGCGCTTTCGATATCAGTCAGCGTGTCCTTGAACTGGACTTCCGCTTGTACCGAGAGGGTATTGGGTATAAACGGCTTCGATTCCAGTGTTGCATGAAGTCTGCTTACCAAACGTTCCCGAGTCGAAGTAAAAGCGCTTGCGTGGGTTGCCACTTCTTGCTTGATTAGCAAGCGAATATGTTCGCATTCTGTTTGCAGCTGGGCGATCTCCTGATTAACCTGATCAATTTGTTTTTTGATGCTCTCTTCGTTCATTTGGGGATGGCAGCTAGCTTCGATAGTATCGATGCGTTATTGTTTCTATACGAACTGACGTTGGCCGCAAAGCTAACCATCGCATCTCTCAGCTTCGTTTGGATAATCGCATGGGTTGCGGAGTCCAAGTTCAAGTTGGCTCCCGAAAGGTTTTGCTGGAGGCTAGACATTAAGGTCCCCGACATACTGTTCGATACGGTAATTTCTTGTACTGAGGAAATCGCTTTATCAGCTGCGCGTTCTATCATCGTAATCTCGGAGGATTTAGTGGAATGTATGAAGGAGCGGAGCTGCTCAAGCGAAGCCTTGATTTTCTTCAGGTGGTCTCGTTGCTGGTGCAATGCTCGAACTTGGCGGGTCAGTTGATCGATTGAGGGATCCATATGGTTGGTTTGTCGGGTTCGGTTACGTGCGTTGAGATTTGGGACGGCAAAAATCATGGTAATCGCCATCCCAGACAAACTGACCTAGCGATAAAACATTTCCCAATTGAATTGTCGGGATTCTCTTGAGGCGCCCCACCTAGATTGAGAATCTATATTATAATCCCATCTATGGCAGATACCCCGCGATTATTCGAAACCGCAACCGTATTCGACTACGACCAGCAGTATCATGTAGCAGCGCAAGTAAACGATGTCGGAATAGGGCCAATCCAAATACCTGATGGAGACTATACCCTTGAACTGCATGAGCTGAACGTGGTGACGAATCTCAACTCGATGGCACGCTATTTCGGCGGTACCGATGTTTGGCAGCGAGCGATGATGAACGCATTTGCTGCATGGCTATACGATACTACACAGGTGAGCGAATCGAAGGCTCCCCAGCTGCATCTCGATTTACCGGGGCAAATGTTTGCGAAGGCGCTCGAGGATTACATAATCAAGACTGCACAATATATCCCAGGCGTTTCCGAACGGTATGCATCGAGCACCGGAACAACCAATCGTCTTGCAGGAAGTACAATTTCTTTCGCGTTGATTCCCGCTGATATGGAAGTCAATATGGACGACGTCATCTTTCCGACGGTGCCGGAAATCGCAGCAGCAACTATGTATTTCGGGATCACGAAGACTACTGATGTAGCAACCTCATACGATTACTATGCGGCGAATGTCGCGGTAGTTCCCCGATCTCAATTGATCGGCATTTCGAGATCAGCAATCGGCCACCCGCGAAGCGTTGTCGACCAGCGCTATCATAGCGTCCAAAAAGTGCTCATAGAGCCGAGCAGAGACGCGGAGAAAAATTTCAAGCGCTCGTATTACGAACAGATCTACCTTTACAGCAATCCGAATATCGGACGCAACTTTTTGCTGAGGTCGTGGATCAGCCCTGTCGGTGCAGATGCGGTTCGGAGCGCAATTTATTTGCTCAACGACTATCCATCCAGGGAAGAGATGATGGATATCACCGGCACTATCAGATTACCCCGCGAAAGCGGCGTCGACGATGTGATTGCCCGCGATTCAATAATCGACCCGAGGTTCGGTTCAAGCGAACGTGATTTGATGTACGAGTTGCTTCGCTATAAACAGCAAGTTTTCTCGAGTCAGGTTCGCCACATGCTTATCGGAAGCAGTGCGCGGACGGTTCCTGCTTCCCGGCGTGCACGTCTTGCCGAAGGCGTCTCGCGGTTACGCAACGTGGTAAGGGAGTAGGTGATTATACGTAGCGGACGCGTAAAGTGTAACTAGTACATACTTTTTTCTTATGGGATTAGTAATAATGCTCATAATAGGAGGTCTTGTAGGTTGGATCGCCAGCCTCATTACCCACAGCGACGGTCAAATGGGTATCGTCGAGAATATAGTTATCGGCCTTGTCGGCTCAGTGC
>CAZVIJ010000075.1:0-6465 GCA_964626735.1 uncultured Candidatus Saccharibacteria bacterium
CCTTAACTACCACTGCCTTCATCATCTTATTTGATACAACAACTCCTTCAAGCGTCTTTTTTAGGGATGCTTTTTCCGATTTCGCAGGCTTCGTTTCCTTTTTTGCCTTTGACTTTGCGACTTTAACTTTTTTTGTCTTTGCTTCCATAATTATTGATTAGTAATAAGGCTTAACTCTTTAAGAACAGTTTTCATCCTTGCTATTTCTGCCTTGAGGTTTCGGGCCTTGTTGACGTTCTCGGGTGTTATTTCACCAGTCTTCAATGCCAATTTAACCTTCTTGTACTCTACAAGCGCTGCTTCACATTTCTCCCTAAGCTCGGTTGCAGATAGTTTTCTCATTTCAGATGGTTTCATAGCTTATTTCTCGATTAATTTAGTAAATACGGGTAGTTTCTTAGCTGCTCTCATCAATGCGTTCGATGCGATTGCCTTATCGATACCGCCGATTTCAAACAGAACACGACCTGGTTGAACCGTTGCGACATAGTGCTTTAGTGGGCCTTTACCGCTTCCCATACGAACATTGGCGGGTTTACCCGTGATAGGCTGGTCAGGAAAAATTCTGATCCATACTTTTCCGGCCCTTTTCGTGTGATGCGAAATAACCCTTCGGGCTGCTTCGATTTGATTAGGCGTTAGAAATGCATTATCAAGGGAGACGAGCCCGACGTCACCGTACTCGAGATCAGTTCCTCGCTTAGCAAGCCCCTTATTCTTACGAACGAAAGCTGTTCTGAATTTTGTTTTCTTAGGTGCAATCATTGTGCTTAAATCTCTCCTTTATAAATCCAAACTTTAATACCGAACATTTTATCAGATAATATCGACGCTGTCCCATAGTCGATCTTTGCTCGAAGCGTTGTCAGAGGTACTTTGCCCCCCTTCATCTCAACCCTCTCGGTTCGAGACTGCTTGATAGGTCCAATACCGCTTACTTCAATTCGAGCTCCTTTAGCTCCAGAAGCTTCAATCTTATCGATTTGCTGCTTCATAACAACTTTAGGTGGTATTTTTCTAGCAATTCCTTCAGCAATAGCATTGGCGACGAGCGTAGCCGAAAGATACGGCTGCTTGACTTCATGTACGCTGATCTTAACCCTCTCATGAATTCTCTTCTCGATTGCTTCTTCTAACATTGAGATGCCTGTACCGCCTTTGCCAATTGCGATACCAGGTCGGCCCACAAAAAGATCTACAGTGATGTTGTTCGTTGACCGCGAAATGACAATTCTGTCGATACCGGCAGGTTTTGCAAGCTTACCGATTACGTCTCGGATTGCAATGTCCTGGTGAAGGAATTTTGCAAAGTCCTTCTTACCTCCGTACCAGTTTGAGCTACTCTTTTCGGTAACTCCAATTCTAAAGATTTTTGGGTTTACTTTCTTTGCCATTTATTTCAATTTAACAATCAATGTAGAATATCTTTTCTGCTTTGTACGAACTCTACCGCGGCTAGCAGATACAAGACGCTGGTATACAACTGACTGATCAACTCGAATCTCATCAACTACAAGACCAGAAACGTTTACACCTTTGGTGAAGGCGTTCGACATTGCTGACTTGATTCCCTTGTATACAAAAAGGCTTCCCTTCTTGTTAACATTCTTGAGGTACTCCAATGCGTATTCTGCATTCTTTCCCTTTACAAGGTTTGCAACCAATCGCAGCTTTCGCGGCGTGTAATTTATTTTTGATGTCTTTGAGTACATAATCTATTAATCCTTTGCTACCCTACCCGTCGTACCGGATGCCTTTGCGATCTTACCCTTAGCAGCGTGACCTCTCCAAGTTCGGGTCAATACGAACTCTCCCAACCTGTGTCCGACCATTTCTTCAGATATATAAATGCTCACATGTTTTCGACCATCGTGAACAGCGATATTCATTCCGATGAATTCCGGAGAGATCTGCGATGCTCTCGCCCATGTCTTGATAGGCTTCTTATCTTTAGCCTCTTTAGCTTTCAAAACTTTCTTCAAAAGCTTTTCATCAATATATGGTCCTTTTTTTAATGATCTAGACATATCTTATTTCTGTTTAACTTTCTGACCTTTTCGGTTTACTAAAATAAACTTCGTAAATCGATGCTTCTTTCGTCTGGTCTTAGTACCCTTGACGTTACCCCATCGGTCCTTAGCAACGTGTCCAATGACACCTTTAGCTTCACCACCTCCGTGGGGGTGCTCTGATGGAGGTTTAACCATACCTCTTACGGTCGGCCTAACACCTTTCCATCTATTACGACCTGCCTTACCTATAATAGTATTCTTATAGTCTGCATTCGAAAGCACGCCAATTGTAGCATAACAGCTTGAGTTAACAACACGAACCTCTTTGGAAGGCATCTTTATCTGAGCCATTTTCCTTTCGTCGAAACCCATAAGTGTTGCCGACATGCCAGCAGCCCTAACCATTACGCCTCCTGCTCCTGGGTTGATCTCGATATTATGGATTTGAGTACCAACAGGAATTTTGTTTAGAGGCATTGCATTCCCATTATCTACGGGGACGTCATCGCCTGCGATGATCTTGTCGCCTACGCCTACCCCTTGTGGAGTAAGGACATAAGCATATTTTCCATCAGTATAAGCAATAAGAGAAATATATACATTTCGGTTTGGATCATATTCAATGGTCTTTACAGTACCATAGACATCGCGAATTGCTCGCTTAAAATCGATAATTCTGTAATTCTTCTTGACAGCTCCGCCTTTATGGTGAACAGTGATTTTACCGCCAGATCGACCCGAATTCTTCTTCAGCTTGACGACGAGACTTGACTTCGGTTTCTTTGCAGTAACCGTAGCTTTGTGGTCAACCAATATGGTTCCACGTCGAGAAGCGTTTGTAGGTTTTAAAATCTTAAGTGCCACGTTATTTTATATTTTCAAAAATATCTAATGTATTATCACCGATACCAATGTATGCTTTCTTGCTCAATACCCTGTTGACTCGTGAAGTGTCCTTAGCGTTGCCAGATCTTCGGTTAACGTTCGGTTTCAACTTTCGAGTTACTACGGTTCGTATACTCTTTGGCTCAACACCATAAACTTGTCTGAAAGAATGCATGATGTCCTTCTTTGTAGATTTAGGGTTGACCCAAAAAGTACAAACTTTATTGTCCTTATAGTGATTGAGGGACTTCTCGGAGAGAACCGGGCGGACTATTACGCTTTTTTGATTAGATACTTCCATGTTACTTCTTTAATATTTTCTCAAACTCTTCCTTTGAGTTTACGTCGATAAGTACTTGAGCATAATTCACAATCGAGGTAGGGCTAACAGACTCAACTTCCAGCAATTCGATGCCGGGGACGTTCTGTATAGACCTAACAAGTTCCTTGCTATCCTTCGAATAGATCAAAAGCGACTTTGGAAGAGCACTTGCAAAAGTTCGCAAAGCTTTCTTGTCCGAACCAAGTTCGACAAATTTCAGAGAATCATCCTGCAATTTTGCAGCAACGATTTTCTTTAACGCGACTGACTTGTACTTCTTGTTGAGCTTCAACTTCGAAGTATCGGGCATTGGGCCATGTGCGACACCTCCACCAACAAAATGAGGGCCTTTGGTTGAGCCTTGTCGGGCGTTACCGGTACCCTTTTGCCTGTACGGTTTTTTCGTTCCGGTTCTAATTTCGGATCGAGTTTTTGCATGTTTAGTGCCTTGCTTCTCAGCTTGATTTTTTACCCTGTTGATAAGGGCAAGATCGTACGAGACGTTCGCGGAAAGACCGGAAAGCTCTAGGTCGACATCGATGTTCGAGGTAGTGTTATCGAGTTTTAATACGTTAACTTTCATTTTCTTGTAATAACTACTATAGAATCATACGTTCCTGGAATGGAACCTTTTACGCAAATCAATTTATTATCGGCATCAACCGAGACAACCTTTACGCCTCGAACAGTAACCTTTTCCTGACCCTTGAGTCTTCCCATTCTTTTACCCTTGAAAACTCGGCCAGGCGTAGTGCCTGCTCCAACTGAACCTGGATGTCGTTGTCGATCGCTTTGACCGTGTGTCCTTTTTCCTCCTTTGAATTTCCACATTCTTACTACTCCGGCGAACCCCTTACCTTTCGAGTAAGCATACAGGTTAACTGTATCGCCTGGGTTTAGCATTTCGATTTCGGAAACCTCTTCGCTCGTTGGTGCAGCGAATTCGGGAACATTTCCCTCTCCGTACTTGCCAACTTCAGCTTTGGAGGCATGACGCTTTTTTCCGATACCTACAAATGTGCCGGATTTCTTCTGGCCTTTTATAACAGCGCATTCAGAGAAATCAAGAATAGTTACAGGTACCACCTTGTTATCGTCAGCAAACACTTGCGTCATATTTTTCTTTTTAGCGAGCAACATTTTCGTTTTACTTAGTGATTATTTGGATATCTGCAACTATACCTGCAGGCAATTCTAGATATGTTAAAGCATCTATAGTCTTAGGTGTTGTGTTTGTAATATCGACTAAACGGATTGAAGTCCTTCTTTCAAAAGCTTCCTGCGATCTCTTGTCAATGTTAGGGGAGGTCAAAACAGTCCACTTCTTGATTCTAGTTGGAAGTGGGACGGGGCCCTTAACTCGCGCCCCTGTCCTTAATGCTGTTTCAATAACCTTCTTTACTGACGAATCGACTAAACCGGCATCGTATCCTCTTACTTTAATTCTTATTACCTGCATCGTCTTGTTTCTTCTTCACTTATTCAATAATTTTACTTACTACGCCGGCACCTACTGTCTTGCCACCCTCTCGGATAGCGAATCGCATTCCCTCTTCCATAGCAACCGGAGCGATCAAGGTGATTTCAGCCGTGATATTGTCTCCTGGCATTGCCATTTCCCCTTCGAGTAACTTAACTTCACCAGTTACATCGGTGGTTCGGATATAGAACTGTGGCCTGTATCCGTTTACGAATGGAGTATGTCGTCCACCTTCCTCTTTCTTGAGGATATACACCTGTGCTGTGAACTTGGTATGAGGTGTGATTGATCCTGGCTTAGCGATAACTTGACCACGAACCACATCATCCTTTTCGATACCTCGAAGCAAAAGACCTACATTGTCTCCTGCGATACCCTCATCGAGAGATTTCTGGAACATCTCGACTCCAGTAACGGTAGACTGCTTGTCTTTTCCAAGACCGACGAGCGAAACTGCATCACCGACCTTAACTTTACCTCGCTCAACACGACCAGTAACAACGGTACCTCGTCCTTTGATTGAGAATACATCCTCGATTGGGAGGAGAAGCGCGCCTTCAGTAGGTCGCTCTGGTGTTGGAACAAATGAGTCGACAGCGTTCATAAGGTCCATGATCTTATTCGACCATTCGCCCATATCAGGCTCTTCGAGTGCCTTGAGTGCAGAACCTCGGATAAACGGAGTATCTGACGAGAACTCGTACTTAGCAAGAATTTCCTTAAGCTCTTCTTCAACGAGGTCGATCATTTCTGTATCGTCGACCATGTCGCACTTGTTCAAGAATACGACAAGTCTCGGAACGCCAACCTGCTTTGCAAGAAGGATATGCTCTCGGGTTTGAGGCATTGGACCGTCTGTTGCGGCAACAACCAAAATAGCGCCGTCCATCTGTGCAGCACCAGTGATCACGTTCTTGATGTAGTCTGCGTGACCTGGGCAATCTACGTGTGCGTAGTGTCGGTTTGCTGTTTCGTATTCGACGTGAGTAGCGTTAATGGTGATACCTCGAGCCTTTTCTTCAGGAGCCTTATCGATACCATCTACATTTTTTTTGTCAGCGGAAAATCCTGCTTTGTTGAGGACAGCAAGGATTGCTGCAGTCAATGTGGTTTTTCCATGGTCAACGTGACCAATAGTACCAACATTTACATGCGGTTTTGTTCTTTGAAATGTTGCCATAATTATTTAATAACTTTGCTAATATACAAGATTTTTGTATTTCTGTCGACTATATGTCTTAGAAAGTCTTAGGGAATATACAGCATTTATTAAATCTTTTCAACTACATAGAACATGTTATAAGTACCTCCGGTTGTCCTACGAGTTGCGTTTTAGGCAATTAGCTCATTTCAATAGGCAAATTACGAGTTAAATAGACACCCCATGTACTGAACTGTACAATTCATGGTACATGATTCATACTCCAATGTTAACCGTGCGGAAACATGCTTTATAAGTACGTAAAACGCGAAATTCCCACCCAAACGCCACATACTAAGAAAATTACTGACCCGCGAGACAGATTCAAGTTGGGCATGACGGCGCTTTGCTTCTTGCTGGGATCATCGATCCTTACCTATTCGGTCTATCCGTACGCTTCGAACTATATCCGAACGCTTGGAGGTAAGGAGAACCTCTCGAGAACGCTCTTAACCCCGTCAGCCGACGGCAAGAGCCCTTCTTCTCCCAAAGCAGCCGGGAATACTTCAACACAATTTTCGTCCGATTACGTGTCCAACGTGAGCAGAAGTTTCGCAGCCACTAA
>CAZVIJ010000076.1:0-6443 GCA_964626735.1 uncultured Candidatus Saccharibacteria bacterium
ATGGCGTTAGAAAATTATATTCTGGATGGACGAGCATCGAAGAATTGTTACGCGTAACGGCACTCAAAGAATGAAAAACGAACAACCAGCAGAATCAAAAGATCAGAGCGTTTCTGAAGTCAAGAAAAAGAAAAACCCCAATAGTCTGGGACGTGTCAAAATGCTTGATATCGTGCTTGCAATTCGGCAGCTTTCGGTGATGCTCAAATCATCGCTTGCAATCGAGGATGTTTTGAAATCGCTCTACCAGCAGACACAAAACCCAAAGCTCAAAGAGGCATTCGGGTACGTACTAACCGATGTCCAGAGCGGCATGAGCCTATCCGAATCGTTCGCGAAATATAAAAAAGTCTTCCCGGGAATCATTTCCTCCATCGTGAATGCGGGCGAACAGGGAGGAACCTTGGAAAAAAATCTCTTTTACTTGGCAGATTACCTTAAGAAAGATTACGAGCTGAAGAAGAAAGTTAAAGGCGCGCTCTTCTATCCGATGATGGTCTTCGGCCTTACAATATTCGAGGCAATGGGCGTCGTGTTTTTTATCCTTCCCCGTTTGGAGAGTTTGTTTACTTCGTTCAAAAATGTTCCTGCTTTTACGCTCGGCATGATCTCCACGGCAAAAATGCTCCGAGACAATAAGCTCACGATCGGCCTCGGATTGCTTGTATTCGTGGTGGGATTCAGCTATTTCATGAAAACTCCTCCGGGACGCAAGTTCAAGGATCGTCTCGTTCTGGGAGTTCCGATCATCAAAAAGCTTACCAAACACAGTATTCTCGCGAATTTCTCGAGAACGCTCGGAATCCTTCTCGAAAGCGGTATCCCGCTTATAAAGGCGCTCCAGATTACCGAGACCACGATCGAGAACCATATTTACGCAAAGATCGTTGCCGGTGTACGGGAAAAAGTGCAAGCAGGAATGGGACTTGCCGAAGCGCTTTCTGCAAATCCGACCTATTTTCCGTCTACGTTCACCAAGATGATCGAAGTAGGAGAGCAAACAAGCTCGCTTGAAGAGAATCTGCTGTATCTGCATGAATTCTACGCTGAAGACGTCGAAGACATGAGCAACAACCTTACGACGTTGCTTGAGCCGCTGCTTCTGGTTTTCATCGGGTTGATGATCGGCGGTCTTGCGATCTCGATTATCGGTCCTATTTACCAGCTTACCAGCAGTATCAACAATTGATATGAAGACGATGGCAAAAAAGATGGGGTATACCCTGATGGAAATGCTTTTGGTGCTTGGGATCTTCATTAGCGTAACCGTAATCGTGATGCCGTATACGATTCAGCAAATACAGGGCGAGAAATTGCAGGATGTCGTGAAGGAGATCGAGTCTTCGATATTTTCTTACCAGCAAAAGGGCTATACCGGGCTCTCGTCGAAAAGCTACGGCATTTCTTTCAGTACCAACAAATATACGCTGTATATCGGCTCAACGTTGGCTACTGCCGAAAGTACCGAAGAGTATCCATTACAGAACGGCGTCACGATATCGCAGATTTCGTTAAGCGGAGGAGCAATCGACATCAATTTCTCAACAGGGTCATTCAGGCCAAACCATTACGGATCCGTAAAAGTTTCAGACTATGCCAACAATTACCTGATAACCATTAGCAGCGAAGGGCTTATCGATTATGCGAAAGTTTAAATCCAAAAAGAGAGGATTCAGCATGGTAGAAATCATTGTTGCGGTCGCGCTGTTCTCGATGTTGACCATCAGCACCGTTTTCTTCTCCATGGATGCGTACCGCGCCAACTACAATTCGTATAAGAAGCTCGAAGCGGCGTCATATCTTGGAGAACTTTCTAACGCGATCCTCATAAGCAAAAACGACTCGTGGTCATCAATCGTCCAGAATACATCGACAGGCGCTAAGCATTTAACCTTCTCCAATAACACATACAGCATCTCCTCAGGAAGCAGCACGGTAAACGGAATCACCGTAAGTTTCGAACTGCTTCCGGTTTATCGTGATGCAAGCGGAAACGTTGCGGTTTCGGGCACAAACGACGCCCACTCGAGGAAGTTGACGCTTACCGCGACGTGGACCGATAATTTCAATACGACAAATACCTATACGACCTACACATACATCAACGACTGGTCAACCTTGCCCTGGACGCAAACGACGACGACCGACTTCACGCCGGGAACACGAAACAATACCGTCCTCACCACGACGGGCGATGGAGAAGTTTCGCTCGATACCGTCGTATACGCAGACTGGTGCAATCCCAACCTCACGCTGACGGCCTCGGACTTGCCAGGGCAGGGTATAGCAAACGCGATCACCGCACTGCCCGGGGTTGCCTATATCGGTACAGGAAATAACGCTTCTGGAGTGTCCTACGCGCACGTTACTGTTTCCAATTCCTCACCGCCGGTTACTACAAACGTCGGTACGTTTGACGGGTATAAAACGAATTCTGTGTTCGGCGAAACGAATTACGCATACATTGGAACGGATACCAACAGCAAGGAGGTTGTCATTATCAATGTCTCGTCGACTCCATTCAGCGAAGCAGGATACTTCAACGCTCCCGGCAATGGCGCAGGAAGCGCCGTCGCGACGTCGGGGAATTACGGATATATGACCTCGGGTTCTAAATTCTACGTCTTCGACCTTTCCGCGAAAACCGGATCGCGCGCACAAGTGGGCTCAGCCGTAAATCTGGCAGGAACCGGTACCAGTATCGTAATCAAGGGAAAATATGCCTACGTCACGACCAATAGTTCGACGACGCAAATGCAGATTATCGATATTTCAAACCCGGCTTCGGCGAGCGTCGTCGGCCAAGCCCAGCTCAATGCGCTCGGTGGAATCGACGTCTATATCAACAGCGCAGCTACCCGTGCGTATATCGCAACAGCAACATCAACTACAAAGAACGAATTCTTTATCGTCGATATCACTACCAAGACAGGAACAAGAACCGTTATATCGAGCTATGATACCAACGGTATGAATCCGACGGGGGTAACCGTTGCGCCCGACGGTACGGGAAGAGCGATCATCGTAGGTACGGGAGGTACCGAACAGTATCAAGTTATCAACATCAATACTGAATCAAGCCTGACGCGTTGCGGAGGAACCACCATAGCAACCGGAGCAAATGGACTGGCGTCCGTCGTCAATTCGGTTGGCGATGCATACTCGTATGTCATTACCGGCGATACTTCAAGCGAGCTGAAGCTTATCAAGGGCGGCCCGGGAGGGGGAAACGGCCTGGGAATGGGGGTCGTACCGTCGGGCACATTCACATCCTCCATCTTCGACACGACATCGGCAACCACGACGTACAACACTATCGGCTGGAATGCCACCGTACCTAATCTCGCAACGCTCAAGTACCAAGTACGGACGGGGTCAACGACGTCCGAAGTTTCGACCAATGCATGGTTCGGACCGGATGGCACAACAGCAACGTATTTCACGACAGCTTCCGGAGAAAACATTCCGGAAGTGGCAGGGCAGGGGAATAGGTACGTGCAGTACAAGGCGTACTTGACATCGGGGGATAACGTGTATGGGCCAATCGTGTCTTCAGTAACGATAACGTATCAAAAATGAAACCTGCTAGAACAAAAGAAATAAAATTCGGAATGACGCTCGTCGAATCGGTTACGTATATCGGGATTTTCGGTATCGTGTTCCTATCGATCATCCAATTTGTCCTTGCGATCAATACCTATAATCTGTCAGCAGCACAAAAGGGTGAATTGGAACGAAGCAAAATCTACCTTCTCGAACATCTGCAAGACAGCTTCAGGAAGTCGACATCGGTTGACACGGTAAACTCGACGTTCGCCAATAATGCGGGTAAATTGCGGCTTCTTCCTTCAAGCGGCTACTACGAATATTATCTCAACGGAACGGTCTTGACCTTCTCGCAAAGCGGATCGACGTTTCCGCTTACACCATCCAACGTTCAGGTCACGAAACTGTATTTCGAAAAGGTAAATACCGTTTCTGGCACCACGATCGGTACGAGGATAACGATTGACTTAAAAAGCACAAAATCTTCAAACGCTACCTCAACGATACAAACAATGTACTCCGTACGATGAAAACCAGAAAAAGAAAAGGAAATATAGCGCTCACGACGGTTTTGATAGTTTCCGCGATCTTGATAGCGGGAGGATTAACTCTGCTCCTCTCCACGATCGATACGACGATAGCATCCAAGAATTTCGGATCGAATACGCTCTCGCAATTGGGTATTAGAAACTGCCTCGAGGAGACGATGTACCGGCTCAGAACGAATATGAACTATACCGGAAACTTTACGGTAACGTACTCGAACGGTTCATGCACAGCGACCGTCACCAATAGTACGCCCGCAACAACCAAAAACGTGGCGGTCACCAGCACCTATAATTCCTATACAAGCACGAAAACATATAAAGTCGACACAACGACAGCGCCGATGAGCGTATCGAATTAGCTGTTAATTGGATATACAATAAACAATATGGGATCTATAAACGATGCCTTCGTGAAGGCCAAAGAATTAGTAGCGCGAAAAGGCAGGGAAACGCAGAAATCTGCTCTACCGACAGGAGACAACGAAAGACTACCGCCGGGACAACGGTTAGTGACTGGTTTTCCCGTCCTAGACTTAGGAGTAAAACCGATATTTTTCGAAAAAAAGTATCGCTTTGAGGTAACCGGGTTGGTCGAAAACCCGATTTCGCTAACTTGGGAAGAATTGATGTCTTTGCCTAAATCGGAAATTACTGCCGATTTCCATTGCGTAACCAGATGGAGCAAGTTTGACGTTACCTGGGGTGGCGTCCTGCTCAAAGACATAATCGATACGGTTAAACCCAAACCGTCCGCTAAGTTTGTCATACAATACGGTTTGGACGGCTATACCACCAATACCCCACTTGAAGCGCTGCTCGATAAAAACGTAATACTCGCGTACGAATTGGATCACGAACCGCTCCCCAGAGAGCACGGAGCGCCGGTCCGCATGATTATCCCATCGCTTTACGGGTGGAAAGGAAGCAAGTTCTTGACCAAACTTGAGTTCCTGGATCACGATGAACGGGGGTTTTGGGAAGTCAGGGGATACAGCAATACCGCCGATCCATGGAAAGAAGAACGGTATTCCTTATTCTGATCCTGGTGTATAATTAATGAAGATATTATTGGAATAATCGAGAATATTTTATAGACTAATCCATATGCCACCAGCAGCCGAAGCACTATCAACGTTACCCAGTACTTCACTGCCGGATTCCATTATCCCGCCTGCACATCTTCAAACTCAAGCATCCTCAGGTTTGAACGGACCAATTCTGTCCAACATGACATTTGAACCGCCTTCATCAAGACCGGCTGATACAAATAATCTAGTCCAGGTTGTAACACCTACCGGTGAACGATATACCGATGGCGACAATTATACAGCAACCCCAACGATACCCCTGCCGCCGACTCCCGTCGATGAGGTTTACGACGATAACGACGAACTACCGATAAACGGCAATAAGCTGCAGCTGAAAGGCGCGAATCTCAAGGAAAAAATCATGAGCGCTGCCGATGAGGCTTCTCAGACATTTGCGCCGGATCGGCATCCTATCGTCCAGCTCATCGTCAATGTAGTTCTATCGGCAACTGTCAGGTCCGGCGTCGAAACGCATAAGTATGTCAAGCTGGTCGAGGCTATCGATAAAGTGATCGCATCGGGCGAAACACAGTCGGATATCGACTACCTCACGAACAATAAACTCGCCCAATTCGCGAAGATCGATAAGCTACGCCAAGCGGTCGACCAAGCGCATATTAAGGTCGCTAATACCGAACGCGGAAAAAACAATACCGGTGCTGTCCCGGTCGATCATGCGGTCGTTATCACCAAGGATATGGTTCGTGCTGAGCTCGATGCGGCGATCCAAAATCCTAGCGCTGCGAACCTGGATGTACTCGGCAAGGCAATGCAACGTGCGCTGAGCGCAGAGGACAAAGTCATACGCGACGCAAGCGGTAACGCAATAGGTTCTCGGCAAGATGCTCAATTTTCGGTCATTTCCGAAACCGACCTCAAGCGCGTGTACGGTTACGTTACCCAGTACCAGCAACAGGGCAGAACAATTGACGACTTCTACGACGCCTTCGAAGTACTGATGGTCAACTCGACCTCCGCTTACAATACGAACAATAAATGGTCGTTCTTCCTGGGTAATATCTCTGCCGAATTCAAGCAGGGCGTTTACGACAAGACTCATTACAACACTTCGAACTGGATCCATAACTTGGTCTCGACCATGTCGTGGGTATTACCGATGCTTTGGCTCAACGGTTCGAAAACCGTCGTCACGGCATCGGCAACAATCACCTCGCCGTTCCTGATCCCCGTAGTCGCCGGCATTTATGCTGCACTGAGAGGTATCGCAACTGCTCGCAAAAACTCGAACGTGCAAGTGGCG
>CAZVIJ010000077.1:0-6048 GCA_964626735.1 uncultured Candidatus Saccharibacteria bacterium
CTTAATACCTGATATTGTCGATCCGAGCGAGAATATAGGCAAATAGACAGCGATTGCTAGAACTCCGACGACTACACCCATAATAATGAGGATCAAAGGCTCCATTAGCTTGGTTAGGTTATCTGCCATTTGATCTACTTCTTTCGAATATTGAACGCCTACTTTTGATAGCACTTCATCGATTTTTCCTGTTTCTTCTCCGACTCGAATCATATGACCTACGATTGGAGGGAAGTTTTCGGCGGCAAGTATCGGTTGAGAAAGCGGAATGCCTTTCTCTACTTTCTTGCGCGCGTTTTCTATTGAGTTAACGAAAACTGCATTTGTGGTTGAGTTCGCCACCAGGGAAAGCGAGTCCAAAATAGGAACGCCAGCGGAGATAAGCATTGAGAATGTCCGAGCGAACGATGCTACTTGGGCTTTGCTCGCTAACGAACCAAATACAGGCGCTTTCAAAATTGCGGCGTCGGTAACAATACGACCTGAAGGTGTCCTTCGGTAATATGCTAGCGCTATAGAACCCGCAACTAGCAGGATTAAGGTAAAAACTCCACCGATCCCCCGAAGGAAATTGCTTGCGTTGACGACGATTTGTGTCGCGAACGGTAATGCTTCGCCTCGATCTTCAAATAACTTGCTCATTTGGGGAATCATGAACACGAGCAGCAGCGCAACTACGGCCGCTATGGCGATTAATATTACGACGGGGTAAATCAGTGCTCCCCTAACTTTGCCATCGAATTCTTGCTTCTTTTCAAGATCGTCTGCAACTCTATCGAGAATCAAGTCTAGCTTGCCGGATTCCTCGCCAGATCTGATAAGGTTCCTGATAACGTTGTCGAAAATCTTGGGAAACTTATCCATAGCTTTTGAAAGCGCTAATCCAGACTGTACATCCTTGAGAATTGCGGCTACCGCATTCTTGAATGTGAAGTTGAGTATCTGGTTTTCCGCTATCTCCAGTGCTTGGGTAAGAGGAAGTCCAGCATTGATCATGAAAGACATTTGCCTGATAAACAAAACTTTTTCCTTAAATGGAACCCCTCCCACGTTGATGTTCTTGAGGTTCTCGAGGGAAATACCTTTCGGTTTGAGGCTTAGAATTGTGAATCCTTGACTCAATAACGAATCGCCAACCTTCTGGATATCTTCGCCTTCGATTTCTCCTTCTCGAGGTCTGCTATTTGCATCGACGATTTTATACTTGAATTTCATTGTTAGGCTCCCGATTTCATAAGCTTAAGTATTTCTTCTGGGCGGATTGCGTATTCTTGCGCCATTTCCACCGTAATTTTGCCTTCACGTACCATCTTTACCAACGATCGCTCGAGAGTCACCATTCCCATATCGTACGATGTAGATATGACATTATCGATCTGGTATGTTTTTCCTTCTCGAATGAGATTCTGAATTGCCGGAGTAACAATCATAAGCTCGATTGCCGCTTCCCTGCCTCCGCCGAGCTTCGGTATCAAACGCTGCGAAAGTATACCTTTAAGTGATCCAGCCAACTGGGTTCGTATTTGCTCCTGTTGATGAGGCGGAAATACGTCGATAATACGATCTATCGATTGAGCTGCGCTATTGGTGTGAAGGGTCGCAAAAACCAAGTGGCCGGTTTCTGAGATGGTGATTGCCGATTGGATTGTCTCGAAATCTCGCATCTCACCGATGAGAACAACGTCGGGGTCTTGTCTCAATATACTTTTAAGAGCAATGCTCCAATCGTGGGTATCTTCGCCAAGCTCGCGTTGGTCTACGAGTGCCCTCCCTTGCGGGTATACGTATTCGATAGGATCTTCGATCGTAATGATATGCTCAGCGTAGTGCTCGTTTATTTCCTGGAGCATCGCTGCAAGCGTTGTCGACTTTCCGTGCCCGGTTGGCCCGGTTACTAAGAATAAGCCCTGAGGGATTTTCGTAAAGTCATACAGCGCTGGAGGAAGCCTTAATTCTTCGAGCGTTTTGATGCGTGTTGGTATCAGTCGATACGCTGCCGCCAAGTTTCCGCGCTCGTTATAAGCATTTACTCTAAACCTCGCTTTTTTATCGTGGTCGTATGAGAGATCCACTTCTTTATTTACCTCTAAAAGCTCTTTTTGGTTCGGACTTAACGTTTGGTGGATTAGCTTTTTCACCTGGTCGGGAGTGAGCGGATCGCCGATTCGCTCCAACTTACTGTCGATTCGTATCGATGCGGGATAGCCTACCGTCAAATGTAAATCTGATGCGTTCTTTTGAATAACGATATCAAGAAGCTCCTTTATGGAGAAATCGTTAACCTTTACATTGGTTATTATGTCTCCATTAGGATCATCAGCAATCGGCGACAATAAATCGACTTCTGGATTAAGTGTCGTATCTACTGAAGTGTTCTCCGCATATGCACCGGAGGGTGTTGCTAAAGACTCAAGCACTGGCGTAGATAAAGGCTTTTCCGAAGTAAGGTCTGCGACGCTTGGAACGGTGGCAGAATCTTCTAGTGAGATGCTAACCTGTTCTTGATTGCTAACTGGAGTAATTGGCATTTCGATAGGGTTGTTAGCTTGATCGGTCGGTATAAGAGTTTCAATAGCGTTTGTCCCTAATTGCTGATTAGCAGGTAGAGGATTGGCTATAACCGGTGAAGGTATATTTAGTCCACCGTTATTGAGTATTTGATTTACCTGGATTGGATCGTCAAGCAGGTTATCCGTACCTGTAGAAAGTGTTTGGGGCGATTGCTGCGGGTCAGCTTGGGTGTTCGCCATGTTAGCAGTGTCATTATTCGTTGCTGCCGGTGATCCGTAGGGAGAAACATATCCGTTTACTGCTATTCCCTGCTGATCTGGAACCGAGTTGGCACCCTGGTTCGTATTGGTGATATCTGTATTGTTTCTGCCAAACATTTTCTTTAACCAATGTAAATTATTTTGTACGATAACGCAAAGTAATCAGGCGTGAATGACGCGTTGAACTTCTTCAAGAGTTGTAATGCCTTCGATACATTTGTAATAGCCATCCTGGATCATCTTGATCATGCCGTCCTCCATCGCTTGACGTTCTATAACGTCGGCTGCGCTATGCTGCATAACCAAGCTTCCGATTTTCTCGTTAACCCTGAAGACCTCAAAAATCCCGATACGCCCTGAGTATCCGGTACCTTGGCATTTGTCGCATCCTTTCCCTCTGAACAGCTTTAACGACTTGGGAGTTGTGCCTATATCGAGGATATCGGGTAAAACTGGTGCTTGAACGGGTGCGGTATGCTCGCTTTCTTCATCAGCGATTTCAATTTTTGATGCATATACCGGGACGTTGTTTTTTGAAATAAGCTTTTCTTGCGATTCTATAAACTTATTCAGGTTAAATTCACGATGCTCTCCGAGCACCCGTTTGATCTCGATGAGCTCTGCTTCATCTGGCTCATACGCATATATGCAGTGCGGGCAGACTTTTCGACAAAGACGCTGAGCTGTACATACGTGTACGGTCGATGCGATTATGTAAGGCTCGATTCCCATATCGAGAAGTCGCGGCAAAACACCAGCGGCGCTATTCGTGTGTAGGGTCGATATAACCAAGTGTCCTGTTAATGATGCTTGGGATGCTAAGGAAGCAGTTTCACCGTCTCGAATCTCACCGACGCTTATGATATTCGGATCCTGGCGGAGAAACGCTCGTAACGCGGATGCGAAAGTCAGACCGGCATCGACATTTACTTGTACCTGGTTTACTCCCGGTATCTTAATTTCGACAGGATCCTCAATCGATACAATATTTACCTCAGGTTTGTTGAGGATAGACATGCTGGTCGCAACGGTAACCGTCTTGCCGGAACCGGTTGGACCGGTTACAAGTATGATGCCCGATGTCGATTTTAATCCGTCCATGAAGGTCTTTAGAGCATTGCCCCTCATACCGGTGTCCTCAAGCGATAGGATGCCAAGATCTTTACGGAGCAAACGGATAACTACTTTCTCGCCCAGTACCGTAGGAAGCGTAGAGACACGCAAATCTATCTCCTGTCCGTCGGACTTGATTTGGAAACGTCCGTCAAGCGGTTTGCGCTTTTCATCAATCGGCATTTGACCAAGAATCTTCACCCTGGAAACCAGCGACGGCCCAACCTGGCTCGGCAACGTTAACGTCTCTTTCAAAATACCGTGTACCCTGAACCTCACCCTTATCTTCGCTTCCTCGGGTTCAATATGTATGTCGGATGCTTTCGTCTGTGCCGCGCTCTCGAGCATCATATTGAGGATCTTTGCGACCGGAGTGTTATTTACATCAATTGTATTTATGTCGGTAGACTCCTGAGATACATCAATGAAATCTGAAGATGAAACAGCTTCCTCGATGGCAGTAGATACTTCAGAGCTAAACTTATTTTGAAATAAGCTTTTTATTTTGCTGTCTATATCTTGTTCGGCAGCAATATAAACTTGTACTCTCCCGTTTAGTTTTTGTTCAAAATATCTGATCGACTGGATGTCGAGTGGGTTTGCCATTGCAGCCTTGAAAACGTTGTTATTGTTCTCGAAAATTAATACTTTTGCATTCTTAGCCTCGTCTTCTGAGTATCGGCTTACGAGGTCCGCTGGAATCTGAACATTGGCAATATCGATGTAAGGAACACCATAGAGTACCGATTTGGCCTTCACGATATCTTGCGGTGTGATCCAGCCTTTTGCGAGGAGTAGCTGGTCTAACGGTGTCTGGCTTGATAAGCTCTCTGCCCTTGCTTGGTTGAGTTTGTCTAAATCGATGACGTTTTGGTTGACTAAAATGTCAATTATTCCGTTAGTTGAACTTCTCGGCATGGGCAGGTATTACGAATCAGTTTATGTAAATGTATATAATGAGTCAAATAAATTATAATACGGCGCATGAAGCATATCCTTGTTTCGAAAGAACTAAACCAGGTTGAAGACCAAGAATCTGCAGTCGAATTTCTACAACGAAACGTGGAGAAGACGTATTCTTACCAGCTAATTTATCCAGCGGACGGTAAATATAAAGTCGATGAAATAAAATCATTCACGAAGAAGCTCAGTATTCGGCAGAATGCGCATACAGAGTCTGTGTGCTTTGTATTGATGAAGTCTGATACGATGTCAGCTATCTGCCAGAACGCGTTATTAAAAGTGCTTGAGGAAACTGAAGCTCCTATCCTATTGGTAACCAAGAACGTTGATTCTCTACTTCCCACAATCCGGTCACGTACTCAAATAATGTACCTCGGAGGCGAAATTGAATCTTCACAGCCGGATCAAGATGAGATTACGAGCGAAAGTATCGCCAGAATTTCAAAGCTCGAACGTGACAAAGTGCGGATTATATTTGAAAACAGGCTTTCGCAGCCCAAAGTGTCGTACGATGAAGTTGAACTGATAGAGCATACGATCAAAATGATAGACGCAAATTGCAAGATTGAGAGCGTATTATTTGATTACCTCTATAAACTAGACCGAATCCGTAAAAACAAATAAGATCAATAAACCCTACTCCAGGTTCATGGTACAATAAAAAAATGTTGCAACGAGTGGACAAAATTCTTCAATATCCAAACCCGATACTCAAAAATAAGTCAAAACCGGTCAAGAAAATCGATCCGGAGATTCATAACCTAATCGAAGATCTTAAGAAATTGGCGAAAGAAAATTCGAAGGATGGGATTATTCTAGTCGGACTTTCGGCTCCCCAAGTGGGGTTTAACGTAAACGTTTTTGTTTTCTACGACTACAACATTGAGGAATATGTGGAGGTAATCAATCCCAGGGTCATCTATACTTCAAAAGAGATTACTTCTGAATGGGAAGGATGCGCATCTATCGGTACCGGACCTTCTAGTCTTTTCGGTCCCGTAAAACGATCTCGGGCCTCCCAAATACAATTCTTGACCGCAAATAACGAAGAGAAAATTGTATCAGCCTCGAATTACTTAAGTCATATTATTTTGCACGAGATGGATCATTTAGATGGAATACTCTTCATCGATCGTGTTGAGGATCCTAAAATGATCTATACTGCTAAAGAGCTCGATGAGTACGCAAAGCGTCACGGTGG
>CAZVIJ010000078.1:0-5705 GCA_964626735.1 uncultured Candidatus Saccharibacteria bacterium
CACTACAAGGACAGCGTAAGGCGTGCTGAACGCTTGAAAGAGAAAGGAATCCGCATGCTCGACGCTGGGGTTTCCGGTGGAGTCGAAGGCGCGCGGTACGGCGCATGCTGCATGGTCGGCGGGGATGAATCGGCATTCAAGCATGTCGAGCAGGTATTTAAAGATTTAGCAGTCGAAAACGGATACGGTTATTTCGGTACGCACGGGAGCGGGCATTACGTAAAGATGGTGCATAACGCAATCGAATACGGAATGATGCAGGTTATCGGCGAAGGCCTGAACCTTATCAAGGAATCCGGCTACAACCCCGACATCCTCAAGATGCTCGACGTTTGGAATCACGGAAGCATCATCGAAAGCAAGCTTGTCGGCTTCCTCAAGGCGGGAATCGAAAAGCAAGGCGGCATCGACAGTTTGGAATCGGAAATCGGCTCGCTCGGAACCGGCATGTGGGCGTCCCAAGATGCTCTCGAACGTGGGGTTCCGTTTACCGCCATTACGCATGCGGTGTTCAACCGCTATATGTCCCGCGGTACCGGCGAATACGCATTCAAGATGATTCAAGCGATGCGGGCGGAGTTCGGAGCGCATACCGGGCAGGAGCGTGAAAACAAATAGTCCTGTTGTATACTCATGACATGAGTGATCTTCCATACCGCGATCTTGCACATCCATTCGAGCGTCACATCGACGAGGGCACCTTGATGCTATCAAAAAGGTATCAGGAACAAGGATATTGGGCGCTTCTCTATAGTAGTCTCGTTTCCTCCGAACTTATGAGTGGACAATCGGAAGACTCCATCGAAGAAGCATGGTCCCGGGTATTTGGCGCGAGCTTTATAGGCGGTGCAGGCACCATGCCGGCATATCCGTTTTTCGCATGGGATCGATTGGCTTCCATTTTATACCGGCTGCCCGATAACGGCAGGACAATTCTCGATGCTGCTGCTCCACCGCCATGGAACGTATTCGTGGATTACGAACAGGTTCAACGGTTACGGGAAAGTGCGTTTGCCAGCTACCAGGCATATTACGATTCGGCTACCGGTAACGGCGTAAAAGAGCCGGAAGGCGAAACTGCTGAGTTGCTCGCTCGATATTGGTCTGCTGTAGAGGGTTACGACCGTTATTTGCGGCTTGCCGAGGCCTTCTTTCCGGCTTTACTGATTAGATGAACTTCTACTAGAAAGCTCAAAGTTTTGCGTGATCTACAGTAACGCGCAAGCACCTTGCATGGTATAATTTACTATGAGTCGCTTAACAAAATCAATCCGGTATTCCCTTTTCGTAATCGTCGTATCTATGATGATCATCGGTCTAGCGAAGTTCTTCCCGAAAGCGGAGGCCCTCAGGAACGATGCCGACCTCAACCACGACACCATTGTTAACGACGTTGACGCGAACATCGTGGTGGACGCGATCAAGAATGGTCAGAACACAGCTGATGTCAACCGAGATGGCGCAACAAATCTCACCGATTTCAGCATCGTCATGAATAGCTATACGAGATAGTTACACTCGATGCATCGCCGCTAAAGAATGGGAGTAGTTTGCAGGAAGCGAATCGAGGAGCTTCTCATTTTGACCTACTTTCCACAACTTCGACTGCGCAGGATCACCTAGGTAAACGCCAAATTTCTGCGATTTCCGTATTCTTTCAAGAAAATTGATCTGTTCCAAAATCAGCTTCTGCTGGGCTAGTTGAAACTGCTTGTACGAGTATTTCCTCCTCAATACACCGGCTCCTTTCAGTAGTTCACTTTCGATTTGTTTTACGACGCCCATATGCTCACGAACCGCAAGAAAGAAATCTAGATCGTCCGACTCGTCGTCGATCACTTTCGTTTCGCGTGTTCGCACGAGGAGAATATTGATCCGACCTGCCATGACGCCTTGCATCGGTAACACATGCATAGGGGCAATTCCAGTTTCTTCAGCTATTTTTTGCCTATGCTCTTCGTCGAGGAAGACAACGATATCGTTGACTGAGACGAAGTCGTTTTCCGAGTCCCGCAGGATGTGGCCGTTGTTAGCACTACGGGGGAACGAATCGTCGAATTTGTGGGCTTGTTTATTCGATGACACTAACGCGCTACTCGGATGGTTATGAAACAGCAGCTTTGGCAGGAACGACTGCTGCATTAGCTTTTTTGCCCGGCGTACAATCGTCTCTACGGATATTCTCCCGTTTCTGCCGACGTTGAGTTTATTCCCGACATCCACCATATCATCGATTACGAGACCATCATGTTCATCGCTTTTAAGTCCCATGACGAAACCCTCCCACGTACCGAGTGCTTCGAGCTTCTGGCGTTCCTTTTCATTCATCGAGCCTATATCAAGAGCTGCGGGAAGAGAATCGAGTGTCCACTGTTCTGGTTCATAATTGCGAACAAAGGTTTGCGTTTCGAACCACGTCTTTTCGTTTAGTTCGTTTGTTGTCGGAATAATTGACATGTCAGCTTTTTAGCAATACCAATCCTCCATGTAGTCCGCTGAATGGCGTTAACTCCGATTTCCTGATTTCCGGCATATCGGGGAAAATCGAGAGTACTTCGCGCACATGTCTTCGTACGACATCGACGTCGATGCCTTCCATCACCAATCCCCCAAGCACGATGACGTCAGGCGACCAGTGCAGGATAGTGTTATGGATACCGATCGCCAGATAATACGCGATCTCGTCCCAAAACTGCTTGCTTTTCATTTCTTCTGGCTCCTTATTGTATTTCATCTCGATTGCCGTGCCGGAGATGTAATCCTCAAGCCTAATTGGCGTTTTCATTTCTTCGTTGATTCCAATAATTTGATGTCCCGGCTCGAATCCCATCGTGCTGACGTCGATCTTTTTCTGGACAACGCGCACACCGCCTACTCCGGTATTGACCGCGAGGTATACCACGATATCCGCACCGTTGCCGGCACCGTTCACCGCTTCTCCAAGTCCGGCGAGCGCCATATCGTTTTCCATCTTGACGTTGGCCTGGAGCTCATCTTGAATCATGTTCTTCAGCGGCTTCTCGATCCAATCGGGCATATGCGGCGAATTCGTGAGCATCATCTTCTCGGGGTCGAGGGGCCCAGCGACGCCGACCGCTACCGATACGAATTTTTCGCCGGCAGACATTTCTTTGGCATGCCTGAGTATTGTTTGAATACCCTCATCGAAATCTTGCGGCGTGTTGATGACCCGCGGTTCCTCGAATCCATTCAGGTCGGGCGCTACTGCAATCTTCGTTTTGGTACTTCCGATATCTAAAAGCAAGTGCATACGCCAATATACAAAAGCTTGCAATTTTGTATATAGTGATGCATATGCGAAAACGCGGTCTCTTGTTGTTAGTCCTATTCTTTGCTGCCTTATTCATGACGTTCGATTCGCATCGGGTTCTCGCAGCCGGGGGCTCGCTCAATGTTTCCGCATCGAAAGACAGCCTAAAAGCTGGCGATAGCGTTACGCTTACGGTAACGGTGAATACCGATGGGCAGCCGATCAATACGGCGGAAGGCAAGGTAAAGTATAGCTCTGATCAGTTGGATTTCGTAAGCATTACGGGCGCGACCAGCAGCAGCGGATCGATCGTAAAAACGTGGGTCACCTACCCCGACGATGCGGGAGGGATAATTTCTTTCGCCGGCGGTATCCCGACTCCCGGCTACAATGGTTCTTCCGGGCAGCTGTTCAAAATAAACTTCACGGCAAAAAGCGAAGGCGCAGCACGGGTAACGTTCGAATCCGGTTCGTTTTATCTGAACAATGCTGAATCAACAAGAGTTTACCCTTCATTCCAGAACTCGTTGATAACCGTCTCTGCCGGCAGCAGCGGAAGCGCCAACACGACACCAACGAAGTCGACCGGTACGACTCCGACACCGTCCAATACTGCGACGAAGACATCGACGACGCCGAAACCCGGGACGACGGGTACCACGAAAACGGGTCAAGGGAGCGGTTCAACGGGAGCTTCTGAACCGACGCCCACACCATCAGCTGAACCAACGATCGTTACGAGACAAGATAGTTCGGGCAACAAGGAAATATTCAAGGTCAACAACGAGCTGAAAGCTCCCGAAGTCATCGACTTTACCAAAATGCTCAAGAAAACCGATCTTTTCCATGTCAAAGGCAAGACCGGCTACCCGAACCACGATGTCGTGCTCGTCATCCAAAAAAACGAGACCGAGAGCGACACGTATATGACGACAACCGATGATCAGGGCGGTTTCGAGTATACCGCCGCCCAGCCATGGGAAGTCGGCAAATATACGTTCTGGACAGAGGTAGTCGATCAAGATGGATTCCACAGCACTCCGTCGGAAAAGAAGCATTTCGAGATAACGGAAAATCTGCTCCAAAAGGCGCAACGATATTCGACCACCTTGATCATCCTGCTGATCCTCACGGGAATCGTGGGTAACTATACATTCCACCGTATGCTTCGCGAGAAACGGAAGAAAGAGCTTGAAAAGCAGCGCGCCGAGATCGAGAAACGCCGCGACCAGCTAACGGCGGAAGAGTACCTCAAAGCGAACGGCGGCCAGATTGAGTCGACACCGTCTGCCCCGTAAATAGGATATAATTCGCGTATGAGCGATTCCCTGATTTTCGGCTACGGAGACGAGACGAGCGACGTACTTCCGATGATCGTTGCCAATCCGATGTATTTCGTGGGGTTAGTTCCCGAACCTATACGCGCCGTAACGACGAACAATCGTCTGAGGAGCATTCAAGCTGATCCTGCAGGATATGCGAAACGCTTTTCCGATCCGAATGCGGCAGGAACCATTGCGTCCATCATGAATGCGGTAGACCAGACGTATACCACCGTACCGTTATTTATTCGAAGCCAGTTATTTACCTATTACGCCCAGGCGAAAGGATGGGGCGAGATGCAGCGGATTGAAAGCATCGGCACAGAGTACTTTGTAACGAAGCAAGAAAGCGAGGTCGACCCGATCAAGCGCGCAGAATTCTTCGCCGACCTTTCGAGGATGCGGGTCAGCAGGCACATAACGCTGAGAGTCCTGAAGTCGATTAAATCGTTCGTTTTCCCGGTAACCGACGTGCGGTATTCCCTTGAACCGGCAGTGCATGATCTTGCCCATATCGTGCAAACCGGCATGCCGCTTTTCTTCAAAGCAGTCGTACCCGACCTCGCGTTACGAATGGATGACCTTGCGATACTCTTTCCGGGGTATCCGAAAGCAGAGCTAATAGGGTTGTTTCCCCGCTGGTGTTCCTCCGAGTATTACGAAACTTCTTGCGAAGGGTGCAAGACGCTACACGGGATCGATCTCGATACGAACCTACGGGAAAAGCTGCAAAAAAAATAAGCTGGATACAAGTGCCGGGGAATTGTCCGAGATAACAAAAGCGTTTATTTATACTTTCCCTTATAAAGCTTTATTACGACTCGTATAGTCACCTCCGGAGTTACCAAAAAGTATTGGTGTCCAACCTCATTCCTAGATTACGAGGTTGTCTAGGATGACACTACTTTTTGCCTAACTGAACAAACTTAATTTATTTTATCAACGACCAAAAACAAATTATACATTTTGGTCGGACTGTTATGTTTATTCCGAACCTTATCGCAAGGCACTTGTATTCAACTTACTTTGAAGAGCTACAACCCAATATAAATATTCCAAAATAAAATTCAATAGTGGGAAGCGTGAGGATGAAAAAATACGCGCTGCAAGGT
>CAZVIJ010000079.1:0-5632 GCA_964626735.1 uncultured Candidatus Saccharibacteria bacterium
GATGTAAGCATCGCGATTATCGATGGTGAGCTGCTACCGTGGAGCATACTCGGCGAAGGATTGATCGAAGACCAATTCAAAACAATCAATACGGCGCTCAAACAAGAAATCTCGTTTCTGAAAGAAAACGGCTTTCCCGAAGCGCTCGATGACCTTACAAAGAACCACTACGAGCTTGACGATTTCAAATCGTTCGCGAGGGCTAACAAGAAAGAGCTCGCCGAGCGGTTTTCAGACCGCACCGTAGAAACATACCGGAATTTGGAACAGTTCTTGCGGTCTAGCGTAAACCTTGATGAGGAGGAGATGAATCGAAGCGTCTACGAAGAGCAAATCGGGCTGTATGGTGCTGCCTCCGATGTCTCGTTCCGGCCGTTTGCGATTCTAAAGCTCGTAAAGGATGACGGCACTGAAGAACTGTTCTTCGACAGGACGCATGAGGAGATGATGCAGTTGCTCGGTGAGGACGAGTACTTGAAAATCGATCTTGCGGAAGAAAACGTATTTCAGAAGGCATATGCGTATTTTGAAGAGCTCACCACGAAACGGGGGATGGAGGGTGTCGTCGTAAAGCCGAATAACGTATACATCCCCGATATTGCCCCAGCGGTAAAGGTTAGGAATGAAAAGTACCTTACCTTGATCTACGGCTACGATTACCGCAAGCCTGCCAAATACGAACGCCTAATCAAAAAGAAAAGCATCTATAAGAAGCACATAACGGCGCTCCGCGAGTTCGAAATCGGGAAGAGCATGCTGGAGATACCGTATAAGGATATTTCTCCTGAAAACGAAGCGTACGTAAAGCTTATGGCGGCGATGATTTCCGAGGAGGGGACAGAGCGGGAAATCGATCCGCGGCTTTAGCTTATAGTGAAACTCGACATCGTTCGCTGTTCGCTATATAATCATGGAGCAATTGGAACGTATGGTGTGTTGAAGCAATTCCATTTACTATCCCGTCCCCAATTTGCACATGTTAGTTAAAGAAAAAGCAATGCAGCAAGACAATAAATTGTTCGTAGGCAACGTAGCTTACGCAACCGATATCCAAACTCTTATCGATTTGTTCTCCCAGTATGGGACGATTATCGATTCATACAAACCTCAGCAGAAAGGTTTCGCGTTTATCACTTTCGAAAACGCAGAACAGGCAGCAGCAGCAATGGAGGCTCTGAACGGTAAAGAAGTAGATGGAAGAGAGATTAATGTAAGTATCGCAAGGCCAAAAGAGGACAAACCAAGAGGCGACTATCATGGCGGCAACGACCGACGTGGTGGTGGATACGGTGGTGGTCGAGGACGAGACAGATACTAATCTGTTATCTCCTATAAAGGCTCGGGTTCGCCCGAGTCTTTTTCTTTAGGACATATGGTAATCACGCAACAAACGAAAGAAGCAGATCTTGCCGAGATCGGCAGGATAGTATTCGAGCGAAGGAATTCGCCTGATCTCGAAATCCCGGTAGTGGAATTCGAAGGGAATATCGGAAGACTAACGGCATCTCCAACTGTAATGCTCGATGCGCTTTCTGACCAGGTTAGCGTCGGTATATGGAACGATTCGATTGCTAAGCATCGAATATTTTGGGGAGACCGAGGCGTTGCGGGCGTGCCGACGACTTCTATCCCCGATATACGGGAAGTTCCAAGCAATACGTACATTGAGAAACGGCTGAGAACTCCGGTAACGCAGGTCGGTGAGGTTGGAGTGCTTGAGACCCTCAGAAACTATGTTTATGCTAACCCTTTTAATGGATCGATAACCGATCTCAAGCTATTCATAGCCCCGCCGGATCTGATCAGGATACCGAAGTTTATGGTGTATTACGCCGATTCGGTTGTTCCGTTGCTGCTCAAAGCCGCAACCGAAAGTCTATCGAGGCATCAGGATGCCCTGCTCCTTGATTTCTATTTCGCGCTTTTCTTGAGAATGAAAGGCAAGGAAGCGAATCAACCTAGTATCGATGTAGCATATGGAGGGAAGCAAGAGATCGGCCGCACGTTGACGGCAACAATCAAGCAATACGCCTACGACCCGATTGAAGTGACGAGACGTCAATCGGGAAAGGTGAATAAAAAGCTAAAAGGGTAACTATTCGATGAACGTATACGCCTGGCCAATCTGATTGCCTCGGCCGGTACGACCGATGCGGTGCGTATAATCCTCATAGGTTGCCGGCATATCGAAATTGACGACATGCGTGACATTAGGTACATCCAAACCTCGCGCAGCTACATCGGTCGCGATCAAGATAGATGCATGTCCACGCTTAAACGCGTCGAGCGCCCGCTTCCTCCTGTTTTGGGTTTTATTGCCGTGGAGCGATTCGACCTTGTATCCTTTGCGATAGAGATGGCTATCGAGTTTTTCGACGCCAATCTTTGTTCGCACGAAGACGATAACTTTTTTGAATGCCTCGTCGGCAAGCATTTCCTCAAGTTTTCCAAGTTTCTCGTCCTTGTTCCTGACATAAATGACGTCTTGGTTCACGTTATCCGAAGTTTCGCCGGTTTTTACGGATATCTTCACGTAATCGCGAACAAATGAATTCATGATGTCTTCGATATTCCTATCGAGCGTCGCCGAAAAGAAGAGCGAGTGCCTATTTTGCGGCAACTCGGAGATGATCGACCTGATATCTTGGATGAATCCCATATCGAGCATCCGGTCGACTTCATCGAGGACGATGTTCTGGAATGCGTTAACCCGTATGCAGCCGCGTTCGATGAGGTCGATAAGCCTGCCCGGCGTGCCGACCACGAAATTGTAGTTCGACTTGAGCCTTCCGATCTGCTTATTGATCGACATGCCTCCGACGCACAATACGGACATGACCCTCATGTTGCGGGTTAGTGAAAATATTTCCTGATCGATCTGCTCTGCCAGCTCCCGTGTAGGCGCAATGATAAGCACCTTTTGCCTTCGATCGTTGTGGATCTTGTTCAAAAGGGGGATCAGAAACGCAGCAGTCTTGCCTGTTCCGGTATTTGCAATGCCTACGACATCGCGGCCTTCCAAGATATGCGGGATTGCCTCGTTTTGGATCGGAGTCGGAGCGGTAAAGCCCTTGATCCGAATGTTTTTCTTGAGCTCGTTTGGAATGGGTAGCTGTTCGAAGGTGAATGAGTGTTGGTATTCTGATTCCTGCTTCGGGACAAATGATGCCTTCTTTACGAGTCTGTTTGGGTCGAGCTTTTTCGGCTCGGCGTGTCTGTTGTTGGAACGTCTCTTGTTGGAGCGGAAGTTCCTTCTTCTATTGTTATACATATTGTTTCTCTAGCCACACAGTTTTGATTCAATGATTAGAAGTTGCCGTATGATCATTATCGCCCCGCAGTGTTTCTAGAAAAAACGAAGCAAATTAAGAATCCTCCGATTATATCACATTTATCCTGCTTGTCCCGATTATTCTGCCCGATTCATTACAAACATCGGTATCATGGTAAAATCGTCGCATGCATAAACGATTCCCTGAAGCCGCATCGTACCGGGGACTGCTGACAGATGGCGATGTCGACCTATATCGGGAAGTGAAGGAACTGGAACGTGATCTTGATATCGATGTACCTTCATTGGACCTCGATGAGGCAATCGATTGGGATCCCGAAAAGAAACAGGCTTTATTTTACGCCATGCGCGGACAAAGAAATACCTTAGCGGCTTGGCACTTCCAATCGGTTCTGCAAGACATGGAACACAGAAGATTACTCCATGCGCCGTACGGTTTATACCTCCATCCCTGGGAGATTGATCCGCGCGATAATGATTCCCCCTTCGATGCGCAAGTTACCCTTTCCGCAATCGTTAACTTCGATGACGATGTCAAACGGGGCATGAGAAGATTGGTGCACGATAGCATCACGGACAGACTTGACCCGCTTGAAGAATGGGCTAAGACGATTGATCGAGATAGCATACCGCTCCTTACAAAGCTAAGCGGGATGCCAACCGAGAAGCTCCTTTACGCAAAGTACCATTATCTGACCGGGTATCTTATGAATAAGCTAACGGGGAGATATCCGAAGGATACTGAACAAATCCATGCAGGAACCAATACCTTAGCGTCTCTTTTGCCGCAGATAACGAGAATTAGCGGCGAAGCGTATTTGCGGGAAGCGTATACTTCAAAGAAAGGAAAGAAAACGGCATTAAAGGAGATGTCGGCTGCACGCAGAATCTATCCGCTGGTGGCCTGGCTTGCTTCGCTCCATACCGCCCATTTCCATGGAGTAGTGTTGAACGTTTCGCAAAGCCAATCATCAAGCACTAAACCTGAACCGATAGACATAAATCATGCTCGACTTATATCGGAAGATTTCACGATCGATCAGACCGGAGCGCTCGTGCCGAAGTCTGCGTATGGCTCGATGTATGACCATTTGGGACGTCCCGTATTTAAGACTTCAACTGCAATGATGCGCACCGGCTGTATCGCGCTCGTCGCAAGGATTTCGCGTGAACATGGAAACTCTGATTGGTTCGAGAAAAACGAACGGTCGATGAACGCCATCAAGTACTTTTGCCACTGGAATATGGCAATAGCCGCTCAAACGCTCTTTCCCGATATGCTCTCGTAGTAGGGCCGTAGCAGCGCTACGATTTTTTTCTTGGTTTCGAGTGGAGGCAAATCGACCAATGCGCCGCCGAGGTGAAAGTGTCCACCGCCGTTTCCCCCGAGTTTGCGGAAAAAGTCCGGCATGTTGATCGTGTTCCTGTTCTCGTTCGAACGATTAACGATACGCACCTTCCCGTCATCATGCTCCACAAGGAGAAAACCCCGCGCATATCCCTCGTAATGCTTCGCGAGGTCCTCACAGAAAATATCCTTGATGAGCGCGAGCTGTTCCTTATCGAGATGTCGGCTTTCTATAAGTTCTTTCGTAACGATCACGAAGAGCGAGGCTACATCTGGCTCGAACTCCATCCGACCATTGATAAAGCACAGCATATCGAAATACGATTTCGATCGAGCGTAGAATAGTTCTTCTACGATTCCGGTAAAGTCGGCTCCCATCCTGAGGAGTACCGATGCCAGTTCCATCGAAGTCGGATAGAAATTCCAACGGAAATTCCCGGTATCGGCTGCTATCGCGTAATAGGCAAGCGTAGCCATATCCTTGTCGAGAAAATCGAGCGGCACGATTTGGGTGAGCAATACCTCGACCGTACTTCCTGCGGCATTCGAGTGGAATAGCTCGGTCCAGAAATTCTCGTGCTGGTTGAGATGATGGTCGAGCTGGATTCGAACCGGAATTCCGGATAAATCGGGTGCCGGTTCGCGTTTGGTCGTGTCGTAGAACATCGTGTAGTTGGGGCCATCCAAAAAAACGCATGCATCGAAGGTCTCTTGAATAATCGCTTCACGCGTGTCGACAAACTCGACATCTTCAAAAAACGGGAGGACGGCATACCGACGGTCAATCTTAGGGTTCCTCTTTTGCGGAGAGATGAGCCGAGCCTTTTTGCCATTGGACAAAAGGTACTTCTTGAGAATTATCCCTGCAGCGTAGCTGTCGTAGTCGAGCGGCGAGCAAATTATCAATACGTTCTGCAGCGTAGGAAGCAAAGCTTCGAATCGTGTCATGAGGTATTCTACAGCAATGGCGAAAGAAGGGTACAAATTTGGTC
>CAZVIJ010000080.1:0-5205 GCA_964626735.1 uncultured Candidatus Saccharibacteria bacterium
CTTGTATGTACTAGACTTCAAAAAAGAAATGTTCCTTCATCTTGGAGTAATAATCGAATATAGTCTTAATTCAAAGTTAATTGGTCTCTATCAAAAGCAAAACTGGAGAACTCCACTACAATACATTAATTCAATAGTACAAGGAGACCGTTTCAAGGAGTTTCTAGAGAAAGATTCACTTGACGGAAAAGCAAAGAAGATTCGAGACTATAATCTCTTCAACGATTCAAATACTTCTGACCGTATTTCGTATAAAATACAGGCTCTCCGAGTTCTCCGGAATTATGGTGGTCATGGGAATAAAATTAATGACTTTTTAGAAGGTATTACATCAACTCGGTATGATAAAGAAATCCTCGATGTTTTTTCCATAGTGAAGGATATTAATGAAGCTGTAGGGCTCCTTCAGACACCCGGTAGATCCCCTCAACCAATTTAAACATGCCTCACAATATGAATTGTTTCAGAGTTTATATATATATATTTGCTGCCATTTTTCTCATCGGAATAACAAAAAGCAAAAGTTCCTTCCTACTCTAAATTTGAAATCTTGAAAAATAAATCAAGTTTAGAGGGCGTTTTAACTCAAAACTCTACTTGACTGTATAATTTACAAGTATATTATACATCAAGGTATAATTTTATGATTCAATTCTTGGAAGATATTCATAGCGTGATCTATGCTATGTTACTTAAGTATCCAAAGCTCCTAGATTACATCCGCGATCGTAGATATCGTATTTCAGATACAGAGCTGACATATCGACAAATTAATAGCCTTGATGATGCGCGACTTCTGTTCACTTCCCGGGAATCCAACAAAGAATGGCGCAATTTTAGTCTCCTTGATCTCTTCTATCTTCATGTAGTCAATAAAACAAGGGAATTCAATACAAATAACGCACAACTCAAGCCATTAAAGGCACTATTCTACGATGCCTCAATCAACTATTCGGTAATCGGTGAGGTTAGGTACTCAGAAATTGCTCTGCTCTCACTAATACTAGAAAGTATCCCGATGGGAATTCTTCTCTATAGCGACGGTGATGCGATATTAACTGACAATATGACTCTTTCTATGACACCGGGAGCACTCGATATTCGAGGCCGGACATATATTTTCATATTTCTCTATGAAACATTCAAACCATACATCATGAAATTGAAGGAGGACAAGCAATTCAAGTCCACATTCGATCTCACGGAATTTGAGGATGCCTACCAGCTCAAACCTCTCACAAAGAAACAACGAGCAATACTAAAGCTTGTAGACGATGCTTCATATTCCAAAATCACGATCGAGAAGAAGGAAAACGGTGAATTGATAATACATGCAGAGGAAAGTGTTGGAGGTCAGGCAATTACCTCAGAGGATTTGTTGAAGATATTTGAACAGAAAGATTACGCGAACCTGAAGGCGGTCAAAAGGAATGGGAAAATTGTCGCCTTCAAGTTCAAGGATACATACAAACTCTAGTCTTTGAGCCAGAAACGGCAGAAGATAAAGGTAAATATATAAAATAGCGTACGCACTGGGAGGTACTCAGGCTAAAGCAAAGAAATGTTTTAGTCATGCTTTCATTAGAGCAATGTAAGGAATGCTTGAAAGGATTGAACCTCACAGACGAAGAAATAATCAAATTACGAGATTATTACGTGTATATCGCCAACCGCGTTATAGACCATGTCGAGGAGCAAAAGAAGCAAAACAGAAGAAAAGAACAATTTAAGTATACGGTATAATCGAGCACTCATTTATTGTCGTGTCTCATCTGATCGGCAAGCCAAGGAAGGTCATGGCATAGATAGCCAGGAGGCTAGACGCGTAAGTTACGCATGACAAAATGGATATGAGATCGCGGAAATATTTCGCGAGAATGGCGTGTCGGGTGGATTATTCGACCGTCCTGCCATGAATAAGCTTATTGCATACCTAGATCAATACCCGCATGAGAAGTTCGAAATCGTTTTTGATGACCTCAAGAGATTCGCTCGCGATACGCTAGTCCACTTCAGAATCAAAAGTGAGTTGATGTCACGCGGCGTCAAAATTGAGTGTCTGAACTACAAGTTTGATGAATCACCTGAAGGTCAGTTCATCGAAACTATAATGGCCGCGCAATCCCAATTAGAACGTGAACAAAACAAACGCCAGGTCATCCAGAAGCAACGTGCACGCATGGAGAAAGGATATTGGTGTCTTTGTGCACCTACCAGGTATAAATTCATTTACTCTCCTGAACACGGGAAAGTAATCAAGCCACAAGAGCCGATAGCCGCAATACTGAAGAATGCGATCGAGAAATATGCTTCGAATCAGCTCATCACGCTAGATGAGGTGCGGACATACATCGAACAACAATACAAGATTTATTGCATAGAGAAAAAGAGCTCAATTAATGGCGTGCGTAGAATCCTCTCGAAACCTATTTATGCCGGATATCTTGAATATGATCCATGGCAAATACCTCTAATTAAAAGTAAGCATGAAGGAATCATCACGATCGAGCAATTTAACATCATACAAGACAAACTCAACGGACGAACGAGGAAGCATCTTAGAAAGGATTACTCACTTGATTTTCCGTTACGTGGTTATGTTGTGTGTGATTCGTGCAAAGGTAAGTTCACAGCGAGCTGGAACACTGGTAGAAACAAAAGGTACGCGAACTACACTTGCAAGACAACCGGCTGCATCTTCCAGTGGCAGTCAGTACGCAAAGAGAAAATCGAGCCGGAATTCGAAGCGATGCTCAGTCGATACAAACCGCAACCACAGCACCTAGACTTCGTACAGCTTGTATTGAAGGATCAGTGGCAAGAACGCACTCAGAATAGAACCAAGTACCAGAGAGTCAATGAGAGTGAAATAGAGGCCTTACAGGCTCAAATAGACTCATTAGTAATTCGCATATCAAAAGCGACAAGCGATAACGTGATCTCAGTCTACGAAAAACAAATTGACGAGCTCATGAAACAACAAGAGGAGCTCCGGGAGAACTCACAAGAAACACTCACTGAATTTGACTTTGGAACCGCGCTTGATGAGATAATAAAGTACGTAGAAAATCCCTTAGAATGGTGGAAAAGATCGGTTTACAATGACAAAGCAATGCTCTTACAGACACTCTTTGACGGCAACCTATCTTATGACCTAAATTCAGGATTTGGAACCATCAATTTGTCTCTTCCTGCTAAGGTTTTCTTAACAGAAGAGGGCCAAAAAATTAATCTGGTGGAGATGGCGGGAATCGAACCCGCGTCCGAACTCTAACATCTATATACTCTACAAGTTTGTTGGGATCTTTTTAGCCCCCTACCCGACAGATCCCACAGAGTAGCACGAGGCATTGTCCTATGTGATCAACGATGACTGGACAATGTTCACCGATGATATTCGGTTAATAGGGTATCACGCTACACCGAACAACTTACGTGTACCCTTGCCACACATTTAGTAATTCTAAAGTGTTAGGCGAATGAAGGAGCTGCAACTCTCATTGCAACTGAGCTTCGTACTGCATTAGCTTTAGCAGCTAATCCAGCGATTACTGACTTAAGATCTGTTTTAGCATTCTTAATTAACTGTATTCTAGTACGTGTCACAGTCAAACACGACTTGCAATATAGGGGTTATGAATCCGTCGAATCCACTACATCCCCATCGACCAATTATAGCACTTTCGTGCTGCAGCTACATCTCGTTCATATCGAGCCGGGCACGCAGGTGATCGATCTCGCTTTGCATTTGGTTCATAAGATCGCGTACTTTAATCCATTCGTCTGCATCTGCACGAAACGTATAGAGAGCATACAATGCATGCTCTCCCCTGCTCTTTAGAATATCCTTGAGCCGTTTTTTATTTTCTGCGCTCCGCTCATCGGCAATGTCGAACATTTCGCGAATGATCGCATTTACAGCATGTTTATATTTCTGGAAGGATGTAATATCGATTTTTTGCAGTGCATCTCCGAAGGTCCCCCACCCGAAACTGCAGCTTAACCTGAACTTTTCTCCGGGCTGCGGCGCAACACCTCTCGCCTTAAAAAACTTCCTAACTTCCGGAGTATCGAAATTTATAAGCGACGAAACATCAGCTTCCTCCATCTCACGCAAATAAAGTTCTTCAATCAATGCTAGAAGCGGTCGTATATCAACATCGTCGTAGAGAATAATTCCAAATTCGTCTCCATTTTCAGAAAACGGAATTACCTGCATGCCCAAAGATTTCAGGAATTGCGTCGTCCTTCCCGACTTCAAGATACGAGAAAATTCCATGACGAGTTGCGCTCCCAACGCATGAGAGCCACCAAGATCGTTGACCGCCTTGAGACCGTTCATATCGAGCGCGCCTTTAGCGATACAATGTACCGAGATATTGCTGGAATCGTTCCTGCAGCGTTCATCGATGTAATCCCTAAGAACGTATCGCAGATATGTTTTCTTATACATACCCAAGTACTCCCCGAACGTCTTGTAGGTATGCTTTACCATATTTTTACGTTCCAGTACTTCTGCGACGATCTCCTCTCGGGTAAATCCCTTCGATTCATAAAAGAGTATTTTTTTCTTGATCTTGCTTCTCAGCTTTTTCGGGACATCGCTCAAAAGCTCTCCGATCAAATCCTCCAAGTCCCTGGTCTGCCCCACCTTCTTTATCGTCCTGGTCAGGAAAAGACTTTTGAGATGCTCGATTGAATCGTTAAATTCAAAATGCTCGACGTAGGCGGAAATATGCGCTTCGCTTTCGAAAACCCACCGGTTGTTATTGAGGTATTCCTGTATGATCTCCCTGATATCTCGATTAGGGTTGAAGAGATGCGATCGGTTGACACTGATCGTGGATCCGGGATTTATTCTGCTTTGAGCGTCTGCCTTCATGGTTCTTAGTTAACATTACAAGATCACCAGCGGCCCCTTGCATCCTTTACGAAACGCGATACCTTAACACACGGTGCTGAGGATGACAACCCATTTTGGGTCTCATTCTGTTACAGGTGTGCTACACTAGAATAATGGATTCCTCATTTCAATCGAAGATCAAAACCGAAATCATTAAAAAATACTCGGAAAATAAAAATATTCTATCCCGATACGATATATGGTCGTATATCTTGAAGCCACGCTTTTTTTCCTTCAAGACATCTCAGGCTCAATACAAGCAACTGCAATCAAGTCCCGAAGTGACCGTTCTAGAAGAAAAG
>CAZVIJ010000081.1:0-5113 GCA_964626735.1 uncultured Candidatus Saccharibacteria bacterium
GGCTTAACTTTAGTCGGCCACATCGTTGTCGACCAAAACTCATTCGTTTGGGTATCGCGGATGTAGAAGTAGATACCGTCTTGGATATCGCCGCGATGCGATGTTGCGGTCATGTCGTTGTATTTGGTAAAGCCGCCGCCGTAGCTTGAAGTGAAGACTTTGAGATTCTGGTTGCTCTGCAAGAAAAACTGAGGAGCCTCGTTCATCACGTCGTGGAGTTCTAACTTTATCGGGAAGGTATTCATCAGTTATAGGTATATCTTATGTTTTTTACGTGCTTGAGGTCAATCTGATTCGCATCGGGCTGTCCCGAGCGATTCTCGTCAAGGAGATACTCAACGCTTTTCACGAGCTTGTGGTTGTGGAACAAGTTGATGAGCAGATTTTTCGAAACGATATTCGTGATCGTATTGAGAATCATTCCTTGATGATGGGACATATACGCGTAGATGACATGCTCCTTCTGGGCGTAGCGGTCTTCCGAATAGTCGAGTGCTTCGTACAATCCATATTCTCCCCATCCGCCGTCCAGGATGATGCGCTCGATATTCAGAAGCGACGCGTCCAAATCGTGGATCATTGCCATGCATACCGAATACGGAGAAACGACATGCCGGGTATCGACGTTCGGATTGAGCGCTGCTTTCGCTAAACCGAAAGCCTTGTACTTGTACTTCCCCGCTTTGCTGACGCCGCCGTACATCGATTCGGAGATGCCCCAGGGGAATCCGAGCTTCTTAGCGTGCGAAATTTGTTCGTGGAGGAATCCGTCGAACGATTGCAGGTAAATCGACTCGGGGTAATGCATCATGAAGATTGCCGGCATGAAATACTCGAACATCGTACCGCTCCACGAAACGAGGAATGGCGCTTTCGAGCTCGGGATAACCTTGCGGTTCAGGACTTTCCACAAGATCTTCGGCATATCGGATTTTGCGATAGCAAGGAATACCGAAAGCCTCGATTCCGAAGCAAGCGTCTGATAATGGTACGGCTCTTTACGCTTTGAGGAGACTCGATACCCGATGGTCACGAGTTTCTTGTTCTTGTCGTAGAGGAAGCTGAAATCCATTTCGGTAATCCAGTTTTCTATTACCTGGATCAAGTGGTCGCGCTTCTTGAACAGGGAATTTATGTAAAGGCGTTTCTCATAAATCTGATCCCGTATTTGCAGGAAATGCTCGAAGTTCTCGTTTTGGATACTTTCGAAGATGCTATCGAGAAGCGTTACCAGTTCCCGCAGATTCTTCACTTCGCCCAGCTGCTTCAGTTGCGTCCGTACCGATTCGTCAGGGATATTCTTTATGAACGGAAGGTTAAAATCCGGTACGCTGAGCGACAGCTCGATGAGCAAGTCGTTGTTCATGGTCGCGAGCTTCTTGATGAGCTTATGGAACGGATGGTCTTCGGGGATTTCCGGACGCGGCAGCCCCTGCACCTCGAGCATCACTCGCTTTAAGGTTCGCTGCAGTTGGGTGACCGTAGTAATCTCCTGCGAAAGGATATCTTTTATTCCGTCAAACCGAGCACGAATGTCACCGGTGATGTATTCGCCGTACTCGTCCAGCTCATGTACGACATCGACAATACCCCTAAGCATCGTGTTGTCGAATACGTACATGTCCATGCATGCCCGAAGCGCTTCCTCAAGCGTTACGATGCAGGCAAGGAAGTTGCCGCTGTCGACGGTCGAGACGAAAAGCGGCTTCGTCGGAGCGAGCGTCTTAAGGTCGTACCAATTGTAGAAGTGTCCGCGGAACCGCTCCATTTTCATTAGGGAATGGGTCGTCAGGTCGAGCCTTCTGATAAAGTTGGAGAGAGTGATGTACCTAAAGTCGTACGCCGAGAATGCGGAAGTCAGGTAGAACCCGATATTGGTAATCGAGGTATAGCCAGCGATCCGTTTCTTGTTGACGCCCTGGACGTTATCGGGCGGCAAGTAATTGGTGTTAGGCGTCGTATACTCGTCGAAGTAGTTCCACGTCCTGAGTGCGATCTTCTTGAGGAAAGGTTCTTTGTATCCCGGTTCGATATTCATTGTGAGTTTGGTGTCATATATCTTTATCCACAGAGGAATCAAGAGCCATATCGTCAGAACCGCGTAGGATAGCGGCTGCGGCTCGAAGAATGCTATCAATATAACAAGCAAGACGAGACATGCAAGCCAAGGGCCGAAGAACATGTCGATGTACCAATCCATATCGTTTCCCTTAGCGCCTTCGGACATCGTGAACGTCTGCCATTCGAGTGCATGCTTATGGGTGATGAACCTTCTTTTCAATGCCTTGAAGATGGCGTCGAGCGAGAGGAACGTATCGTACGGCATCAGGAAGAAATTAAATAGCTTGTTTACGAAAACGTTTTTGAAAAGCGATTTCAGGTTCGGCCAAAGGTACGTGAAGTCAAGCGTGTTTACCGCCTTCGTTACGATATTGTAGAGCGACAATACAGCTTCGAGGAAAAACAACTGGAGGGATACCACCGAGAAGATAAGCCCTTTTTCGCTTGTTAGGCCGATCATCGCCATAATGATGAGTACGACCATCGATGGTACGAGAAGCGACGAGAGCATGTTATCGAGCACTTTAAATTTCTGGAAAGCGGTCAACGGGTTCGGCCGGTAATTCCCTGACTGATCGAGAACCTTATTTCCCAGGAAGTCCGCGATTTGCCAGTCTCCGCGTATCCATCGGTGCTTGCGCATCAGGAAGGACTTAACGGTCGTGGGGAATCCTTCGTAGAGCGTTACATCGCTTGCATAGCCGGTACCGCACACGGATCCTTCGACAAGATCGTGGCTCAACATCGCATCGTTCGGGAATGCGCCCGTCAACTCGCGAACGAAATAGTCGAGATCCATGATGCCCTTTCCCTTGAAATGGCCTTCAGCGAATAAATCGTAATACAGTTCGGCAGAGAGGCTCGAATAGTAGTTGAACCCCTTGACGTCGCACATCAGTTTCGAAAGGACGCTCTTGTTCTTTGTCGCATACGTGGAGTCTACGCCCGGCTGCAGGATCACGAATCCCCGCTTCAGCTTTCCGGTCTCGTCGTCGAAGTACGGACGATTGAGCGGATGGGATATTGCCCCGACCATATCGGCGATGAACCCTTGCGTAACTTGCGTATCTTCGTCGACAACCAGTATGTACTTGAACCGTGGGATTTTCTTCATCGAGAATATGAATGGGCTGTAAATTTGCCTACCCTTCAAGATATTGGCGAACTCCAGCACCTTACCACGCTTGCGCTCCCACCCCATCCAGCGTTCTTGTCCATGGCTCCAAATTCTTTCGCGCAGGAAAAACGAGAACTTGTCGTGATAGCCGTACTTTTTGTTTAGTCGGGCCATCTCGTTTTGCATGAGCGCGAGCAAGTGGTCGTCGCCCGGCTTTACCCGCTCGTCGCCGTCGACATAATCGAGCAGCAGCGATAGGTAGATATTCTCGCCGGTGTTTCCGAGGTATATCGTTTCCAAAAGTTTGAGCGAATGCTTAATGCCTTTTTCGGATGTTAAGAAACAAGGGATTGCAAACATCGTCGCGTCTTGTTCGGGCAAATCGTTCTTCAGATTCATTCGCGGCAGTCGGCGCGGCGCGCTATTGTCGCTCATGATAATGTCGACAACCTTGCGGGCAAGGTAGTAGTACGGAATGAGCAAGAATGGGATCAAGGCCATGTTGTCCACGATCGAGACCTCCCCTAACGTAAAGGTCATGACGAGAAAGACGAACGTCACGGCAGCGACCGTGAACAGATAGTAGTTCGAATTCGCTTTGCCGAACGGATTTTTCTTGAGCCGTTTGCCGATCGCGCGCTCAACATCGCGTCTGCCGTTATCGATTATGTAGTACCCGACATGGCGGCGTACTTCGCTCTCGCCATTCGAGGCCAAGCTTAGGATTGTCTGCGCCAGCTGCTCTTCGGGGATTTTCGTATACTTGGCGATTTTCTTCAGCTCGTTTCGGTAGACGTTTTTCGAAATCTTGTCCATCTTGCGATAGACATCGACGGGGTCGCGGTATAGGATCTTCTCGACCAAGGAGACGTTTTTGAATACCTTATCCCAATCGACATCCTTGATGACCAAGAGATTCTGCATTATGAAAGGGATACTTTGGCCAGAAACATACGCAAGCAACTCGCGCGAACGGGCGCTCGCGAAATTGATGGACTCGCTTCCAATCTCCAAGAGGTAGCTCACTACAGGTGAATCGAAGTTGTTGAGCCTGAGGTGGTTGAAATAAAACAAGGCATATTCGTCGCCTTCGTGCTTGATCCTGCTAAAATAGTTCTCGACTTCATTTTTATTGAGGGTTTTGTTGTGGGTTAGTCGGAAATAATTTCGTGCATCGATTCGCGCCCTCGTATCTTGGTGAACGTACCACAAGTAGTCGCAAACCTTCTCGACCATGAAATACTTTATGAAAAGCGATAGGCTGCTGAGCTCATCGATATCGAGCCGTGTCTGGTCCTGGTAGCGCATGATGTGCTCGATAAAATCCTTTTCGCTGAAAAGCGATGCACGGTCGTCAAGAAATTGCTTTATCAGCAAATAGACGCGCGGCAGACCGCGTTCCGAATTGCCCTTCGCCTTCGAAAGCGTTGCGAGGAATCGACGATTCAGGTTGTTCAAGACATCGTTGGTATCGTTGAGGAGAATTTCCCGGTTCTCGACGATCCATTGGCCGACGGCATTCATCTCGACCTCGTATTTCGCCCTTAGATCGACGTAATTGTAAAATTCAACTAATAACTTTCGGTTGAGCAGTATCCTATTGGATATTAGATTCAGCTTATTCTTGCTCAATACTTTGCTGCGCTGTAGATGTGTCTTGTAGAGCGAGAGGTTTAACTTAGCAAGTTTCCGATTGTCAAACAGTTTAGAAATTTTCGATTCTTTTTTCGTGGGGCTGTTGACTTCGTTCATTGATTAGACAGACCAGTATTGCATAAGTCAAATTAAAATTGAATCTTCACAAACGGGGAAATTAAATGTATGTTGTATGTCCTTGCATATTTTGCCTCAACGGTTTTTCCCCCGGCCTATGGCTACGCCATACGGCCTGGGGATCCGCCTATCTTCGATACGGCGGATGAAAAACCTAAGCCG
>CAZVIJ010000082.1:0-5090 GCA_964626735.1 uncultured Candidatus Saccharibacteria bacterium
GATCTTTTTGATGGAATACTCTTCATCGATCGTGTTGAGTATCATAAAATGATCTATACTGCTAAAGAGCTCGATGAGTACGCAAAGCGTCACGGTGGAAAATATCCAAAACTTTGACATGTACGACAACCCAAAAAAACGCCCCATTGCCAGTTGCTTAACCGGCATACTTATTTTCCTTGTCGTCCTCGCGACGTTCTACACCACCTATTTTTTTCTTGGTCCGAAAGTCGATGACCTCATCAATAGCCAAAACTCAGACTTTATAAGCAGCGTACCATTTAATCCGGTAAAGAATACCGATAAAACAACCGACCGAGGGCTTCGAACTGCGAAAATAAAATCGGGATATGAAGAGCTGCCGAAAGACATCGTCTCTGAAGTGGTATATCGAGACGTTAGGTTAATATCGACCTCAAAACGGCAGCTCAATGATAGTGAGATTAAACTGCTCGAGATTATCATCGACTCGATGCCGCAAAAGCTATTCGATTATCGGCCTTGGGCAATTGTTTCCACAAAGTTCGATGCAGAAAAGTTTCTGGCAAAAATTAATGCTGAGGGGGTTGCCTTTACTAGTGGACCGTATGTGTTAGTTGGAGATATCACTTTTGAAAAACAAGAAAGCGACGATTCCGGGACGTATCGCGGGTTAATGAGAGTAATGAGCCATGAATTTACTCACGTCGCTCAATTTTTTAATACAACGAAGGTCCCCGATAGCTTCATTAACTCATATTTGGAGTCTTCCGATCTAGTAAAAAGTTGGACTCAGACCAACGGATGGAAAAGTAACGGTACGACTTGGACGCTCGATGATAACGAAATAACAACGGATTACGGAAAATCCAATCCGGTTGAAGATATGGCAGATGCGGTAGGATCACTCGTAATCGGCGACGAGTACTCCATTTCTTTGAAACGCACCGATTGGATATTGAAGTGGATGGGTGTTGATAAAGAAACATTGTTTCTTGGGACCCTCCCCCTTTCGAATACTATCAAGCAAAGGAAAGTGGAATCTTCGGATACGGCGCTTTTGAAGAAGTACTCCAACGAAACTGCATTATTGCAAGATATCCTCAATTTCCAGAGCACCGTCACTATATCCACCAGGGATTTGAGCAAGTACTACGCTCAAGAGTTCCAGAACCGAGGGTGGAACGGTAAAATAAATGCCTCGGGTATTGGAGAGTTTACTTTCCAGAATAAGTACAAGGTCGATATCGAAATGGATAAGAACCCGCTTCGGGTCGTAACCGTAATAATGACGGTGTATTAAGCTGAACATTCCAAAATACGGCCTAATTCTCTATAATCTTTTGTTATAACCCTATGGCAGACTCAAAAAAAGGGGCTGACGCTCCAGCAGCTTCAGCTCACGTAAGCATCAGGCCAGTTTCTATTTCCGAAGAAATGAAACGCTCGTACATCGATTACGCGATGAGCGTAATCGTTGCTCGCGCATTGCCCGATATCAGAGACGGATTAAAGCCTGTACAGCGAAGGATCATCTATGCGATGTTTCGCGAAGGCATCCTCCCTGGCAGTAAATATTCAAAGTGCATGGGAGTCGTCGGTGAAGTTCTCAAGAAGTATCACCCGCACGGAGACTCCTCAGTTTATGAAGCCCTCGCGCGTATGGTGCAAGATTGGAGCTTGCGCTATCCGCTTATCGATGGCCAGGGCAATTTCGGGTCGGTTGATGGAGACAGCCCCGCTGCACCTCGATATACCGAGTGCCGTATGGAAAAGATTTCCATGTTGCTCGTCGAGGATATCGGAAAACAGACGGTAAATTACGCTGCTAATTATACGGGTGAAGATACCGAGCCTGAGGTATTGCCCGCTTCTATACCAAACCTCTTGATTAACGGCGCCGATGGCATTGCTGTTGGTATGGCTACCAAAATTGCCCCCCACAATCTCAATGAGGTTATCGACGCAACGCTTGCTCTTCTTGATACCGGCAACAAGTATGCCGGCAACGTCTTCAATTATTCTACCTACTCCGCTCAGGATTATTACGAAGCTGTCGATTTTGATATTACGGCCAAGAACATCACCTACCCCACCTTCGAAACCGATTTGACGATCGATAACTTGATGAAATATATCAAAGGTCCTGATTTCCCTACCGCAGGAGAAATCTTCAACCCTAAAGATATTAAAGTCGCATACGAAACCGGCCGAGGTCGGGTCCTTATGCGTGCGGTATCCACTATTGAAGAAACTTCTAAGGGTAAGACCCAGATCATTATCACCGAGCTTCCGTTCCAGGTTAATAAAGCCAGGCTGGCGGAGAAAATATACGATCTTCTAAAGGACGGAAAAGTAGAAGGAATCTCCGACTTACGAGATGAAAGTACGAATAAGGAAGGCATACGGTTAGTCATTGAGCTGAAAAAAGGTGTCGTCCCCAATGTGATCCTCAATAAGCTTTATAAGTACACCGAGATGCAAACCGCGTTCAACTTCAACATGATTGCGCTCGTCGATAAGGAACCCAAGCTTTTGTCGCTCAAAGAGTTCCTTGAGCAGTTCCTGCGATTCAGGTATGAGGTTATCATCCGGTCATATATCTACGATCTTAACGAAAGCAAGAAAAGGGCGCATATTCTTGAGGGGTTGTTGATCGCTCTCGATCACATCGATGAGATTATCCGTATTATCCGAGCTTCGAAGAGCGCTGATGATGCTCGAGGGGCATTGATGGAAAACTTCAAGCTTACCGAAGTCCAAGCTCAGGCAATCCTGGATATGCAGCTCAGAAGGCTTGCAGCCTTGGAAAGGCAAAGGATCGAGGACGAGTACAAGGAGGTTATGGAAAATATCAAGCGGCTTACAGAAACCCTTGATTCACAGGAAAAGATCGAAGCGGTAATTCGAACAGGATTGGCCGAGGTTAAAGAGAAATTTGGCGATAAGCGAAGGACAAAAATCAGAAACGGATTGCCCGGTGAATTCAACCAGGAAGATTTGGTAGAAAAAGAAAATATTATCATTACCATCTCGCATACCGGTTACATCAAGCGCGTCAAAGAGAGCGAATTTAAGGCACAAGGACGTGGCGGTAAAGGTACAATCGGTACCGTAACCAAGGAAGACGATTATATAAATCACCTCATCTACACCGATACCCATACCGAGATTTTGCTATTCACCAATAAGGGCAAAGTTTATTCCCTAAGAGCATACGAAATTCCTGAGTTCCAGAAGAAGTCTAAAGGCATCCCCTTGGTCAATCTCATATCGATCGAACAAGGAGAAACGATTACGTCGGTTCTTGCTCGGCGAGCTGGGCAGGAAGATGTTATTGCAGATGCCGACCAAACGCAGGAAGGACAGATCAATATCACCGACAGCGCTAAATCGTACAGTTTCTTATTTATGGCTACCATTAAAGGAACGGTAAAGAAGGTTGAGATCAGCGAATTTAGCGGTATACGACGGAACGGGTTGATCGCTATTACCCTTGATCCGGGTGATGAGTTATTGTTTGTGAGGCCTACCCATGGCAACTCTGATGTGCTCATGATGTCGGCAAATGCAAAGACGGTTCGATTTGCTGAAGGCAAAGTAAAGCCCACGGGACGCTCATCGAGAGGTGTTCGAGGAATACGGCTCGAAGGCGATGATTTTGTCGTCATGATGGATGTTGTGCGAAGCCAGGAAGATAGGGTGCTCGTCGTATCCGAACATGGTTTCGGCAAAATTACTCCTCTGTCTGGCTTCCCTCCAAAAGGTAGAGGCACTAAGGGTATGTTGGGTTATAAAATATCTTCAAAAACGGGAAAGATTGCTGTTGCACGCATTATCGATCACCCAGTTAAGGAAGTCCTCATCATGTCTGAAAAAGGGCAAAGCATTAGGACATCGCTTGAAAATATACGTGTTGCTGGACGAGTAACCAGTGGTGTTATCGTATTCAAGCTTTCTTCGGGTGACAAAGTTGCCACAATGACCGTGTTCTAATAGCTTTGTTGGCTAAATAACCCCGCTATAGCGGGGTTATTTTTATTATCATTGATCGGTGCTAAATTCGTTGATGTACCAGTATTTGATCCGTTATGCGATGCTGAATATTTTAAGCAAAGATAAGGACTTTACATTGGTAATATATCTGTCTGCATGATGTGATCACATGGCTACAAGACGACGCCATAACGGTGCATTCTAAATTGAACGGCTCCGGCTGTGCGTATCAAATACATATCGACTGTAACATATTGTGAACAGCCGAGGTGCGGTCGTAGTTTCTGGAAAAGAGGCGTGTAAATTTCTTGTATATACGTTTGGTAGGCAATGATTCGAGTGGCAGTATACTGCCCCTCACTGCTATCACTCAATTCGATTGACATCGAGACTACTTATAGACGATAATCTCCCAGTTCGGGGTGTAGCTTAGTTGGCTAAAGCGCAAGGCTGGGGGTCTTGAGAGCGTGAGTTCGAGTCTCTCCACCCCGACCACTTTCATTTCTGTACTCGAATTTACCCGATAAAGTTTGTATTATCGTATTGTGAATAAGGACTCAATCTATAATTCCGGATATGAATTTGTCCGTAAAAGAACAGAGCAAAAAGATAAAGTCCTAAAAATCATTACTATTGCACTCCCCCTCATCGTAATCTTTACTCTTTTAGTAGGATTCATAACATCTATGGATATTTTCAAGTCTAAAACCGAGGATGTTACGAAAGTATTCAAGAATGATCCTACACCTTCCGTGGACCCAACTATTCAGATACAGCAATATCTCGATTCATACAAACAAGCGGGAATACCGTACGAAGATCCAAATGGCAGATTTCGGATCGATTTCGCAACACCGTATCCGAGCGACCAGATCGCTCTAGTCATTAATACGCCGAAAGATTATGATAAGACAGTAACTGATGCCCAAGCGGTAATTGTACAAATCCAGAAAAAGATTAATGTGAAAACCGTAACGTACTTTAAGAGATATTAAACAAGTGACTGCCCTACGAAAAAATAAAGGATTTACTCTTATGGAGTTGCTTGTGGTATTAGCTATCGTACTATTCGTGACGTATTTCCTTGGGGCCGGAGCTCTGTACCTGCAAAATAT
>CAZVIJ010000083.1:0-4897 GCA_964626735.1 uncultured Candidatus Saccharibacteria bacterium
GCCTATACCTCGCCGATTATTGCACAGGGAGCGGAAGGATATCCGATCGATGAGCAGTCGGATGGGCGCGAGGTGCGCGCGGAGTACCAATACCTTCATCCACAGTTCCGCCATCTATCGTTTTTGCGAATGCCGTATGCGACGATTTCTAGAGCCGACCGAAGCGATAACACGAAATCAAATGAAACCGACGGGCTTTATATCGAGAGCGGGTCTGGAAACCTTGAGCCGGTAGACTTCATGCTTGAATTTATCTTAAGCGAGGTGAACGTATTCAAGCAGACGGGAACATACGAAAAGGGCTTCCTTTAGCCAGAAATCACCGTCGTATAGTATAATAGGGATGTTTATGAAACAATCCCTGAATCTGCCGATTTCAACCCATCTTTCTCAAGTTTTCGGATGGATGTTCTACGCTATCACCGTAACCTGCTGCTCAGTAATCTTGATGTACTACTTTCCCGGCGTTATCGACTACTTTGAGGAAAACACGATCTACATCATCCCGCTCATCCTGATCCAGATACTCTTCGTGCTCCTCCTTACCCTCATTACGGATCGGCTCGAGGCAAGGCAAGCGGTATTGCTCTTGACTTTGTACTCGATGATTACCGGCTTCACCATCTCCATTGACCTGTTTGCATTTCCGATCACGGCTCTTGTCGGGTTGTTGATGATTATTTCGGGGGTATACGGCCTGTTAAGCCTTTCTGTATATGTGCTAAAGCACGCGATGAACGGGCTGAGGCTCTACAGTTTTATGCTCCTTTGCGGTTTCTTCATTACCGTCATCGTAATGTTGTATCTACGTTTGAAGATGCCTGAGACGATAATCAACTTCTTCATGATTTCTCTTATATCGGCGATAACGGTTTACGAAGTCGGTAGGATAAAGAAAGCTACGTTCATGGGACTGCCGGGAAGCAAGCATCCGGCAATCGACGCGCTTAAAATGTACAGCATGTACATCGCCGTATTCATCAACATACTGGATATTGTCGAGCAGGAACGGTCATAACTCGTTCAGGAATACGCCTTCGCCTTTGACTGAGGTTATGTATGTTTTAGGGTAACCTGCATTCACAAGCTTTTTTCGCAATCTCGATAATACCTGGTCGATCGCATCGTCCGTCGCTTGAGCGCCTTTTTCTTCTCCCCACGCAATAATTGCGACTTCCTGACGAGAAATCGATGTACGTTCGCGTAATGCATCCAGAATGCTTTGCTCCCGCGCTGTTAGCTTTAATCCATTTGGATGTTGAACGGCGAGGCGTTCAGCTCGCTCCGATTTCTTGATCTGCTGTTCAACGCGCCGATTATCGTCAGCCTGAGACGTTTGAGGTTGAATACTCGGTATAGATTCTGTAGCTTCTGCTGCGTTGTGAATTTCATGATTATCTATTCCTACTACTTCAGAGACCGTCGTAGGTATTGTTTCGCTGAATGTCGCTGCTGCAACAGATTCCTTTTGGACCGTAGCAATTTCATCCGCTTCGTTGGGAGAAAGTACCAGCACGGATTGTTCGGACATCTGCTCAAATTGATTGTGGGGGGAGGGGAATTCATATACAGGCGATGACGATTCGGCTATTTCTGGAGATACGGTGCTTGGCGGTGCATCAGTGGACGATTCGTCGACTTGCACCGTCGTTTGCGGTTGCGTGGTTAGTGTTGTAGCAAGCGTCCTGACAATGGCACGATCGATACTCTCGATATCCCCCTGCACGTTCTCTCTGACACGCTCAATTTCCAGCGGGGCTGACAACTCTTGAATCCTGGTGTCGATGATCGCATCTATAAATTCAGCTTTGGGAGCAAACTCTAATGTATTAGCGAGCCTGACGTTCCGCGTATCGGTCACGTATACGAATACGAAATTCTCACCCAAAATGAAAATCAACGACATGAGGTAACGGGTAATTTCAAGGTTATCAGAGTCGAATGCGCATACGAGTACGATATTATTGAGCTTGAGGAAATCTCGGAACTCATCGTGAGAGCGGTAGCTCCATCCGAATTTATGTTCGAGCGAATCTGTAAGTATCCTGTCAGCGTCAAGCGTATTGCGGGCCGATTCGAGATCCAATCTTACATAAAAGTAATCGGCTCTCGTCTTCTGGAAATATCTCATGAATAAGTCATGATCTTTGAAAATGCTGTTAACGAGAAACCAGGCATTATCGCGGATGTCAGAGTATACCGCGATAGCGTTTCCGGATATTATTTGTCCCGATATATAGCTAAGTTCTTGATGAAGTGACGTGAGGTGCGCGTCGGTCATGACACGATGCATATGTCAGGATGATATTCTAATATAAAACCTAATTCAAACTGGGTATACTATAACGTGATTGTCGATATAAGTTTTTATCAAAGGGACGCCCTTATCGTTGCTCCCGAGCTGCTCGGATGCTATTTGGTAACAGAAAAACAAGAAGGTACGACCATCGTACGGATCGTTGAAGTCGAAGTCTACCTGCAAGACGACAAGGCTGCACATTCGTACCGCGGCGAAACGGAAAGGACACGCGCTCTTTTCGGCGATGGCGGACATGCGTATATCTATTTCACGTACGGCATGCACTATTGCTTCAATATCGCGACGTCCGTAAAAGGAAGAGGGGAAGGAATTTTGATACGCGCAGGCGAGCCGGTTGAAGGAATTGAAATCATGAGACAACGAAGAGGCAAGCACAATCAAATAGATCTTGCGAATGGACCGGCTAAACTAGTCCAAGCGCTCGGAATAACAAAAAGCGACTACGGCCATGACATGTCCACGGGCAATTTGTATGTGCTCTCGAAAGACCATTTCGGACCACCCGAACGCTTCGCGATCGTAACGACGACGAGGGTAGGCATTTCCGAGGATAAAGACTTGCCGTACCGTTTTTATATTGAGGGAAATCCATTTGTGTCGCGTACGAAATAAACCTACCGGACTCGATTGTCATTTTGCACCCAATCCATGATAATCTTCCAACATGACGACCGTTAAAGCAAAGTATTACGACATACCGAATAAACAATGGAAAACGATCGAAGCGACGATCGACAAGAAGCTCCACTTCGACTACGCGCATTGCACGTGGTTCGCGATAGATGGCGAATTTATGGGACTGTATCCTCAACGAGACAAGACCGTCATCTGGACCATCGTGTCGGAAGATGAACAAGGAGATCTTCGATGCGAAATGCTCTATACCTACCAGGGAGATGCAGACCTCACCACGCTCAGGCAACTTCTCGAAAGCGACAAAGAGATGTTGTTGTATTATGGCCTCTCCGATCTTGCCTTCCTATATACGTTGACGGGGGTTAAGCGTATGGACCACATCTACGACATACGAATCGCCTCAACGGTAGCAAGAACGTATACGAGCGAACACAGTATCGACTCGCTGGTTAAGATGTTTTCGGGAAGCGACGATGACATTATCAAGAAGAAAGAATTGGGCAGCTTGCGCGAGTGGGTATTCGATCCTGCTGAGTGGGATCCCAAAATACACCAATACAATATAAACGACGTCATTTACTTGAAATTCCTATCTGAAAAAATGAAAGAAATTGCTCGTTTGGGAGGCAGGGAAGAAGAGGCTCAAGCGGCGATCGGAGCGTTGCCTCATCTTGCGATACTCCATGCCAAAGGCTTTTATCGGAATATTTTCAATTTCGGCTACGACGATAGGCAAATTACATCGGGTACCGTACTTCCGTACCGCTCGTAAGCAGTACGGCATAACGAAGAGCCTGCTAATGCAGGCTCGATCGTTTTTCTACGTACTATTTACTATTATCTTCGAACTTTATTCGCCTTCTTTCGTGATTTATTTTTCTTGTCGGTCCTAGCCTTAGGTTTCTCTTGTGCCGGCTGGGGAAGCGTTTCGGTCTGCCTTGCCGGTTTATGTTCTTGAGCATCTCTGAACGCTTGTTCCAATGCTTCTTGAGCTAACCGTGCCGCGGACTTGGCCGCCGCTGCGCCTTCTATTTTCTTCGCTTCACGCTCTACGCGAGCGGTGAGCAAGAGTACCCTGCGCGCTACATCTCCATCTACCTCGTTCATCATCTGCGAGAACAAGACATACCCCTCGTTTTGATAAATATTGAGCGGATCCTTTTGGCCGTACCCCTGGAGTCCGGCACCAGAACGCAAATCTTCCATATTTTCAAGGTGGTCGATCCAGTGATCGTCGATACTGTCGAGCATCACATACTTTTCGATCTCGCGCATCGTGATGAATCCCTCTTGACGCTCCTTGAGATCGTATACCTCGTCGACGATCAGTTTCATCTGCTCCTTTACGCGTTCCTTAGACGGATTTTCCATAAGGAAGGCAACAAAGGTCGAAAGCTTGACGTCGAATTTCTTCCTCACGACTTCCTCCAACAGATCTCGAGGCATAATCTGGAGCAGCTTATTCAGGATACCTTCGATATTGGTCTCGGTGAGAGTTTCGTCAGCAGTTTCCTCGTCGACGAGAAATTCCGTTTGAGTCTTCAACTTCGAAACAAGGTAGTCTCGCAACCTGATCTCGTTCTCAGGGATTCCCTCTCCAGCAACCTGCGCATCGACTTCAGACTTATTCTTTTCGTAATAGTCCTTAGCCTCGTCGAAGAGGTCCATAATCCTTCTTCTTCGGGCATAAACAACCATTCTCTGCTTATTAAGAACGTCGTCGAATTCGACAAGATGCTTACGGACGTCGAAGTTTTCGGCTTCGATCCTTCGTTGCGCGCTCTTGATCGCCCTCGTGATGAACTTTGATTGGAATTCCTGATCGTCGGGGACGTTGGTTGCCGTCAAGATCGCCTTAATAACGTCTCCACCATGGATACGCATGATTTCGTCATCGAGCGCGAGGTAGAATCGTGAAGAACCGCTATCTCCCTGTCGACC
>CAZVIJ010000084.1:0-949 GCA_964626735.1 uncultured Candidatus Saccharibacteria bacterium
GTTCAGTTGGCTAGAACGTCTCCTTGCCAAGGAGAAGGTCGTCGGTTCGAATCCGATCGCTCGCTCCACAACATGACTTATGTCATGTTGATTGATCGGATAACCTATTAGTCCCTGCATACCTACCTAATGCAGATTTCGCAGGGGTTCAGATATTAATTTTTCTCTAAATGCCAATACAGACATGTAGCTCGAAGAGTTTTGGGGTCTTTTTTTGATGGAGAAAGAGAGATGGATCATTCATGATCCGATCGCTTATTCCGCTTCGACGCTACTCTCAACCGGCATAGGGCCTACGAAATACCGTGCGCAATAGCTTCTTTCGAGTAACGGAGCTACAAACTGCGGTGCGGTGTTCAGCGATAGAATTGCTCTGTGTAATTGCGCGAGTGCCTCTTGGCTTCCAATCCACTGTGGAGGTGTGGCCCTAAAATAATCCTCACGAGGATAACCTTCTTGAATTGCGGCGTACAGCGCGAGGCCTTGCACAAGGAAACTCCTCATAGCGTCAAACGTTTCTGGGTACTTTTCCGCCTCGGGCACTTCATACAAACCATTGAGCCCATGTCGTGTGATGTAATCCTCATACCCCTTGTAAACCTCGAACGTTGGTTGCTTCATGAGGTCGATTATAGGACATGACTGTCATACGTTCAACGGATGAAAGTTCCCGCTTCGGAAGTCGGTATCGAGGTATTTCCCGGTAGAAATTTCAAATGATCATGTGGATGGTAAATCGTTTGCTTCCCGTGCCTAAAGTAGCAGGCGACCGCACTGAAGGAGCTATTCGACGCAACGAATATATCTGCTTGTACGAAATCATGGAAAATAGCGTGTATGAACGCTTGGTCGTTGCCGCCTCGATTTTGCCCGACATGCAATGTTATGTCGTCGCAATCGATATCTCGTCTTGGGAGAATGTCGAGAATGGATTCAAACGAGCATACTT
>CAZVIJ010000084.1:959-4294 GCA_964626735.1 uncultured Candidatus Saccharibacteria bacterium
TTGGTCGTTGCCGCCTCGATTTTGCCCGACATGCAATGTTATGTCGTCGCAATCCGCAAAAGCCTCTACAATTTCCTCTGAGTTGAGCGATTCCGTGAAGATATGAATTCGATACTTCTTTCCTGCATATTCTTCCCGGAGTTGAGCGACTATGGTCTCATAATACGTAAGGGGGAACATGTAGCGAACGTTCGTATGCGAGGAGAAGTGCTCAGGGAATTTTTCCTTGTCGTAGTCTTGCCCTCGATTTATATGGATCGCAATCGAAATCTCGTCTTGGGAGAATGTCGAGAATGGATTCAAACGAGCATACTTCGTACTCAATTCCTCAATAAGTTGAGAATAACGGTCGCTATCTCCTTCTTTTTCATGTTCTGACAATTGATGCGGAAATAGCCGCAATGCATTTTCTATCGAAATCAAGATATCCTTGGATGCGTATTCTTGTACGATCGGCTTGATCGCATTGTCGAGGTTCTCGCGACTGATACCATTCCAGAAGGGCCCTCCCAATCGGATGTAATCAATGGAACGGGGTAGGGAGGTACTATTCAGTTCTCCCTCCCCAATTCCGAAATAATCCAGGTAGTGATATGGCGTATGCACGTACGTGAAGCCGTAGAGCCTTGCAATTGCCAAGCCGCCAATCAAATCCTTTAACTGATGTCCGTGATTTCCTCCGGTTGTTGGCCGTACCGTCAGGTAGATCATGTCTCAGTGTATCACACCACGATATTTACGATCTTCCCCGGTATGTAGATGAAATCTTGTACGGTTCTTCCACCTATCGCGGATTCGACCGTTTGCATTTCTTCAATCCGTCGCCTCACCGACTCCTCCGACTCATCTATTGCCACTTCGATTTCCCCTTTATGCTTGCCGTTTACCTGCACGCCGATGGTTACGTGTCGGGTATCGAACTTTGACTTATCGTATTCCGGCCATGGTTCGCGGTGTACGGATGTCGAACTTCCCATACGATCCCACATTTCTTCTGCAATAAACGGGGCAAACGGGGCGATTACCCGAACGAACGTTTTCCACAAGTCTATATCGATGTGGCCCTCAGTATTTGCACAAGCCGTAACAAACACCATCATCTTGCTGATTGCCACATTGAACTTCATTCCTTCGATATTTTCTTCAACTTCCTTGATCATTCGGTGCATCGCTGCACTCACCTCCCCCGAAGTAGGGTGGGGCTTGCCATCGACTTTGGTCTTGAAGATTCGCCATATTCTGTTGCGGAAACGCTCGACAGGGACGATATCGCTCTCTCCCCATCTGGAAATGTCGTCGAACGGACTGATATACGCGCACGATAATCGCAACAAATCTCCTCCGTACTGCTCCGTCAACGCGGTCAAGTCTGGCGAGTTCCCCAATCGTTTCGAGAACTTCGTGCCGCTTTTATCGACCAACACGCCGACTGGCGTGTATTTTGGAAACGGCTCGTCGAACGGGACGAATCCAGCATCATGCAAAACTTTGGTTATGAAGCGAGCGTAAATCAAGTGAGCAGTCAAATGCTCGATCGTGCCTTGATAGTGATCGACACTTCCCCACTTCATCAACTTCTCTTTCGAAGCGAATTCTTCCGCATTATGCGGATCGGTAAACCGAAATTGGTACCAGCCCGAACTGACGAAGGTATCCATAGTATCTACTTCTCTTCTCCCTTCCCCGCCGCACGACGGGCACTTCGTATGCACGAAACTCGTATCTTTCGCTAAGGGCGATTCTCCGGTCGGAGAGAAGTCCACTTTATTCGGCAAGACAACCGGCAATTCTTGCTCGGGCACCGGTACTTCGCCGCATCGGTCGCAGTAAACTATCGGTATTGGCGGCCCCCAATACCGCTGGCGCGAGATGCACCAATCATGGATCCTGAAGCTTACTTCTCCATTCTCGTCGATATGCTTTCCGATCCAAGACCGGTGGGGATTTTTGTATTTTTCATCCCAATCTAATGTTTCTATGTCATCATACAATCGCTCGGCGTAGTCGGTCACCTTAAAGAACCACTGCATCATTTCTTTTTGCTCGACCGGCGATCCGCAACGTTCGCAGAACCCGTCAACGACACCTTCTTTCGCCAACACCGTTTTATCGACCGGGCACCATTGGACGGTGGCCTTTTTGCGGTAAGCCAAACCGCGTTCGAACATCTTCAAGAAAATCCACTGCGTCCATCGGTAATATTCCTGATCGGAGGTATCGATCTCGCGACTCCAGTCATAACTCAACCCAATTCCGCGGTACTGCCTGCGAAAGTTTTCGATCGAATCTTGTGTTACCTCTTTAGGGTGCTTCCCCATTTTTATCGCGTAGTTTTCCGCCGGCAAGCCGAAGGTGTCCCATCCGACCGGGTACAGTACGTTGACCCCTTTCATCCGCTTGTATCGCGCGACGATATCCATGCCTCCGAAGCTTTTTACGTATCCGACGTTTACGCCATCAGCGGAAGGATACGCCCAGGTGTCCAAGCAGTAGTACTTCGGCCGCTCGCTTTTTTCTTCTGCCTTATATATTTTCATGCGCTCCCACTCCCCGATCCATTTTTCTTCAATAGATCGGAAGTCATATTTTTCGATTGTTTTCTTCTCCATTTTTCTATTGTATGGAAAGCAAAAATCCCCCGATATTTGCTTTCATCAAATATCGAGGGACGAAAAAATTTCGCGGTACCACCCTCTTTTCAGCACGGCATTGCTGCAGTACTCTCAATAGCCACGCCTTAAATGGTTATGGCCTGACTTACGGTAACGGTAGTCTTCCGTCAGGCTTTACTGGGATCTAGCGATCTGTTCCTCCTGCCGCTCACCGGCGAGTTGCCCTTTTATTGGATATTCAAGGCCTCCGGATCAATGCGTTTCCAGTAAAGTATATCATATTTACGAACAGCTTATATCAATCTGAATGCAGCAGTAGTATCATCCTCTTATGGACATTCTCGATCTTTCATGCGAGCTGCTGGAAGGAAGTCTCATCGAGACATACGATAAGCGGGGACAATACACGTACATAAAGTCTGTATTCACGAGTCCCTTGTACAACTTTATCGTGCCCGGAGAGGGATTTGACGCGTGGGACGAAGCGGAGTCCGTAATCGAACAGGAAAAGTCTAACGGATACGATTTCTCGTTTTACGTATCGAGCAACCTTCCCGGGTATGGCGAGGTCGCGAAATCGAAAGAATACGCTTTGGCGCTCGAGGACAGCTATATGGTCCTCGAAACGAAGGATATGCTCAAGTTTCGTCAGGAAGAAGATTTCGAACTGGTAACTAAAGAAACGCTGCCGGAATTTATCAGGGTTTCCGGGGAGTGCTTTCC
>CAZVIJ010000085.1:0-4223 GCA_964626735.1 uncultured Candidatus Saccharibacteria bacterium
GGCTACGAGCTTTCGACCTTAATGAAGGTCATCCCTTCCGAAGGCGGTTACCAGGCGACGCTCGCATCGGAGATGGCCGAATTCCATGAACGGCTAGTTTCTAACGAACATGGTTCGATAACATCGTTCGAAGCGATCTACGTTCCTTCGGATGATCTTACCGACAATGCCGTCCAATCGGTATTCCCGTACCTCGACTCGAGCGTCGTCCTATCACGAAACATTTACCAGGAAGGCAGATTCCCGGCTGTCGACTTACTATCGTCGACATCATCCGGCCTCAGCGTCGAAATTGTTGGTGCTGACCATTATCGAGCGTTGATAAGCGCCCAAAGTCTTTTGAAGAAAGCGGTCTCGCTTGAAAGAATCGTGTCCCTGATCGGCGAGTCCGAGTTGTCTTCGGAGGACCAGACGATCTACAAGCGATCGAAAATACTCAAGAATTACATGACCCAAAATTTCTACGTAGCCGAAGCCCAGACGGGAAAGCAAGGAGTATACGTAAAGCGAGAGCAGGTCGTACAAGATGTCCTGAACATTCTCCAGGGCACGTACGATACGATACCGCCAGAAAGCTTCCTGTACGTCGCGACACTAGGTGATGTTTACCAGAAATGACGCCGCAATCGAGACAAATAGAAGACCCGCGAAAAGAGCTATTCGTCGAAATAGTGAATAGCGAGAACATCGTATATTCGGGTAAAGTAAAAAGCGTAACCTCGTTCAATGAGAAAGGTCGATTCGACGTGATACCGATGCATACGAATTTCATTTCGATCATCCACAAAAAGGTAGCCCTCCACGAATTATCGGGAAGCAGGCAAGAGTTTCAAATCGAAAGCGGCATCATGAAGGTGAAGGGTAACATCATCCAAATATTCCTCGGGGTCGAGGCGCTCGATACCGGGATAATCGCCTCGAATACGACTCCCCCGAAATAGTGACAGCAAGGATCGGTACCTGATACAATTAACCATCATGAATACGCCGTTGACCCGTTCAACCGTTTTTTCAAACTCACTCACGTGGGCTTAAGCCCTCACGACTTTTTTTCCACCCAAACGATAAAGATTGCCCACAGCTATTATTTCAATTACAGTTAAAAACAATGAAAAAAAGAATATTAACGGGATTGCGGCCGACAGGAAAGCTGCATATCGGCCATTACCTCGGGATGCTTAAGAACAGCGTAAGGCTCCAACACGAATATGAACAATTCCTACTGATCGCGAACGTCCAAGCGCTCACCGATAACGCCGATAACCCGCTCAAGGTGAAAGACAGCATCATCGAACTGCTGCTTGATTTCTATGCGGTCGGAATCGACTTCGACGTAACGAATGTCTATATACAAAGCGAAGTAAGCGAGCTACACGAGCTCTTTATATACCTCGCAAACTTCGCTTCTATCCAACAACTTTCGCATCACCCGACGCTCAAGACAGAATTGAGCCAAAAAGGGCTCGAAGAATCGACGCCGCTCGGCTTCTACATTTATCCGATTCACCAGGCAGCGGATATCCTGTGCGTCAACGCAGATCTTGTGCCAGTCGGTAAAGACCAAGCGCCAATGATCGAGGACACTAGAATACTCGCCCGCAAATTCAACAACACCTACGGACGTTCGGTTCTCAAAGAACCCGAAGCCCTCTTCGGAGTCGAGAAAAACGTCCCAGGCATCGATGGTAACGAGAAAATGGGAAAGAGCCTCGGTAACGCGATTTATTTATCTGACGAGCCGGAAACGCTGAGGAAAAAAGTAAATGCGATCGTTACGGATCCCAACAGGATTCATGCAACCGATCCCGGCAACGTCGAGGGAAATGTCGTATTTCTCTACCACGATGCGTTCAATCCCGACATCGACGAAGTAAACGATTTGAAAGAACGCTATCGGAAGGGAACGGTCGGCGACGTCGAGGTAAAGGATAAGCTCTACATTGCGATGAATGCGCTTCTTGAGCCGATACGCGAAAAACGAAGGGAAGCCGAGCTCATCAAAGACGACCTACTCAATAAAGCACTCGACGGAAGCGAAAAAGTCAGCCGAATCACACGAGAAATCGTCGACGAAATGAAAGACGCGATGAAAATAAAGTACGCACGAACATCGAAACCTGCAGCGATCTCCATTGACGAATTCAAGAGGCTTGACATCAGAATCGGAAAAGTAGTTTTGGTCGAAAAAGTACCCGAAGCAGACAAACTCCTCAAGATCATCGTCGACCTCGGAAACGAAACACGCCAAATCATGGCCGGCATGGCAGCATTCTTCGAAGATCCCCAAGTCCTCGTCGGAAAAGAACTCCCTATACTCGCAAACCTCGAATACAAAGAATTCAAAGGAAACGAAAGCCAAGGCATGATCATAGCCGCCGACGAAAACGGCCACCCCGTACTCCTCCATCCAGAAAAACCAGTCCAACCGGGAACATTGGTGAAGTGAGAAGGTGGTTAGTTAGTTAGTTAGTTAGTTAGCTAGTTAGCTAGTTAGCTGGTTAGCTGGTTAGCTAGCCTAACCAGCCTAACTAGCATAACCAGCCAAACCAGCCTAACCAGCCCAACCACCCTCATTGACCCGCTTCTGCAGATTAGCTACCCTTGAAGAAGTACTCACTGAGTACGACTATGTCAAACAAAAATATAATATCCATCCTAATCCTCTCACTCATATGTAACCTCCTGTTGGGAATCGCGGCGTTTAGCCTCTTCCTCGGCAAGAAAGCCGAAGTAAAGGGCCGCTCCACGAACGCAGCGACTGCAACGCAGCTAGCATGCCAATGCGTTACCCCGACTCCGAATAATACTCCGACGAGTACGCCAGCCCCCACGTCGACGCCGACTCAAACTCCCGGAACAATTTCCGGAATCGGCGAACAAGTCGATACGACCACTACCGATAATTACGTTAATAATTTCATCCTCGCCCAAATCAAATCCGGTCATAAGCAGGTAGGCGCAGCCGGCGCATGGTGGGGAGATCCCAAGAAACCTTTTCTCGACCAGATATGGTCAGTCAATATCACCAACCAGCTTGGAAGAGTGTACACGAAAGCGGACGGCAGCGTTCCGCAAACGTTCGCATGCTTGCTTCCCGGCGAGGCTGCCGGAAAAGGGCAAGGGCCGAACAACCTCGATGCCGCCGATCTCGATATGATCTACCAATTCGGGCATAACGAATCAGTCTCGGCGAAGAATATACCAACCGAGCAGTTCAGGACGCTTTCGCAGCCTGTACCTTCGCGAAGCGAAATGGAAGAGCTCAGGACCGACTGCAAGACGACGTACAACGAGGGTCCGTTCAAGGGCGACCTTATTCGCGTAAACTTCGATACGGACGTGTATTGGGGATCTAAAATCAACCAATCGCACCATATATCGAGCTCGAGCAATAATGGGGCGATATTCGACGTACACGGCTGGTACACCGGAGTAGAGTACGTCTACGGAGGTTTCCAAGATCCATCAGCATTCTTGGGAAAGACGCTAAGTGGGAAAGTGCTAATCAAAGGCTGGGCAAGTAAGAACGGAGGCAATGCGCCGATTCATCACCATGGACTCAAGGTTGAGCAAAATGGTGACGACTACTGGGTAGAGCAGTTGCTTACGCCCGCAAACGGAAGTGCTTTATCTCAAACCGACTACCAGGGAAGAACGAGCGTACCGTTCGAACTCGATACGACCAAGCTGTCGGACGGTTGGCATATCATCTCGTACCACACCCATGCAATCGACCAAAGCAGCCGCGTGGTCAACGGCACGCCGACTAAGGGCAACCAATTGGCAGCCGAAATTAAGCTCCCTGTCTGCGTCGACAACCACGGCAGTGGTGTTTGTAAATGATCAATGGTCAATGGTGAACGATTATTGTTAATTAAATGTTTAATTGATCGTAGAAAATTACAATCGACTAATGAAAATGGTGGCAGAAGCCACCATTTTCCTCTGCTTTATAGTAAAATCCGAAGAATGTACGAACTGATTGAGAAAAGAGGGAATAAGCGTTTGGGAAAGATCTCGACGATGCACGGGGATATTTTCACGCCGGCATTCGGGCCGGACGCAACGAAGGGCCTAATACGAAATATCGCCCCGCACGAATTCAATAACCTTACCAAATCCTCGCCATTCGAGCCCGCATCAGCTATTCCAAACGATGTACGTCGCCAGCAAAACGAAACGCAATTCGTCCTTACCAATACCTACCATATCCGTTCATATCT
>CAZVIJ010000086.1:0-4064 GCA_964626735.1 uncultured Candidatus Saccharibacteria bacterium
TTGAAGACCTTACGACAATCCGTGCGTAATCGTTTGCGCATTGAGTCGGGCCGGTTTGCAATCCCCACAGGAATTGCCGTCCGAAGTGGTACCAGACATTGTCCTTGACCACGATATCGGATTGCGAGTTGGCTCCGATCGCGAAGTTCGAGCCCGAAGTCGGTAACGTAAACTTCGATTGAAACGTGAAGTACGCTTGCCCGTTCCAATAACTTTCCATCGTTGGCTTACCGGACTGGGCATGCGTCGGAGAAGAAAATTTCGCACTGCGATCGAAGAACGTCCAAGCAGCCGTCAGGCATACCAAGGCGAGCACTACCCGTGCCATAAGCTGTCCGAATTTTCTCAGCGATATGGTAATAGGCAATTGTAACACTTTTGTGTGAGGCTTCCTGTAACCTCCACACAACTGTAATTGAAGCTAATTACCTATAACCTAATCGAAATATCGAGGATACGCTGAACAAAACGACAGATCCTTTCGTGCAAATCGATCCGGCCACGCGCAAGTACAAAAACCGGTATCTATTGAGCGCTGCGCTTGCGCTTATCGTTTTGGTTCTGCTCTCAGTCTTCGTAAAGCACGATATTCGTATCTCTCCTACGGAAAACTTGGTTTTCAATTTCTTCTACGACGCCTCCAGCAAAGTGGGGCTCTTTCTCTCGAGCGTAATGCAATTCGGTGCAGTGGTCTTCGTCTTCTTCGCGGCAGCAGTTGCATATCTCTACAACAAACCTAAGCTTGCGCGCGATTTCGTCCTCTCCGGTGTTGGGGCATGGCTCGTTGCGAAAATCGTTAAGGAAATCGTGCAACGGCCTCGTCCGTACCTTGTGCTCAACGATATCCTCATCCGTTCCGAAGACGCCACCGGCTACGGTTTCCCTTCCGGCCATATGGCGGTTGCTGCCGGGCTCGGATTCATCCTGTGGCCGTACGTGAACCGAACGGGTAAGGTTTGTATTCTCACCATTATGGCAATGGTCGGGGCGGGTAGGATGTATGTCGGCGCGCACTACCCGCTCGATATCGTTGGCGGCTTTCTGTGCGGACTATTCGCGGCATCGGCTATCTACGTCGCATTCCGATTCGAGAAAGAGATGCCCAAAGAAACAGTTGAGGAAACCTACATATATATTTTAGACAAGTACAAAATCAACAAGAAGCTTGTTCACTATGCAGCTACCATCGGACTAATCGCCGTAAGCTTCGCTATTCTGCTACCGTTTTTGCATACGGCTCCTAAAGCGTTGGCGCTGCTCTCGAAGATGGATTGGCGGCTTGCCATCCCGGTATTGATCGGTTCATTCTTCACGTATGTCTTTGCGGCAATTACGCAACAGGGGGCATTAAGCAAGAAACTCAACATGGGAGACCTGCTCCTCGTTCAGATGGCAAGTTCGTATACCAATCGGATTGCTCCTGCCGGTATCGGAGGTATCGGCCTGAACATGAAGTATTTCTTGAAGCATGGAGTGGGAAAAGAGGCGGCCTTGACCGCAATTGCCGTCAAGACATTCGTGAGCGCGATAAGCTCAATTTTATTGGCTGCGATCGCTCTTTTCGTAACCGGTGAAGACGGTACGCAGTTCATTCATGTCCGAACGTCGTGGGTGCTGATAGCGCTTGCGCTGATTCTCGTCATTATCGTTGCGTATCAAACGATACCGGCCCTTCGGAAGAAAACAGGAGAATACCTTGAGCGGTCCATCGAGGAGCTGAAGAAGCTGCACGATCCCAGGCAGTACGCATTGCTGGCTATCGGTGCATTCGGCATGACGTTCGCGTATGGCCTTACAATGTATGTAGCCGCAACGGCGGTACATGTCCCGATTCCGGTCTTTCCCGCGTTACTGGTTTACATAATCGGATCGACCGTAGGTAGCATCTATCCCACACCGGGCGGCATCGGCGGAGCAGAAGCATCTCTAACGGGGGCTATGGTATTTCTCGGTTTTCCCGCAGATGCTTCATTCGCAGCCGTCCTCCTGTTTCGGCTTGCCACTTTTTGGATTCCGACATTCGCGGGGATGGCTGCCTTTTTTACATTGCGCAAAAAGAAAAAAATATGAAACAGTCGAAGACGATCATTAAACGGTACCCTGAAAATATTTTCGGCATGGCGTTTTCTTTAATAGGGCTATTGCTGCTAACTACGATACTCGTGTATACGCCGTTCAACTACGTCGAAAAGTACATGCACGACACGCTTGCCGCAACTCACCCGATTATCATGAAGTTAATCGGGCTTCTTGCTTCGAATTCGCTAACGTTCGCGATTCTTATCGCGATGTGTCTGGTGATAATCGTGATGAAGCGCTTTCGGCTTGCTGCGAAGCTGATCGCCGCGATGCTATTGGGGTACGCGCTTAGGATCGGTTTGCTCTACGTCATAAACCATCTGAAGTATTCTGTCCTCTCGCTGCCAGGTTCGTTCACGGCATTTGATATGGTTGATCTGTATGCGACATTACTCTCGTGCATTTATTTCGTCGTCCAGCCGTATACTCATGGATCAATAAAAAGGTACCTGACGATCGGCTTTCTGACCCTTCTCGCATTGCGGTTCGCCGGTGTCTCTTTCAGCGTTATGGGAACCTCGTTCGGGTTGCTGATCGGATGGTTTACGAGCGCTGCTGTTTTTCTCCTCTTGGGTTTCGAGACGAAGAAAAGCACACCGAACCAAATACTCAAGTCGTTGCAGAAAATGGGATACAAGGCGGAGTGGATCCAAGAAATCAATACCGACGCCCGTGGATCGGAGCCGTTTATCGTTCATACTTCCGACGGTTCGAGCATCTTCGTGAAGGAAATTTCGAAAGAGCATCTTGAAGCCGACCTGCTTTTCAAAATGTGGCGCAAGCTGTTTTACCGAAGCGTAAAAGATGAGCTCTTGTATAGCAATGTCCAGCAGAAAGTGGAGCACGAGGGTTTTGTCGCCATGCTTGCGAAGAAGTTCGGCATCAATACACCCGATGTTTTAGCGGCGGTTCACGATGAGAGCGGTAACGGTTTTCTCATTTATGAATATGTCGAGGGAACGTCGCTTGACGGATTAAAGCGTGGGGATCTCGATGATGCGGCGCTCCGCAGTATTTTCGACCAAGTATCGAAACTGCACCAAGCGAAAATCGCCCATAAGGATTTGCGTCTTGCGAACTTGTACCGCAAAAAGAATGGTGAAATCATGATCATGGATTTCGGCTTTTCCGTGGTTTACGCGTCGAATGATGCGATCGCAAAAGATCTGGTCGAGCTCACGGTTTCACTTTGCAAGTTTTTCGACATCGAACAGACGGTTTCCTTGATGAATGATTTGTACAGTAAGGAAATTATGCGTTCGGTCTTGCAGCAGCTGCAGCCGATGTCGCTCTCATCGACATCGCGTGAGTACGTGAGAAAACATCAAGGAGTACTGGAAGAAATCGGCAGATCGGTTATGGCGCAAGTATCGTAACGACATGCGGGGCAATAGTGGCTTCAACCGGAGTGTTACCGATGATGTCCCCGTCAGCCTGGACCGGCATCGGGTGTTTCGTCTTTATGGAGGCAGATTTGACGTTACGGAACGTCATGATTGAATCGCTGTCCTTGCGGTTCAATAGAAGGGAAAGGATGATGAAGAAGTAATCGAATATTGTACGAGTCCTGAAGATAAAAACTTCCAATTCGCCATCATCGATCGCGATTCCTTCGGCAAGCGATAAATTCGAGAAAAGCAACGTCTTGCTGTTATTGACCACCACTTCGGTTGCGCGCAGCTTAATGATTTTCCCGTCAATTTCCAACCGGTAAGAAACATTATTGAAACCGAATAGTGTTTTAAGTCCACCCCAAATATAGCCGAACGAGCCTAATCCTTTTTTAACGCTCGTCGTCGTAGACTTCATGGATACCGAACTCATCCCTGCGCTCAGCCTATTGAAATAAAGCCGACCGCTCACCTCCATCGCATCAACCTGCACTTCGCGATGCGAGCCGACAATAAGTTTTATTGCCTCTTCAAAATCGATCGGGATTGCAAGATCTTTTGCAAGGGAATTTGAGGTGCCAGCCGGTATTATGG
>CAZVIJ010000087.1:0-3986 GCA_964626735.1 uncultured Candidatus Saccharibacteria bacterium
CTCAGGTCAAGGCGACGCGCATTCGTTTGCTGCTTGAGAAACTTTTCATGCAGCTCTTTGTGTGATGTGTCGATTGCGTATACCTTGCGAGCTCCGTATTTGAGGAGGCAATCCACGAATCCTCCGGTGCTGGAACCGAAATCGGCGGCTATAAGGCCTAGTGGGGAGAATAAGAAATCCCGGAAGGCATGCTCTAGCTTTTCGCCTGCTCTCGAAACAAACTTTTTTGGCTCTTTTTCTTTCACGCGGATTATTATACCTCTTGAGGACAACAAAAACAGGGGCTTAAAGCCCCCTTTACTAGAATATCTATACTTACTTCGATTCTACGTAATCGACGTGCTGTCTAAGCTTTGGATTGTACTTTTTCAAGGTCAATTTACCCTCAAGCTTAGGGTTCTTTCGGGAATAATAGATATGCCCTGACTCCTTATGAACCAATTTGATCAAAGTCTTCTTCTTTTTCTTCTTCGCTGATGCCATGACGTAAACTAAAGGATTTTACACTGATTATGGGTTTTGGTCAAAGACGATCTCCGTTGCGCCTGATCCATTTGCATCCGTTTTGGTTGTTGGACAGCTATGTTTGCAGAGACTGCATAGGGGGTACCCGAAACCACCGGGAAGGCGGCCGACGATCGCACGTACGAGTGGGGAGGTATCTACTCCTGGAAACTGCTCAAGCTGCGTATATTCGATGAGGGGGGCGCGTTCGCTATCGATTCCTCGGAATATCTTACCACTTAGGAAACCCCGATAGAACTGCCGTTTGAGGTTGTCGACAACATCGGTAAAGGTTTCGCAATCCTCTTGCCAGCGTGTCGGGTCGAGAGCGTCAAGGCTTGTCGGATAGGGGACGAAGGTACACCAAACTGAACATTGCGTCATTTGAAGCGGCCCTTTTTCATCTCGGTACTTGGTGAAGAAATGTTCGAATGAACCGCCGGTTAATACAATATCTTGAAAGTCCAGTCCGCACTGTTTGAGATACACAATATCCTTTATGAGGCTATCAAGTCCATTCGGGACTTGGGAATCGAACCCAGGGGTGGTAATACTGCTCCAATGTACGGTGAAGTCGGAATCGCCGCGAAGAGTAATGGCATTAGCGATGAGCCGAACGAGTAGGGGATCCCATTTCTTAGTCTCGAAATCGACGTAAATCGATTCGAAGATGCTTCGAGCCGGCCCTTTCGTTACTTTGTGCCTGTTTACCTCATATACTGCCATTCAGGCGATTATACAGGAGAAAATACAATTAGAACCGAAAAACTGGAGCTGGAATCGGGGCTTGAACCCGAGACCTCATCCTTACCATGGATGTGCTCTACCAACTGAGCTATTCCAGCCAATACCACAGACTGCCCCAGCAGAAAATGCTTTAAGCATGGGTTCAGAATTAATAAACTATAAGGTCGATCAGATTAACATAAATCACGCAGATTTCGTCACATCCTTCACGAAATGACCTTTTAGTCATTTCTATGGTGCAAGCGGGAGGATTTGAACCTCCGTAGACATATGTCGCCAGATTTACAGTCTGGTGCGTTTGACCGCTCCGCCACACTTGCCAATAGCGATTTGAAAGATCAAATAGCTAGAGAATTGTACACTGATTCCACCAAGCGGTCAAAGACCGGGGAGGGAAATGGGTACTAGATTTATCATCAGAGCTAATAGGGGGGATCGATTGATCAACATGACATACGTCATCGGTGTGACCTTGAATACTCAATTCTGATACAGGACCCCAGACGTTATGTGCACTAATTACATTTTCAGCGCTAATAGGGGATATCGATCGATCAACATGACATAAGTCATGTTGTGGAGCCGGCGAAGGGACTTGAACCCCCGACATGCTGTTTACAAAACAGCTGCTCTACCAACTGAGCTACACCGGCAAAATTGACTAGAAGAGTGTAGCAGAATATAAAGGGTTTGGGCAACCTTCCTACGTACTGTCATCGTATTGTTTGTGGATCGATGTGGTACTGAGCCCAGTTTTCACGGTGTATTTCCATTTCGTCGAGCTCTCTTCCGTGTATTTGGAGATTGGAAATAGACGTTGACATAATGTCTTCATCGCTTGGGAACGGTGAATATTCTGTACAGTATCGCAATTCATCGGTATCTTCTTGGTCCGAGGGGGCATTTCTGAGTGATTTATCGAGGACTTCGCGCGTCATTTCTTCAAGTTCGCTTGAAATTTCGATCGGATGCGGGGTTAATGCTGAAATATGAAATCGAATGCCGTGTGCGGATATTACTCGAGGTTCGATTATTGCGCCTGGTTCGTAATCATCCGACACCATCCTCAATTTCGTATTCCGATGATTCCACATGTATTTATCACCACTACGCGCAATGCTATTTACGAGCGCCTTAAAAATATCGTCGCTTGTGCCTCGTACCCACTGGCGGGCGACGAAGTAGTGATCAGAGCGAGTATGCCCCACGATATCCGAGAGGAAACTACGAGATGAGACTAGATATGTTCTTCCTCCTGTTATTTCAGTCGATTGTGCTGTAGTCATGATGCTTGTTAATGAAAAAATCCCGCCTAGTTGGCGGGATTTAGTAAGCTTTGAATCAACTTCAGCAGCTACTATCCCGCCTTAAAGGTAGGAGAATAATAATTGCCACGAAGTTGTTTCTGCAGATCGTCATTTTTTGACGGATAAATATACCACCAATTGCGCGTTTTCCGCAAGTCATAGCGAAGGACCTCGTTGAGAAATAACACTTAATGTGTCAGTCAGACACTATGATCATCGTAAGGAGAGTTGTCTTTCCCTATTATCTTTGCCCTGACAAACCGATAACTCGCGGTTCGTCCCCTAGAAGAAGTCTGACGATCTTATATCTCGCATGCAATAGGTGAGATACCGATCGATATTATTAATCATACTATGTCAATTTGCGGTTAGTAGAATAGGGGATGCGAGTCACGTATATTCTTACGCAAGCGATTCGACGATTTCTGTTTTGCCGCCATCCTCGTCATGTACGAGAACTGCGAGACTAGTATCTTCAGCTGCTTCGATGAAAAAGGTGTCTCCATCTTTAATTAAGATGACGTCGCTTTCTGCCAAGCTGAACGGAACGTCATTCAACCGGATGTTGAGTAACCCTTTTATTACTACAATATATTCACTACGCCTAATCTCCTTGGCTTGGGAACCGTATGCTGGATAGGTACCTCCGGCTTTCAGGTCGATATGAGCCAGGTAGGTATGACTTTTGTGTGGGTTATGTATGGTTATTCTGCTTCCATCAGGGAGAACACGAGATGTCTGTGTGTCGTTCATGCACCATTATAGTGCAGAGTAATAAAAAAAATAGAAAACCGCTCCCGAAATCCAGTAGGCTTCTTTTATCGAACCAGATTCAGGGAGCGGTTTCCCAAAAAAAATAAAAAAGGGATCGGCACTGCCCCGACCGACCCCGGTACTAAACACCCTTTTGAGTATGTAGTACCGAATCCGGTATCCCTTGAAGTTCAAATCCCGGGGACCAGTAGGCTTCTTTTACCGAACCAGTCCTGGGGATTTGAACTCCCATACGTAATAGTATTTACTAGTTACAGTATGACTATATCCCATATAGGTAACATTGTCAAGTCCTATATTTAAAGCCTTTCTTAAAAGCCTCGTTCTATAAAGATATAACATGATGCGAATATGAAAAATGCGCGATGTGGAAAACTTGCAACGGTATGGCCGGCGCGAAAAGATATGGGATATGGAACGCTAAGAAACACTACATACTAATTCGATTTGTTCTTTGGTAGAAGTTTTTAACTTGAGGGCAACTTCATTACCCGTGAACTTTACGTCAAAAATATATAGATCTTTCGTGCCGAGCGAATTTTTTGTATTGAAGTCTTGGCTTACTTCGTAGGTAGTGGAGAAGTAATGAAGTTCGACCGACTTTATTTCGATATCCTGGACAATCTGTATCGTCTCGACTGGCCATTCGTCTAC
>CAZVIJ010000088.1:0-3941 GCA_964626735.1 uncultured Candidatus Saccharibacteria bacterium
ACCATATCCGTTCATATCCGGGAGACGAATTCATTAGGTCGATGGGCGGTATCCACGATTTCATGTATTGGGACAATCCAATCCTTACCGATAGCGGCGGCTTCCAGGTTTTCTCGTTGATCCACAAGGCGAAGCATCTTAAAGGCAAAGTCACCAACGATGGCGCATTTTTCAACAACCCGGTCAATGGAGAACGGCTAGAGCTCACTCCGGAAAAGGCTATCGACATTCAGTTCAATCTGGGTTCGGATATCATGATATGCCTTGACGACTGCAGGCATTACAAGGACGATAAGGGACTGAAGCGCTCTGTGTATCGAACGATCGAATGGGCAAAGCGATGTAAGGAACAGTTCGAAAAGCGATTGAAAGAAATCGAGGAAAATCCGAATCTCGCCGGGGTAACGCATAGTTTAAAGCCTCGTATTGATGCAAACGTAAAGCGGCCGCTTTTGTTCGCGGTTATCCAGGGCGGCATCGATTACGATCTGCGCAAAATGTGCGTCGAAGAAATGACGAAAATTGGCTTCGACGGCTACGGGTTCGGCGGATGGGCTATCAACGAAAAGGAGTATTTTCCGTACGATCTGCTCGAATACGTCGCAAAAATGCTTCCCGAAGACAAGCCGCGGTACGCGATGGGAGTAGGCACGCCAGAAAACATGGTCCAATGCATAGAATACGGATACGATCTTTTCGACTGCGTCATCCCGTCCCGCAATGCTCGGCATGGCGTGTGCTACACCACGGATGGTCCCGTCAAGATCCTCAATGCCAAGTATAAGACCGATCATTCGCCGCTAGATCCTGGACTTGAATCGATAGCATCGAATTACGCAAAATATTACCTTCACCACTTATTCAAGGCAGGAGATCTCGCGGGAGGGGAGCTGCTCACGCTTCACAACCTCAAGTACTTTAATTGGGTTATGCGGGAGCCGTTTGAATAAAGGGAGCTACTATCAGTCAGCGGCCCGTATTCTTGTGTCCGAAGTATCTGACTGCGCTTGAGACTCGAGCGTAGCAAGCATCTGCCGTGCCTCTCCACTTGCAGCTCGCGCACGCGCAAGCGCATCGAGTATTTGCGGCTGAGAGGGAGCTCGACGTCTATCCTCGAAACGACGGATTTGTCCTGGCGTACCTACTAACGATGCGACGAGCGGACCGGCACCCACGATTTTCTGAACAGGCAACGCGATTTCATCTTGATCAAGCCTTCTTGTTGTTTTGTCCTGAGGAGCACCAGCCATCAACTGTTTTGCGGCAGCCTCAAATTTGAGAAATGCGAACCCGAGTCGTCTAAGGGCAACAGCATTGCGTTCTGTAATCACATTACCGAGCGCGATAAAAAACGCTCGAGCGTCGATTGGATCAATTTCGGTGATGAACGGCCATTCGGTAAGGGGAATTGAAGCAAGTTCATGAATCCCGAATACCGTATCGTAGCGGTTCATTACGACTCCGACTTTTTCCCAGAAATCATGCGTGTCTTCGCTGTACCGTACCTTTTCACCAGCTAACGTACGTTTGATTTCGCTTTCGAATACCGGCGGTTTGATAATCAGACTCCTCTGCTGATCGTTAAGCACGGATATTAATTCAAACGTGTGCTCAGCTGCTTGATTGAAATCGGCAATTCCTGCATCTATAGTTCGATTGCCGGCAAGAAGGGCTTGGAGCATCTTATCCGATTCATAAAGATTATAACGAGCAGTATGCGAAAGTATCGCCTGGCGCGCCATACGCTGTATCGCAATCGATTTCTCGTCGCGCCACTGATGCGCTCCGTCAACAAGCTCTCGACGCTTCTCCTGAGCTCTATTTATAAGGAATCGTGCCTCGAGATCCAAATAGCTGTGCGCGTATTGAATTGCGCCTACCGTCTCGTCGATTGCCCGGTGAACGAGTGGTGCGCCAAAGCGACCACCCCAATACGCTCCCATGCCTCCCAGCACAATAAGCATATCCTGTTGGAAATTCGTCATGCCGACAATTTCCGGAGACGGGAAAGGCCGCGTAGTCGACATATCGGCAATCATTAACGCGGCCAAAACAGCTGCTCCACCAAAGGTAACTGCAGCATCTAATGGTTCCGGGTTTTCTGCGCTCGGTCGTCTCATAGTTGTGCATTATACCATTAATGGCGTTACAACGGTCAAAATATATGTATGCTATATCACTTGACTTTGGGTACCCATTTTCTTAGGCTGATACGTAGAGAAAAATGAGACGACATATCAAAAACAAAAAAGGCTTTACCCTTATCGAAATTTTGGTTGTTGTAGCACTAATCGCGATATTAGCAGCTGTAACGATCATCGCAATCAACCCTGCGAAGAACTTCGCGGACACCAGAAATGCTCAACGAAGCGCTGACGTCGGCCAGATCCTGAATGCTGTTACGCAGTATACTTCCCAGCAAGGAAATCAGCTTTCCGACCTCGGAACGATAGCAACCTGCCCAACGGCGACCAACATTGGCAGCGGCGCGGGCAACGTTAACCTTACTACAAAGCTTGTAGACGCATACATCGTAGCGATCCCCAAGGATCCGAACGGCGGTTCCGATGCCAACACCGGCTACACGATCTGTCAGACTGCGGGAGGTCGAGTTCAAGTCGATGCTCCAGGTGCTGAAAACGGTAAAACCATCAGCGTCAAGAGATAATCATTATACATTCCATAAACCCTGTATCGCGCAGGGTTTATTTTTGTTGATTGCAAATCGTGGTGGTTATTGTTATTTTGATGTACCAATGTTTGCAACGTTGTCTGTCGATTAATGGAGGAAAACAATCTTAAAATTCATGTCCCTACGGATGGCGCAGGCGTATTTGATGAAGTCGTTAAAGAAATCGCATCTGGTAAGGCAACAACGATCCAACTTCTGGAGCAGATCGTTAAGCGCGCACTCGACGAGAAAGCATCCGATATCCATATCGAGCCAGAAGAAAAAGTTCTGACGATACGGTACCGTATCGATGGCTTGCTGAGGGTAATTTCAACGATCGACAAGTCGCTCGAACAAAGCCTTATTTTCAGAATCAAGGTAGCCTCCAAATTGCGTACCGATGAGCATTTTGCGCCGCAGGACGGTAAGATTCGTTTCGTTTTCGACGAAAAAGCGCTCGATACCCGAATTTCAGTTTTACCGACGACAAAAGGGGAGAAGGTTGTCGTCCGTTTGCTTGCAGCTGCCGGCAAGGGATTCAAACTCGAAGATCTCGGGCTTGAAGGGAAAGACCTCGCGATCGTTCAAAAGGCATATCAAAAGCCTTACGGTATGATTCTCTCGACCGGACCAACCGGCTCCGGAAAGACAACCAGTCTGTATACCATCCTCCAGATCCTCAACTCGCGCGAAAAAAATATTACGACCATCGAAGATCCGGTCGAGTTCGATATTGACGGAGTCAATCACATACAGATCAATCCGAAAGCCGACTTGACGTTCGCGAATGGCCTTCGATCCATTCTTCGACAAGACCCCGACATCGTCATGGTCGGTGAGATCAGAGACCGCGAAACAGCGCAAATCGCCATAAACGCCGCGATGACCGGTCACTTGCTTCTGTCTACGCTCCACACGAACGATGCCATTACGACGATACCGCGACTTATCGATATGGGCATTGAACCGTTCCTGGTCGCATCTACCGTCAACGTCGTCATTGCACAGCGTCTTGCCCGGCGTCTCTGCGTCAAATGCAAGAAGCAGCATGTCATCACCGGCGACGACATCAAGAACATATCGCTCATTCGTCCCGACATATCGACCTTGCTCAATGTAGGCAAAGAAATATTCGAACCAGTAGGATGCGAAGAATGCAACAACACCGGGTATAAGGGAAGAATCGGACTCTATGAAATATTGGAAATAAATGAAGCGGTACGAAGGCTCATCACCGATACCACCAAAACGACCGACGACATCTTTATGC
>CAZVIJ010000089.1:0-3853 GCA_964626735.1 uncultured Candidatus Saccharibacteria bacterium
CGTCCAAGTCCCGGACAATCATGTTTTCACCTATCAAATTGGGGCAACCGACAGCAATAACGACCAGATCCGTTATCGGTACGGAACGAAGGCTGAGTTCTTCGGAATTGCGAGCACGGCTGAGGCTACAAGGCCGACCGGTTTGACCTTGAGCGCATCGGGACTCATCACATGGGATATTTCTAACGGTACGGTGAATACGGTTGTCGGAGACCGATGGCTTGCGACGATTATGGTTGAAGATTTGGACGAAAATAATAACGTGAAATCGAAAGTACCTATCGATTTCGTTTTCAAGATTGTCGCCGAGAATTCTGTCTTCCCGATCTTTACCCAAGTTCCCAGCGAAACGCAATACGTGCAGCCTAACAAGACACTGAACTTTACCGTCAAATCAACGTCGGCCGATGGCGCGCCTACCGTCACGATCTTAAATCCTATCTCCGGCAATAATGCGATCTTCAGTTATGCCTCATCAACAAGCGGCAACGAAACCACCGTGCAGGTTACCTTCAATCCATCCGTCGCGTACAATCTTAAAAGCTATGTCGTCAATTTCCGCTCGACGAACCTTACCGGATTAACGGCGGATACGAGCGTTACGGTTCAAGTCAACAATCCGCCGAACGTCAAGCCCAAAGTTACCAACATGAACGTCACCGGGCTAACGGGCGGAACGCTTACGACAACGACACCAACCTTCCTGTTCCATGTAACTGACGAAGATTCAAATGATCAAGTGAAGTGGAGAATCCAAGTATCGACATCGGCTGATTTCTCGTCGCTCGTCATCGACTATACTTCCGGGTATCTGCCGCAAGGTGACCAGATATTTACTGTCGGTCAAGCAGCAAATGGTGGGACGTATATCGTCGGGCAGCCAGGCATGGTTCTCCCGATGCAAGGGCTCTATTGGAGGATCGTTGCAACCGATTCGAGCGGTGAATTCGACGATTACACCGTGCCGAGAGATAATGCGGTAATCCACGCGGTAGTGACGCCAACCGCAACGCCAACGATGATTCCGACGGCAACCTCGACACCGACGCCAACACCGAAAAAAGTCGAGACGGTCGTTGCATACGCACCAGTAGCGACGCCAACCCCTGAACCGACGATCGTTGCTGCGGCAATTGTAACCGATACCCCAACGCCGACCGCGACTCCCACCCCGACACCGAAGCCGGGCATCGGCGGGAAAATCGTTATCGTCGTTTTGGATAAAGACGGGAAACCGGTTGAAGGCGCTAAAGTTGAACTGCATTCTCAAGTCATGACCGCCTACACCGATAAGGACGGACGCGCCACCTTCGATAACGTGGAGAACGGAGACCACAAGGTTATCGTAGACTACAAGGGATATCACGAAGAAAAACAGCTTGACGTAAAAAAGACCGACAAGGAAATCGAGCTGAAAGCCGATGTCGTCGTCGAGCTTCCCGGAGCAGTGGCTCATAACAATAATCTGTACCTGCTGCTGTGCTGCATTCCGCTCTTGTTCATTCCGGTAATCTGGTTCCTGCTCTTCAGGAGAAAGAAATCGAAAAAAGAGTTCACGATGAACTCGAAGTAATCTGGACGATTCATGCGGTAACCTTTATCTTATAATGGTTACCACATGAAGAAGCACGATATCCAGATGCATATCTTAAGAAAGCTTATCACGGCCGATTCGGGACTTCGGTATCGCGACATGAAGCCTGAAGAGATCGAGAACGACTTGTACAACTATCACCTCAAATACCTCGTTCGCGACGGGTATGTTTCACACGAACACTCGCTGTATTTCCTGACTGACGACGGAAAGAAGTATGTTGAGGATATCGCGCCGCTTGATCCGATCGGAAATGTATCCGAGCTTTTCCGCGTGAACGTTTTGGCAGGCGTGATTAGGAAGCATGGGCATACGATAGAAATTCTAAACCAGCACCGAAAACGTCATCCGTATTACGGCGATACCGGAATCATCGGCGGAACCGTTAGAAAAGGGGAACGCATCGTGGACGCCGCAAGCAGGAAGCTTTTCGACGAGACTGGGCTTACTGGGGAGTTCCGGCTCCTCGGGGTTATCCGTAAACTGCGGTACAAGCCGAATGGAGAATTATTCACCGATATCTTTTTTCACGTATGTTTTACCGATGAATATTATGGAGATCTTAAAGAATCTACCGATTTCGGCGACAACTACTGGCTCGACCTGGAATCCTCGATACAAATGGAGCGAGATTCGAGCATGGGAAGTATTGAACTGGCGAATGTTCTCGAAAAATTGCGGATCGTGGAATACAAGGAGATTCCGGTTTTCTACGTTGAAGAAATAAAAATCGTGCCGAGCATCTGATATGCCGAAGAGCTGTTCTCTAGAAGTGAATGCCCCTTCACCCGATAATGTTCTCAATGACAAACATACCATCAATTGAACTATCGAATAGGATTCGAGTTTCCGATATCTCATCCGAGAGCGGCGTGGAGAAGGGGAACTTTGATGAAGGCTGCTCCAAAATCGTGTATGAACTTGGCGGCACGGAAAATCTCGATGGCGCTTTTACGAGAATGAGCGTGATTCCTGGGTTTGATGTCGGCTATTATCCCATGAAAGAAGGATGGGCGTACAGCAAGCGCGATATGCTCTACATGATCGCGCAAGGCGAGGTGAAAGTACTATTCAAGGAAACAGGAGAGGAATTCACCGTTCACGAAAACGGCCAAATCGTATTGCCGGAAGGTACCGAGTTCAGGCTTATCGTCACAAAGCCGGTAACAGCATTCATGCCGTGCACGCCACCTTATATGGCGGAAGAACGGGAAGCGACGAGCAGGCGCATGGTACAGCTCCAAAAAAACGCCCGGGAAATTCGCGATCGGTACGATGCCCTCAACCGCGCGGCGGGAATGAATGTCTGGGGAGTAGGAGAGCGAGTGATGGGGCTCGTCGGAGATTTGGGCGATCTGGCGAAACTGGTGATGGCCTACGAAGGATACCGGGAAAATGAAAATGTAAGGAGCAAGCTTGCGCACGAACTTTCCGACTGCATGTGGGCAATAATGACAATTGCCGATGGAGTCGGAATAGATCTTGAGCAATCGTTTCTGGCAACCATGAAAGAATTGGAGATTCGTATCCGCAACGAGGCAGGCAGGACTTCTTAAGAAGCCTGCCACGCTTTGCATTTGCTCGCGAACTGCTTTAACGAGCCGCTCTTAATTACGATTGCTTCGGGCTTGAAAACGCTTGCATACATGTTCATAAGCGCAATAACATCGAGAAGCGAACGGTAACTTGAAAGTCCAGACATATCGATATAGATTTTAGTAAACGACCCAAGTTTCATCGCCGATACGATATCGAAAGCATCGAGAACCGCAAAGGTTATTCGTGGGTTTCGTGCCTTGGCTTTTTCTATACATTCTGGACTTATGTCGGTAGCAACTAGTTTCGAACATCGCTCGTAGATCACTCGAGAAGTCGTTCCCCACTCGCAACCGATCTCTAGTACACGGTCATAAGGCTGAATATACGCGGACACCGTTTGTCGATATTCTTCAACACCGCGTGTCGCGATAAATAATGTTCTGTTCTTATATTGTTTATCGTTTGCCATTTAGTAGCTTTCTGCAATAGACCGATCGATCGCTTTGGCTATAAATGTAAAAGCGCCCAAAGCTACAGCGTAAAAATTTACTCTGTAACCTCAGACGCTCGGCCTCAATGGCAAGTGGAGCTTCTTACCCGTATGGGTTATGTCCTCCTGAAGGTAACCGCACTATGCAATTGCATTGTATTATACCACGATAGCTACTTGAGGGAACCAATTTTATGAAACAAAAATAATTTACTCGGTCGGAACTGCTG
>CAZVIJ010000090.1:0-3817 GCA_964626735.1 uncultured Candidatus Saccharibacteria bacterium
CCCCCTATGTGCAGCAAACTGTTGGGGACAAACGGCACCCGAGCGATCCCGGCGAACGATACCTCTATTTAGACTTATGCTTGCCGTCAAGCTATATCGATGATGATCAGGCTGCATTGGCGGTATTGCCCCAAAAGTTTTTGCTCAGGAGAGAGACTCAAGCAGATGTGGTAGCCGCGCTTGCTCTCGAAAGCACGAAAAACACGGATTACTTCTATAACGATTCTGACAAAACATACGTCCAGCGCGAGGATCTCTTTAATAGAGTTCTCGATAATGAGTTGGCCGAGTTTCTCGATCCAAGGCTGTGGGCGGTAAGGACAGCCATTATCTCTTTGGCGTACAAACCGCGGGAAGCTCTGTACGGTTTGGATTTCAGCACGTATGGCACGCATCCGAGCAATATTCCGGTTCGGCGTCTCGGAATCGTTGGAGAAAATAAGTATCACGTCGGCGACATCATTCGGAATCCGATCGATGGCGATGATCAGGTAATTTTAAATGAACAGCTCGTGCAATTCTTCGAACACTTTACGCGGCTTTTTATCTTGCAGCGAGGAAAGTTCGGCGACGGCATGAAGCGCAGGGCGCATGACGCGATGCCTGTTTTGGCCGGTAACGGTGTTCTCTCGTTCGGCCGATAACAACGAGGCTGCGATTAATTTTCCCGTAACGGCAGAAGCGGCTCGCTCGGCAAGGGAGGTCCGCCCTGTATCGCTACCTGCAGTTGGCGCATCCATTCTGCGCAATTGCGGAATGCGTTGACCGAATACGGGGCATTGGTTACTTGGCTATTGATGTATTGAGCCAATGTTGGCGCCACTTGTTGAATTACGGCTTCGCGTCGTGCTAGTGATTCGTTAAAATCTTGGCTGTCGAGAATCGGCAATGCGGGTCTAATGTCTCGATCGAGCCCGAGGCCAGCCGTGATTTCTGCAATGCCCTTTAGGGTCGCGGTATCGAGCAATGTTTTCGCGATGTCGGGAAACTGGGTTCTGCGAATTATGCCAAACTCCCCAAACAGATTGAGCAATTTCGTTGTAATAATATGTCCAATATATCGCGGCTGCTCGGGGACTTGCCCGCGCATCGTCCGCCCTACCCTCATTTGGTCGAAATCCCGCAATGTCTTGCCGTCATGTAGGTAGGTATCGATACGGTAGAATTCACCGGAATAATCCATTCGATCAAGCGACCTGAGGATACTCGCTCCCATCGTTTGGGCAAACCTGGTAAGCGATATTGCGATGAGGTCCCAATCGGATTTGATGATTACCGGGGTATGCTGATCATGTTCCCAATCAGGATCTATCTCTAGTAATCTACGGTTTGTCGTTTCATCAACGGGGAGCTTGGACAGGTCCATTTCCGTCGTTACTTTCCCCCGCATGAACAGCAAGATGCCTATTTCCCTGCCGTCGATTTCGGCAAGCTTTTCGGGAGTCGTGAATTGCATTCTGGGTAGTGCCCTCGAGTAATTCATTCGAGAAGCAAGGTCCTGCATCGGCGTCGGCCGCTCATAAAACTTTTCATGGACCAACGAGAAGGTGGGTTGGCGCCCATCGATACCGTCTCTTTTTTCGGCGGACGTGTAGAGGGATCCTAATGCGAGGGACAAACTCATGGGAAGGATTATAGCACCGAGTTACTTGCTTTGTTGCTTAACGAGCAATGCTCTAACCATATTCTCGTCCGAGATTATAGCCATACCTTGTTCACGGCACTTTGTCAGATATTTCTCATTACCGCGCTTGAGGTTTCTGACGGCGATCACAAGCCTTCGTGCGTCTTCGCGCGACTGCTCGTCGGGGAACGATAGCTTGACGTGGCCGTTATCTTCGGCGAGGAAGCCTTGTTTTGCCCATTTCTTCAGCGACGACCACGCGTATCCAATGAGTTCGCGCCGTTCATATTTTTTCATGTCCGGGAACTGCAGGAGGTATTCGATGCACGTAGTCGTGCTGATATTTCGCCCCCGATTTGCCTCGTAATATTCGACGAGGTGCGCGCTCACTTCAGCGTATCCGTGTTCCCTTCCGGTATTGTTGGATCGAAGCGCCCTTGGTCGATTGCCGTATGGCGCAACGGTAAACTGCAACGTCCCTTCATACCCGTCGACTTCCGATGCGACGACGAGTCCGCTCTGCCCCAGTTTCTTGCCGTTGTGTTCAAGTGCTCCGTTCGGATTCGTGATATCGTATTCCCATTTTACATACGCGTATATGTCCGGAAGATCGCGGGGCACTTTGCGAACGATAATCGGGTGCAGCATCATGATGCGAAGCAACGAGGCTCGTACGGTGTTCTGGTCGCCTTCGACCTTCGTGGAGTGTCCGAGAACATCGTGTACCGTAAATGGACGATCGAGGATGGATACAGCCCAGTTCAAGATTGCTCCCGCCGCTGCAGCGCCATACGATCTTCCTTCTTCGCTGATACGCGCGCGGCTGACCGTTCCCTCGAACATGCCGTACTGAAGAAATGATGCTTCGAATACATTGCGGTATGCGGGAGTCTTCGGTCTCCATGGCTCGGTCCCCGGAACTTGTTCCCATGCCCGCTGGAACTCTGTCGGCGTGAACCAATCGAGTGTCGAGGCGAGCGTCAGGTACAGCGCTTTCGGTACGGAATTCGTGGCAGTAACGGCTGCATCTAGTTCGACTAGTGTTCGTTCCCGATGATCTTGCATATACGTATTATAAAGGCGTTTAGCTTGAGAAATTTGAGCAATTCATGAATTACCGGGCTTGAGTACTGGATTGTGTTCGTCTGAGCTTGAGCGTTTCTTCGATTGCATCCAGGACTCTTACGAGCGTTTCCTTGGTCGGCGACTTTAGATAGGGAAGTTGTCGTTTACTTTCGGAGACAATGGATTCCCACAGTTTACGTTCGCAGAAATGTCGAGAGGAAAGGAGCGGGCTTGGTACGATGCCCGGATTTTTCACGATGCTATCGATAATGTAGTTTGGCGTGCCGAGCTTGGGATACAGCAAAATATCCTGAACGAACTGCCCCCACCTGAACTCGGTATTATTAGGCAAGACGAGCGGCGCCACTTTCCGTTTTCCGTGGTGTTCGATTTTCTTCCTGGAAAAACCGGATACGACGTCTACCTTAACTCGTTCATCGTCGCAATGAGCCCAAAAGTCTACGCCGCGGCTAATATCGTGGAAGGATGACGAAAGACTTAAAATTCTCGGCCGGCTGCGAAGTACCGCTGCAAGGACTGCCTCGTGAATATGACCCCGGATTCCCGGATCGATCCTGTATTCGCCTCGACGTAAACGATACTCCCTCAGCTCCGAGTACATGTTGTATACAGGAGTCGAACTCATCCGTAAAAGGAGGTCCCAATAGGCATCGGGTTCATTACGAGTGAGCTCAAGCCGCTCTTGGAACATGGAGATGATCAATACCTCGCCAAGCCCGTACCGGCGAAGCCGCTCTTCCGGAGCGTAGGTAGCAACGGGGATACCCATATCGTAGACCTTGGTGAGGTCAGGTTGGAATGGGCCAGTCGTGCCGTCAGAAAAGATACTGTTGCGGAGCAGTTGTACCATTGACCTATAATTATGCCACGGGAGGCCATCCCAGCGCTTACCTTAGGTTCTTCCACCGGGGAATGCGTCTAGGTATGCCTCATATGCTCTGGTATAGACATCGGCAACGGTTTCCTGCACGTTCGGGATTATATTGGGAGTCACTCCGCCGCCTTCGCGTACATATCCGCCAAGTGCCGCACATTTCTGTATGGACCAGCCGGGCTGACTCCAGCGGTAGCCGACTTGTTCGATTTCGCTCGCAAGCTGTTGAGGCT
>CAZVIJ010000091.1:0-3338 GCA_964626735.1 uncultured Candidatus Saccharibacteria bacterium
GGTATGAAGTTTCGTTCAACGACCGGGCATTGAAGTTTTACCGGCGAGATGGAGATTTCGAGACGTCGATGGATATCGTCGTTGCTCCCGATGTCAATATCGAAATTCGTAAAGTGTCGGTAAAGAATTTTTCAGACACCGTCAGGAAAATCGAACTTACCTCGTACCTCGATGTCGTCCTCATCGACGATAACCGCAAAGATCTCGATCACCAACAGTTCCATAACCTATTTGTCCAATCGGAGCGTCATGACGACCTGCGAGGCTTGCTGTTCAAGCGGCGCTCGTTCAACAACAAGACAACTCCTCCCGTACTGTTCACCAGGCTTTTCGTGCGCGATGACGTCGTGTACGAATCTTCCTACGAAACGAACCGGCAGCACTTCATCGGCAGGCTCAATACGCTCGAGAAGCCGAAGGGCTTGCTCGAACCGCTTCGTAACTTCCATGGCGATGTCCTCGACCCGGTCGCCGTCCAGCGCATTGCGGTCAATATCGATCCGAACGAAACGCTCGATTTCTTTTTTGTCGCCGTCTACGACGCGTTCCCGGAAAATGTCCTGAATATCGCGCGGCTCTACAATACCTACGAGGCGATTTATAAACTGTACAATACGGCGCTCAACACCGAAAATTTCATAACATCCGGGCTGAAGCTCCAGCCTCCCAAGGCGATGCTCTACCAGAAGATCGGATCGCTGATGATGACGGGGAATACCCATACGGATGCAATCAAGCGGGCACTTCCCCAAAACACAGGGCATGTAGACTCGCTATGGAAGCATGCAATCTCCGGCGATTTCCCGATACTGCTCGTGATGATCGACGACAACGACTTCGATGACCTCGTTGAAGATGCGCTGCACTGCCACGAGTACTTATTCAGAAGCGGTTACGATTGCGATCTTGTCTTCCTGAACGAGGCACCGGCCGAAACCGATGCGCTTGAGCGCATCCGGCAAAAAGTCGTGGTGAGCGGCTACGAAAGCAAAGTAGGTAAGAAGAAAGGTATTTTCACGCTCGATGCGAACGGATGCGATCCGGCAGATCTTGCCTACTTGAAACATTTCGCCCAGCTTATCGTGAATTCCAGAAACTATAATTTTTTATCCAATGAATAAGCCTGCAAAAGAAAACATTCTCTTCGAAAACGAATACGGTTACTTCGATATCCTGAATAACGAGTACGTCATCTCTCACGGCGCAAACAAGAAAACGCCTCGTCCGTGGGGAAACGTAATGGCCAACCCGGGGTTCGGCACGATCGTTACCGAAAGCTCGCTTGGTAGCACGTGGTTCGACAACAGCAAAGACAAGCGGATTACCCCATGGTCGAACGATACGGTAATGGACACGCCATCTGAGGCGCTGTATTTGTACGATCGAGATTCGAAAAAGTCATGGACAGTAACGAGGCTTCCTGTCGGGATCGGTGAAGAAAATGAAGATTCGTACTTGGTGAGGCATGCGAACGGATATACCGTCTATGCGGCCGACTGCGACGGCGCCGAAGGCGAGATGCTGGTCTATGTCGCAGCGAACGACCCCGCTAAGGTTGTGTCGCTTTCGCTGAAGAACACGACGGATAAGCCAAAGAACTATTCGCTCTACTACTTCGTTGATGTCGTGTTGGGCTCGTACAAAAACCAGTTCGATTCGTTCGTCACGTTCGATGTCGTGAATGAACTGAACGCCGTTACTTTGGGCAGGAAAGATAAGGACGGATGGGATAAGCGGGTGTTTGTCGCCTCAAGCGAGCCGATCGGCTCGATGACGACTAATAAGAATGCATTCGTCGGATTTTTGGGAAGTCTGAAATCGCCCCGCTTGCTGGGAAGCGATTCGCTGGAATCTCAGAAGGAGATGCCCCGAGACAACTGCATTGTCATCAAATCGGATATTCGTATAGAAGCGGGCTCCACCAAACACGTCCATTACGTAATCGGGGCAGGCACCGATGAGCAAATGCGCGAGATCATCGAAAAGTTCAACCAGCCCGGCTCCGTTAACCAGGGACTGGCGGAAGTTCGTGAGTTTTGGGATTCCATCAATTCCCGAGTCCATATCAGTACACCCGAAAAGACAATGGACGTAATCTTCAACTCGTGGACGCTCTATCAAACGTTGTCGTGCAGGATTTGGGGACGATCATCGTTCTACCAGTCGAGCGGCGCGTACGGATACCGAGACCAGCTTCAGGACAATATGCCCTTCGTATACATCAAGCCGGAATACTGCCGGGAGCATATCCTGAGGGCGGCAGCGAGGCAATTCGAAGAGGGAGATGTCCAGCATTGGTGGTTTGGCGACAGCAACCTCGGCGTTCGGAACAAGGTTGCCGATTCGCCACTGTGGCTGGCCTACGTTACCCACTTCTACGTCGAGAAGACGGGAGACCTTTCTATTTTCGAGGAAGAAGTCCCTTACATAAAGGGAAAGCCGCTTGACGGAGATCTCGATGCCTATGTCGAAGTTCCGCCGGTCTCCGATATCAGAGAATCATTATGGCAGCACTGCATCAAGGCAATCGACAAAGTTTCGGAATTCGGAGTTCATGGCATTCCCCTCATGAAGGAAGGCGATTGGAACGACGGCATGAACCTTATCGGCGAATTGGGTCGGGGGGAGAGCATCTGGCTTGGATGGTTCCTGGGGACGAATCTCGCAATTTACCGCGATTATGCACGGAAACGAGGCGATGAGGCTTTGGTCGCCAAGTTCGAATCGATCCTCGGTAATTTGAGGCAGGCCCTTCATAATTCCGGGTGGGACGGCGAGTGGTACTTACGGGCATATACCGACGAAGGCCATAAAGTAGGATCGGCAAGCGGCATCGACTGCAGAATCGATTCAATATCCCAAAGCTGGTCGGTACTTTCCGGATTGGACGATGAAGATCGACAGCATACTGCGATGGAATCGGCGCTCAAATATCTTGTCGATCCGAAAAACGAATTGGCCATGCTCCTGACCCCGGCATTCGATAAGGATCCGATGAATCCCGGTTACATCAAGGACTACGTGCCGGGAATCCGTGAAAACGGCGGGCAGTACAGCCATGCGGTATTCTGGCTAACGATGGCGCTTGCGAAGCTTCGCCGCGGAGACAAGGCGCTGCAAGTGCTCAACTATACGAATCCGGTATTCAGGTCGTTCTCCAAAGAAAAGCTCGAACGGTATGAGCTTGAGCCGTACGTGGTCGGAGGCGATATCTATTCGTCCGAACAGCATATGGGGAAGGGAGGATGGAGCTGGTATTCGGCATCAAGCGGCTTGATGTACCGAACGGTCTACGAATCGATTCTCGGCCTGAAGCTTTGCGTCGATAAACTGACGTT
>CAZVIJ010000092.1:0-3091 GCA_964626735.1 uncultured Candidatus Saccharibacteria bacterium
ATACTACAAAGGCTTTTTCGCTAAGGATGCCAAGGACGAGGACTACAATTATGGCGAGAGGATATTCTCGTACCCGCTCGGGACGCCGCATTCCAACTATAAATCTCCCAACAACAACAAAATGTCCACAAACTTCATGGAAGTGCACGAGGGGTTCCAGAGAAGCGGTTTTACCCTTAACCAAATCGAGGAGGCGTACCTCAAACTGAAAAAGTACAAGTATGACCGCGGCGCAGTCATCTCCATTTGGAATCCGTGGGTCGATAATGTCGCCGAAGGGTGGATGTCATCGAAGACGCTTGAGCGTTCGGGAAATGTGCCGTGTATGACACAGCTGCAGTTTTCGTACCGGGAGCATAAACTGCAGCTCACCGCATACTTCAGGAGCAACGACATGTTCGATGCTTGGCCGAGAAATGCATTTGCGCTGAGAAAGCTGCAGTTCGATCTCGCAAAGAACTTGGGCGTAAAGCCGGGTTACCTTACCACCATTTCATCGCTTGCGCAGGTCTACGAAAATAATTTCGACGATGCATCGAAAATTCTCGAGAAGCACGCGAACGTAACCAACTGTCGACCAGACCAGCGCGGTAACGTAATTATCGAAGTTGAAGGGAGCGAAATAGTCGTAAAGCATACCGACACTTCTGGTAATGAGATCCTCCAGGAATTTAGGACGGACGGGACTAAGCCGAGCGCAGCCCAAACGATGAGCGATATCTTGATGGCGAACCTAATTTTCGGCGAAATTCCCCATGCTATGGACGTTGCCCGACAGCTCCAAAAGGCGCAAATCGCCATCCAGTACGGCTTGCCGTTCCTGCAGGATAAAGAGCTAGATCTTAGTTTGCTGCAAAAGTGATTCGTATGTCGCAAGATGCTCGTCGACCATACGATCGAGCGTAAATCGCCCGTCAAATATCTTCCTGCAGTTTGCTCGATCGATTGAATCGAGATTAGCGACGGCTCTACATAATCCCGAAACGGCCACGCTTTCAGAAAAATTGCCGTCTTCTGCTTTGTCGGAAACCAAAAAACCGTTTTTCCCCTCATCGAGTATTTCGGGGATCGAACCGTTTGCCAACCCAATTACTGGAGTACCGCAGGCAAGCGCTTCGATCATTACCATGCCGAACGGTTCCGGCCAAATCGACGGTACGAGGAGAGCTTTCGCATTGCCAAGAATCTCGTTTTTTTGAGCATCGGTCGAAACGAATCCCCCGTATGATATGAGTTTACCGTCAATATGCGGTACGATTCGCTCTTCCCAATACTCGTCCTTGCCGTGTCCTGAATAGTGCTTTCCGACGATTTTCAAAGGCATTCCCAACCGCTTGGCGGTTTCGATAGCCAAATGAACCCCTTTCGGCTCTATGATACGGCCGAAATACAGCAGGTAGTCCGACGTTGGGTTCTCAATCGGGTGGAAGCGGCTGCTGTCCAACCCATGGTAGATATTCGCGACAAAGTTCGTGTCCGGCGGCATACTGGCGCGTTGTGAATAGGAAATCGATATCCAATTCTTATCCCGGTATTTCGGAAACGAGCTGCGGTAGCGAGCCAGGTAGCTGAACGGTTCGTGGTGGGTGAAGACTAGGGGGGCTGTACAGAAATCGGAGAACGCCATAGCCAACTCCTCTTCGTTGCAATACACGTGAATGATGTCGAACTCACGCGCCATTTTGTATGCTCGGGCGATAAGCTCAGACTGAACCTGCCTTGCGAGTGATATGAAAACAAGCGGGTGCTTTTTGAGCAGTTCGGTATACGTATCTCCCCGCGCGGCTAATTCTTCTTCAAACAGCGACATATCCGGGTGAACGTTACGCGCTCCTTCGACATCGAAACCGGGGGAGAATAATGTTACTTCATGACCTTTATCAAGCAAGCCGCGAGTCAACTGTATCGCCAACTCGCCCGGCGCGAAGATTACGTTTCCGAAAATTTCGGCATGCAAAAATATATGCGGTACAACGAGACCGATCTTCATGGTTATTCGTCGTCTTCAGAATCGCTGTCTTCGTCGAGAAAGCTAAGATCGAGGTCGGAATCGTTTTCTTCTCCGTAATAGCCGTCTGCCGCTGTGTTTGTGTTGTCTTTTGGATCGTCTGCCATAGTTGTTTGAAGATTTTCCTAAAACGACAGGTAAAGTCAAGTTAAATGGATTTCACCCGAATACTTTTCGTATAATGATCGCATGTCAAGTTTCGAGCACCAGCTCGCCTGCGAGGCTGCGTCGCTTTTTGGGCTTACTGTCCGGACGGTGGGGCAGACCGGCAGGGGGTACCGGAATGTCTCGATACCGTTTGTCACCGATGATGGCAATCAATTGAACATAATCGTTTACAAGCAAGAAGCGGGTATACGCAAACGAGTTGCATGCGCAAACTACGTGAGCGACTACCTGTGCAGCCGCGGATTCCCCGCAAGAAAAACGCTGCAGGATGAATCTGGAAAATCCTTATTGCTTCTGCGGTCAAGCTCGCATCATATCGCCTGCGTTTACTCGTATCTTCCCGGAACGACCATTCCGTGGGAAGCGTATTCGATGGACCATATCAAGGAATTGGGAAAAATGATGGCGATCATGCATGAGACACTTGCAACCGTAGATCAAGGCCCGCTTCCGACTTTCTACGAAGAGTACCAGCCTTTGTTGCCCGTTATGCGCCATTATTTTTCTCAAGACGGTGTCGTTTCCGCGATGAGGACGAAGCTTGGAATCTCATTGGATGTCAAGATCTTCGATATGTTCGAGGTGCTTTTCTCGTTACTATCGAATGAATCGCACCAGCCGATACATATGGATTTCGTAAGAAGCAATATCCTTTTTGGCGAAACCGATGAGGTACATATCACCGGAGTCATCGACTTCGAAAAAGCATGTTACGGCCCGAGAATCGCAGATATTGCGAGAACCCTTTCATTTCTCATTATCGACTGCAAATATAAGACCGAGGCGAAAGTCCGCAAGTATTTCCTCTTGAGCGGATATACAAAAAGGGGGCAAGCACCGTTGCCGAGCCTTAAACACCTTGAACGTCTTATGCTGTTTTTTTGGCTCCATGACTTTTATAAACATCTTTTGCAC
>CAZVIJ010000093.1:0-3014 GCA_964626735.1 uncultured Candidatus Saccharibacteria bacterium
ATTTAATACCGTTAAGCGTTTCTCCTAGCTCGAAAATCGGCTGGTAGAGCGTAAAGGCCGATAAGGGGAGAATTATCGCAAAAACCATAAAAATAAATGCAAGGACAATACCCGTCCTTCGTTTGCTGAATCCCTGTTTGAGTTTCAGAATGGCATAGCTGTGGTAGAAGCTTAACGCTGCGCCTGCTAAGAGCAGGAAGGCGATGAGCGCGAGGAGCAGGAGACTTGTCGGGGTAAAGAAAATTTCAAGATATCGAAGCTGATACGTAAGGTATAGAGGAACAGAAAATGCGATGACGTTTAAGATCCCTAAGAACAAAAATAAGTTTCCGAGCGTCCTCGAATTGTCGTTTGTATCCATTGCTCTATTATACTCCAATAAAATCTTTACAATATACCATGAAGACTTTTTTGCGACCGGCCATGGTGCTCATTGCATACCTGGCTACCGTGATAATAAATACGCTTGCTGTCACATTGCCGCTGAACGGGCAAGAAACCGGTAAGATTTCCGACTCTTTTCCGGTATATTTCGTGCCTGCCGGATATGTCTTTTCAATTTGGGGAGTAATTTATGTCGCTACCGGTGCTTATGCGATCTATCAATTTTTGCGACCGCAGCGTGAAAATGATGGATTCGACAAAATCGGCTGGTTATTTGTACTTTCGAGCATCGCGAACTGCGTTTGGATCTTTTTGTGGCATTATCTTCAATTCACGATGACCTTGCCGATCATGCTGGTGCTATTAGGAACGCTGATCGCAATGTACGTGTTGATCGGCCGGAAGCCGAAACTAACGACAGGCAAGAATTATTGGCTTGTTAGGTTACCTTTCAGCATCTATCTCGGTTGGGTAACGGTCGCGACTATTGCCAATGTTACCGTTTGGCTGTACAACCTCGGTATAACGAATTTATTCATCTCGGGATCGATGTGGTCTTCGATACTCGTTCTCGTCGCTATGGCTTTAGCGATTCTTTTCATCGTACGGAAAAGAGATTATGCGTATGCAGCGGTTATCGTATGGGCTGTCGGGGGGATACTGGTGAAATTCCGCAATTATCCTGATATCAAGATCGCCTCAATTGTAGCCATTGTGTCGATCGTTGTATGTATGACATTGAGCGCTCTTTCCCACAAAAGAATACTTGGGAGTGTTGAAGGTAAAAGCGGGATTCTCTAGAATAGAAGGCTTTTTGTTTTGACAACAGAACGAAAAGCCAATTTCTATGAGCACACAAAAACCTGAAACACTAAAAGTACACCCCTCAAAATTATTTATTATAGTAGAAGATGAAGATCGCCAGCGAGAAATTTACGAATCCTCGAAGGAACGCTTCCCGATACTCGACGGATATCTGCTATGGACCTTCAAAAGCTATCCCCAGTTGTTGCTCCAGCCGGCATGGAACGAAGGTTGGGAGACCGGAGAATTTCCAACAGTGCCGCTTTCGATGCAAGAACTATTGGAAGGCATCGTGGGCGGAGCATTTCCAATAAACAGCCTTGACCTGACCCTAGAGCGCATGGCTCGCTGGGTGGGACCGAAGATTCTCGATCTCAATGTGCCGAAACCAGAACGGATTTCGAGAGTGGAGGAGGCATTATTGAATATGGGGACATACGACTTTTCTAGGCAAATGGCTCAAAATCAATTGTGGCAACGTATTCCTGCGTCGAGAACCGTTATTATCACCGGATCAGACCCTGTGGATCTTAAAAGCCACGAATCGCTTTCCCATGAACTGACGCTTTTCAAAACAATGCGTGTCGATCAGCTATTTAGGGCTGCTGTCGGGCTCAATTATGTCGAAACATTTGATTGATTTTTATTGATATCCGACAGCAGTGGTGAAATACTCACTGAATTTCCACTACGCTTCCCATTTGAAGAATTTCCAGGCAAGCAGGTAAACGATTACGCCCCAGAGCAACAACACTCCCATCTGATTCAGGACGCTGCCGAGGCTTTGCCCTTCGAAAGCGACTTTCCGCATTGCGTCATTGAGGTAGGTGAGGGGGAGCGCTTTCGATATCGGTTGCAGCCATGCGGGGAATGCGTCAGTGGAGAAGAACGTACCGGCGAGAAGGAATTGCGGCAAGGTTACGAGATTCGCGAGAGGCGGAACGGCATTCTCGTCTTTCGCGATGCCGGAAATGAGGAATCCGAATCCTAGGAATACGATGAGACCGAGGCTCGAAAGCACCAACATGCTCAGGAATGTCGTTACGCCATGGATAAGGGTATAGCCCATCAGCGCCGCTCCGACGCCTATGATTATCGAGGCTTGGACGACCGAGAACAATAACCTGCTTAACCCTTCGCCCAAAATAATATTGAGCTTGCTGATCGGGGTCGCGAAGAACCGTTTCAAGACCAAAGTTTCCCGTAACGCGACGAAGACGAATGCGGTGCCGAATACGCCGACCGATAGCAGAGAGAAGCCGAGCTGCCCGGGAAGAATGAAGTCTATCGCCTTATATGCCCTGCCTTTGACTTCCGACTTGTTTACGCTTATCGGCAATTGGCCCGGAGTACCATCTGCGTTCCGAGGCGTTAGGTATGATAGATTCACTTTGTCGCTGACGCCTTCGACTATCGAACTGAGAATCGATCCGTTCGTGGGAGATGCGTTGGTCGTCGTTAGGTCGATTTTGACGGTAGGGATCTGGGTTACCGGCGAGATTTCCTTGATGATTTTCAGCTTCGCATCGATTCGGCCTTGCCCTAATTCTTTTTCCACTTCATCCGCGGATTTATCCGTGACGAACTTAATTGTCGAGTTTCCCTCGAGGGCTTTGTAAATCGGGTTTTCCTTGTCGGAGTCCTTATCGAGCGCTACGGTGAGCGTCGTACCGCCGGGGCCCTCGACCTTGTAGACGCGGAACTGGCCGTCGGCGTCGCGAATCAGGTCGATGCCGTTGCCGTGCACCCGCACCCCGCTCGGCGGCTTCATGCCGGAGACGACGCGATGGAAGTGCGGCGAGGTGGCCACGACGCGGCGGGGGAGC
>CAZVIJ010000094.1:0-2940 GCA_964626735.1 uncultured Candidatus Saccharibacteria bacterium
TATAGAAAAACGTGGTAAAATCATCTGTCTTTGAAGCCGATGGCTACAAGATACGGATCCGTGGTGTAGTGGTCTAACATGCTTCCCTGTCACGGAAGAGATCGAGGGTTCGAATCCCTTCGGGTCCGCCAGTTTAGGTTTAAAGCTAGTGAGATAGCTTTCTTCCTAAGAAACCGCTGCAAAATTCGCTACAGAGATAACGCGTGCTCAAAGCGCTTGTATAACTCGCGAAGCGTAGTCAGCTGCTATGCTTTGGTGCCCAAAAGGCCTCGAGTTATAAAGTTTGGGGTATAATTACCTTAGACTTTATATCTTGGACAGAGTTCAGGATACAAAACAGATAATGGCAAACCTAAAATCGTCAAAAAAAGATATTCGAAGAACTGTTCGACGAACAGAACTTAATGCCCCCTTTGCTCGGAACGCGAAAATGCTTCCCAAGAAAGTAAGAAAGCTTGTCGCAGCCGGCAAGAAGGATGAAGCAGCAACGCTTTTGGCATCCGCATACAAGGCGCTCGACAAGGCAGCAAAGAAAAACATCATCCACAAGAATAACGCGGCTCGGGTTAAATCCCAGCTAGCTAACCTCGTTAGTAAATCGAAGTAAGCTTCGCTGAATAACCATAACTTTTTTCGGAGCAGGTGCAGTCCGCACCTGTTTCTTTTCGTTCCTGATCTCCGAGTGGTAGAGCGTCCTATACACCGTGCCAGCCAATACGCCGCCCAAGGTTGGTGCAGTCAGGTACACGAGCAGATTGGTCATATTTGAAGAGATCTCCTTTACATTGTAGAAAATCAACCCGAACCCTATGGCAGGGTTCAGTACGCCTCCGGAATATCGTGAGGCTGCATATACGGCGGCCATAAGCGCAAAGCCGATTGCAAGACCGAAATACTGGTTGCCTTTCGTTTTCTCGGAGGTTGCGACATGGAGGATGACAAAGACCAAGAGGAACGTGAACACAAGTTCGGAAGTATAAATCATAGAGAGCGTCGATCCAGCAGGCGGCGTTGGAACGAAGTACTGCTTGCCGTTCAGGAAGTAAACCAGTATCGCCGCGATAAACCCGCCGAGCGCCTGTGAAATAATGTAGAAGAGTCCTTCGATGACCTTGATCTTGCCGCGTATCAGCAAGCCGACCGTGACTGCCGGGTTGTAGTGGCCGCCAGAGATCGGGCCACCGGCGTAAACAAGCGCGCAAAGCACCACGCCGATAGCGATAGGATTTCCGGTTGTTGCGGCGACGAGGGTTAAGAATAACGTTCCGATAAGTTCGATGATGTATTTGTTCATGATTTTGCCCTTATAGTGGAATTCTATTATATTTGCCCCCGCTTTTACAGGTTACGACACCTTTAACCTAGCCGGGCAAATAACTACAATGCTCTATGCGTATCAAAATTGGGGTGGACGAAGCGGGACGCGGACCATGGGCAGGCCCCGTTTACGCCGGCCTGGTCGTCGTATCCGAAGAGCAGGAGTCGCTGCTGCGGGAAGCGGGGATCAACGATTCGAAGAAGCTGACGAAGAAAAAGCGTGAGCTCCTGTACCCGCTCATACTCGAGAACTCCTTGTATGCGAAAGTAAAACGTATTGCCGCAAACGATATCGATACCGTCGGGATATACAAAGCGACGATTGCGCTCATCAAGCAGTTGGTTGCCGAGCTGGACAGCCTTGAGCTCGCGAAAAATCATGGGGAGGTGAAAGTATTGATCGATGGGGTATTCCCGTCGTTAACGCTCATGGATAAATTTAATGCCATCGTCGAGCATGAATGCATCATTAAAGGCGACGCGAAGGAGCCGGCGATCTCGGCAGCCTCAATCCTCGCGAAAGTGAAACGCGATAAGTATATGGACGATTTGGCCGTAAAATACCCCGAATACCAGTTCGAGAAGCATAAAGGGTATGGCACTAAGCTCCACAGCGATATGTTGGAGAAATACGGTCCATGCGAGGAGCATCGGAGAAGTTTCAAGCCGATTGCCAAATTCCTTCGCTAATCGACGTTATCGAATCGGAACTTTATGATATGCCGCGCTGCCTTCCCGAGAGCCTCTTCGAGCTCGCCTTCTGCATCGATGATGTGATGGTTATTGTCGATCAGCACTACATGAACTGCTGAATCCTTTATTTTGATGACGTGGAAATCGTATTTCTCGATTTCTTCCTCTATCTGGCCGATCTCGGTTCGTTCGACGACGGTAGGGATATCTTCAATCGAGAATGCGAAGAGGCTTTCGTCAAACTCGTCCATGAGGATCTTTATCGCTTCGTCGACATACTCGTTCCTATCGCTCCAAACGAGAACATGCTGTATTTTGGGGCGGCATACGTGCATACGATAGTATACAAGATTTTTTCTCCCAATATCTTGTACAATAGCTCCAATGGAAGATCGAAGGAATATCCTGCTGCAATTTCTGCAGGGACGTCATGTAATGGCGTTGGCAACGCATGGTGACGAGCTCGGTATCTGCACGGTGCTATACGCGTGCGACGACCGCCTAAACTTATATTTCGTAAGCAATCCCGTGAGCAAACATGCGAGGAACATCGGCAAGTCTGGCATGGTAGGCGTTGCCGTTTTCGACTCGAACCAAAAGTCGAAAGATAAAAAAATCGGCATCCAATATTACGGAAAAGCGGTAGCGCTAAAAAAAAGAGAAAATATCGAGCACGCCCTTAAGCTTTGGCATAAGGAAAATCCCGGTCTCGAAAAGGTCGTCGATGCCGACTATGTACTGAAGCCCGATACTGACGCCAAAATCTATAAAATCTCCCCGATTACCATCAAGTTTTTCAACGAAGAATTGTATGGCGAAGAAGGGGTAGAGGCATTCAAGTTCATCGAGGTTGAGAAACAGTAAGTCAGGCGAACATTGAATGCGCTCGCTTGAGGCTCCCGATGAACGTATCGATTTCTTCCTTGGTAT
>CAZVIJ010000095.1:0-2382 GCA_964626735.1 uncultured Candidatus Saccharibacteria bacterium
GCGATATTCTCAATCAAACTTATACCTCGAACGAAAACGACACAAACCCAGCGAAGACTTCTCCAACGCCAACGGAACCTCCAACCACGACACCTGAACCTACCAACACACCAGCTCCGACTCAGCCCCCCGCTCCCACAGAAATACCTATTCCGACAATAATCGTAACTGACACTCCAACACCTGAGCCTACCCAACAACCTACTCCGACTGCAGCACCCACTTCTACCCCCACTTCCACACCTAAACCGACTTCGGTTCCGGTAAGTGGCGGAACGGTAACAACTCCCGTCCCCCCAAAGCAGACGTACAATGTCAATGAGAATCAAGCTGCGGGCGCGCCGAGAGTTTATACCCAAAATAATGGTGCAGTTTTAGGCGCAACGCCTGAGCCGACACAAGCAGCGGCTCCGGTTAATGACATCGTAAAGGCAATAACGCTCGATATGGTAGATAAAAACGATTCCAAGGAGGCGCTCAATTCGATTATTAATCCGCTTACTTCGTTGCCATCGTTACGCTATGCATTTTACAACTACAATTTTAAGACATTGGATAAGGAAACAACATTCAAGGTATATGCGGTATCGCTCGTAATGTTCCTCACCGGATTGATAATGCTAACCGAACTATACCGTAAGCTGTTAATAAATTTGCGTAAACTCCCCAAAATGAAATTTCATCCTCTTAAGTTCTCCAGAACTCTTGAGGAAACACAATAGAATCTAATCCTACTACAACATAATATGAAGGTGAACCTGAAAATCCTAGGAGGTATACTCATTGCAATCTCAGTTATAGTCGCAATCTCTGTAACGTATTACAATAGCCCTCACAAACAAAACTCTTTGGTTTTCTCGAAGAACTTTTTCCTGGACGAGATATGGAAATCGTACAAGGATGAGTATATAGAGAAGTCATCCGGTCGCGTCCTTGATAAACAGCGCGACAATATCACTACTTCTGAGGGCATGAGCTATGTATTGCTTCGTGCAGTTTGGCAAGATGATAAAGGCACATTCGACCGTTGCTGGACATTCACAAAAGATAACTTGAAACGCAAAGAAGACAATCTCTTCTCATGGAAATTCGGTAAGCGATCCGACAACTCCTATGGAGTTACGACAGAGGATGGCGGACAGAACACCGCAAGCGACGCAGATGTTGATATCGCTATTGCCCTCATTTTTGCCTATACGAGATGGTCAAGCCCACAATACTTGGATCAAGCAAAGCTAATCATTAACGATATTTGGGAAAAGGAGGTCGTATTGATAAACGGTAAACCAGTGCTTGCTGCGAACAATCTCGAAAAAAGCTCTCCGGAAAATACAATAATTAATCCATCCTACTTCTCTCCTTCATCCTTCAGAATATTCGCGTTAATCGATAAAACACATGATTGGAACGCATTGAAGGATAATTCATATGACATTCTACTAGCCACCATGACTAACAGTCTGGATAAGGGCACATCGGCTAACTTGCCTCCCGACTGGGTAAATATCAACAAGAAAACGGGAGCTATTTCTCGCCCTCCAATCGAAACATTGACTACGAATTATGGATATGATGCTATGAGAGTTCCTTTCAGGCTCTACGTCGATTATGAGTGGTACAAGGAACCGAGGGCAAAAGAGCTCCTGACACGAATGAATTTCATCAATAATGAGTGGAATAGCAAAAAACGACTATCCACGGTATACTCCCACGACGGAAAGGTCGTAACTGACACAGAGGCTCCCGCAGTGTATGGTGGCAATCTCGGCGTCCTTATGGCAACCGATACCGAAGCAGCTCAAGCACTCTATGAAAGCAAACTGAAGGACCTGTATAATCCTGACACTCAATCTTGGAAACAAACTTTGAGTTACTATGACGATAACTGGGCTTGGTTCGGTATAGCGTTGTATAACAAAAAGATAGTCAACTTAGCCAAAGAGATAAAACCCTGATCATGTCAAAGATAAGAAGAAAAACCACCACCTTCCTCAAGAATGAGGTAAACAAGTCCTTGCTTATGGCGAATATCGTTATGTCGATATTCTACTTCATTGCAATAACATTTTGGTTCGAAAGAGGAAATAATTTCTTGTTTGTCATGTTGATCATCGGTGAAATATTCCATCTTTGGCAGCTCATTATGTATGTCTATACGGTTTGGGATACGAGCTACAAGCATCCATTCGACGAAAATTTCACCCCTCCCGTCTATATCTTGATTCCCGTAGCAGGCGAACCGCTGGAAGTCATTGCGGAAACAATCAATGCAGCGAAAGCCATGGATTACCCTGAATTCAAGATTTTCATTTGTAACGACTTTTATGTAGCGAAAAAAGAAAATTGGAAAGATGTCGAAATATTAGCCAAGAAGCTGGGAGT
>CAZVIJ010000095.1:2392-2905 GCA_964626735.1 uncultured Candidatus Saccharibacteria bacterium
GGAGTCAAATGCGTTACGCGAAAAGAGCCAGGAGGGTTTAAGGCAGGTAATGTAAATTATGTGTTGAATAAAGCTTCAAAAGCTCCTTTCTTCGTCCTGTTCGATTCAGACCACGCTCCCCATAAAGATTTCCTCAAGAAGCTTATGGGATACTTTGCCGACGAAAAAATGGCGTTCGTTCAGACCCCACAGTTTTATAAGAATTACAGCTTAAATACGATCACCGATTCGGCATGGGATCAGCAATCGATCTTCTTCGGTCCAATTCTTAAAGGCAAGAACCGTTTGAATTCCGTTTTCATGTGCGGCACCAACATGATATTGAGGAGATCAGCTATCGATGAAGTTGGAGGCATGTGCGAAACCAATATAGCAGAAGACTTTCTTACATCTCTTTTCATACACCAGAAGGGCTGGAAATCAACCTATGTACCGGAAGTTCTTGCTGAAGGTCTTTCGCCAGAAGATTTCCTTTCGTACTACAAGCAGCAGTTTAGGTGGAGCCGCGGTAGT
>CAZVIJ010000096.1:0-2866 GCA_964626735.1 uncultured Candidatus Saccharibacteria bacterium
AAATAAAGCCTACTCCAACGGCTGAGTACAAGGTGGCCAGCGAAGACGAGCCGCTCAAGGAAGGATCCAGCGTCAAGACTGACGACAAGAGCAAGGCTATCGTTGTTTTCCCCAACAATTCGGTACTATCGCTCGATCACAATACCGAGGTAAAGCTTGACACCATTCCTGATTCTTCAAACAATTACGTTTCAATAACGCAATTCATCGGCAAGACATGGTCAAAGGTCATAAAGCTGACCGGTACCAAGTATGAAGTCAAGACGAATAACGTCATAGCATCGGTCCGAGGAACCATCTTCGGGGTAGAGAACGACGATAAGTCGAATACCACGGTTCATGTAGAAGAAAGCTCGGTTAACGTCCAGCTCATAAACAAGGACGACAACAATAAGCTTATCGCCCAAACGATCCTCCCAACTAACAAGAAGGTTCAGGTACAGGCAGAAAAGCTGAAGGACTACAACGACGACAAGCTGACGAATGAAATCCAAAATTCAGAGCCGGAGAACGTTATCGACCAGTGCGTCTCGCAAACGATCGAAGACAAGCTTAAGCATAACAAGTCGCGGTACCTCCTTATGAGAGTCCCAACGATCAATGACGATCTCAAGAAGTGCGATCCTCAGGCATCAAAGTCGACTTCAAGCAAGGACATCAAGAGCGATTCCAAGTCTAACATCGACGATTCGAAGAAGAACAGCACCGCATCCAAGCCGACCTCGACGCCATCGAGCAGGTCGAGCGGCAATGACCAGCAATCGAATCCGAATACGTCAGACGACTCGGTAACTCCGACGGACGATCAAGGTAACGGCAATTCGAACAAGGACAAAGATAAGGATAAGAAGAACAAGTCCAAGAATAAGGGAGTCGATGACCCTTCACCAACCCCGACTTCATCCTCTCTTAGTCCCAGTCCTACCGAAGAACCCACACCGACTGATACCGGCAATGAGCATATAGCGAATGGGCCAACACCTACGCCAACTGAGGTGCCAACCCCAATTCCGACACCGATAACGGATGACGGCGACCAGGGCGGACTGCAAGGTCCATCGCCAACGCCAACTTCGGCGGCAAGCTACTTGCTAAACTTACTCAACCAAGTTCTCCATTAAGGAGAACTTTTTTAATACCTGAACGATTTTCTGGTAGAATCCGATATGAGACTTTTTGCAGAAACGTGCGAGACATTATCTAAAGAATCCTCTTCGCTGGCCAAGATCAATCTTATCTCAGAAGCGATTACATCTATCGCAAGCGACGAGCAAGAGCTTTACCTTTTCTGCTTGTATCTAACCGGAATCGTATATCCCGCAAGCGTTCAGAAGACAATTAACGTAGGAGGCGCTCTCGTACGGGAAGCGATTATTATGCTTCTAGGCATCCAAAAGGAGATGTGGGATGACGCGTTCAAACAGTTCGGGGAAAGCGGTGAAACGGTCGAATATCTGCTTGCGTCTGTGAATCGAGATGTCAACAAAAAACAAGTAGCAGATCCGGTGCTTTTCGACCCTAAATCGAACAGGACGAATTCATACGTTGATGTTAGCGATGACGACGTCTCTTTAGTCGATCTTTCGAAATACATCGATTTGCTGAACCAGAACTCCGGCAGCAAAACTAAAACGTCCATTATTGCAGAACTATTCGGCCATCTTTCGCCACTCGAGGCAAAATACGCCAGTAAGCTACTGATGGGAAAAATGCGAATTGGCGTACAGGAAGCGAAAGTAGAGGACGGTATCGCCAAAGCGTTCGATGTCCCTAAAAAAGAGGTCAAATACCTCAACTTCAATTTGGGTGATATTGGAGAAGTTGCAATCAGGTGCAAGAAAAAGGAACTGGAGAATGTAGACTTCAAGCTGTTCCATCCAATAAAAGCAATGCTTGCATCAGCCGAGGTGGATATCAACGATATTTTCAAGCGTATGGGCGATCAAGTATGGACCGAATACAAGTACGACGGAATGAGGGCGCATATCCACAAGGCAGATGATCGAGTCGAGATATTCACGCGAGATCTCAAGAACATCACGGCGCAATTCCCCGAAGTCGCGGAGAGCATGAAGCAGTATCCGTTCAGTTTTATGATAGACGGGGAAATTATTCCTTACCGCGACGGTAAGATCCAATCATTTGCCGATCTGCAGAGGAGATTAGGACGTAAGGAGAAGATCGACGAAGCGGTCAGGGAAAACCCTACTTCTTTCGTAGCCTACGATTTTCTTATCTTAGATGGGAAAGTACTTTTCGACCTTCCGCTCTCAGAACGGCGCGTACTACTCCAAGAAAAGTTCGGAAGCACGATGATGCTCTCGACGCAAAAAACGGTAACAACGCCCGATGAATTCCTCGGCTTCTTTAAGCAATCAAAAGATGAAGGTAGGGAAGGCCTCATGGTCAAGAATCCGAACTCGTCATACGAATCTGGCAGACGCGGAATACATTGGCTCAAGTACAAGCAGACGCTTGACCCGCTCGATGTCGTCGTGCTCAAGGCGGAATACGGAGAGGGGAAGAATGCAAAATATCTCTCGAACTATACCTTCGGCGTTTGGGACAAGGGCAAGAAAGAGCTAATTCCGGTCGGAAGGGTTTATTCAGGAATAAAAGAAGAAGATCTTATAAAGTTTACCGAGGAAATGCCCAAGATTGCGACCGAAGAATTACCTCGAGGTTTCATATTGAAACCGGAAGTTATTTTCGAAGTCGCCTTCGAGAACATCCAGAAATCAGAAAGATATTCTTCAGGTTTTGCTGTACGTTTCCCTCGAATCCTTAGGATCAGAACGGGCGATAAGCCGCTCGACGAGATAAACACCATCGAAGATGTCGAGCGAGCATGGAAACAGCTCAATGT
>CAZVIJ010000097.1:0-2850 GCA_964626735.1 uncultured Candidatus Saccharibacteria bacterium
CGCTTGAAGAAACGGTTCATTCCATTTTCCTGCTCCTTACCGCGCAATGAAAGGATTGTCGCACCGGGCGCCACCATTTGCGCCAAGGTAACGAGGTCGTATTCATCTCCACCGGTACCGTGGAATAAAATCACCACATTTTCATTCCCCGGTAGATATATATGATTGTAAAGGGTTTCGTCTTCCATAGTACATTAATCTTTCACTAATTCCGGCAACACTGCCTCAATTTCGCTACGAGCTTTCTCGTACATCGGCGGCAACTGCAGCCCCGTACCAAGTCGATCGACCGTCTCATCGATGAGAAATCCCCTGTCTGAAGTAGCGACTTCGAAAAGGACTCCTCCAGGCTCCCTAAAATATACCGAATGGAAATATAAACGATCAACCTGCTCGGTTGGAACCATACCAAGTTTCAATAGCTCTTCACGCTTCTTAAACTCAGTATCGTCGTCTTCCGTTGCGAAAGCAACATGGTGAATGCTGCCAGCTCCCAATACGCCTTGCCAAAAATCACCGGTATGCCGTACATCAACGAAACTTTCACCTGAGGTAAGCCGAACTCGGGTCTCTTCACGTTCTCCGACTTGGTACTCCAGCCCATCTTGAAGTAATTGTAGTGTCGGTGCGGCGTCCTCGACCCACAAATCAACGCCGGCTATCCCTCGTATTTGATGTTCTGCATCAACACCGCTTTTTTCGTAAGGTTCAAATCGTGAACCGAGCGAAGACTCGACGAGTTCGATAACCATCCCGTCAGGGTCAAAAGCCCTAAGAATATTCGCGCCGAATCGTTTTTCCGGACCTTCGTGCCTAATTCCGGACTGAGTCAGTCGAGCCAACCAGTATCCAAGCGATCCTTGGGGAATATTGAAGGAAACGGAATCGAGGGTTGAGGTTCCTCTCCTCCCCTTCCCGCTCTCCGGCCATATGAAAAAAGTTAAAAGCGATCCCGGCTTGCCTGTCGTATCTCCGTAATAGAGATGGTAGGAAGTGGGATCGTCAAAATTGACCGTCGTTTTCACCAGGCGCAACCCCATCACGTGGACGTAAAAGTTATAGTTGCGTTGTGCATGCGAGGCAATTGCCGTCACGTGATGTAGTTCCATATGATTGTATTTTAAAAACCTATCGCTTCATTTACAAACAACAGTGTTATTCTGCCCGGACGTACTTCTTTGTTTATGATGAGAAGTTTATTGACGTTTGAGCCGGTCGTGATGTTGTATGCCTTATTTGCCCGCTCACTCTCAAGCGGCAGCGTATATTGATAAATCCGATCGATGCCTTCATTCACATCCTTCACAACTTTTTGAGCGCCGACAACCCAAATCACGTTTTGGGCGCCATACGCATAAGCCGGAAGCTGACTTCCTGTACTTGAGGCGATTAATACATGCCCATCTTGTGTAACCGCATGTACTGATCCAACTGCATAATCGGGCGCTGCCCCCAACTTGTTCATCTCTGAACCCTGGGTATCCCTATCCATGGTAGTCAATTTTTTGCGTACATTGGTATAATTGTCTGACATCAGTGCCTCGTCGATTTCCAGGTCCTTGAGCGTTACTGATGTCATCGTCATTACCTCCGATCCTTTTGGAATCAGTTCCTTAATTTTATCTTTAACCTCTTGCTTCGTCTCGAAGTAATGCGCATCTATGTTGTTTGCCCGTAAGGCGGCAATAGCCGTATCGATAGCTTCCTTGGAAGCCACTTTGCTGTAGTCCATGTATTGAAATTTATATATTTGAGTCGGTAGCTTCTTTTCAAAAAAACCCTGCTTGAGGTTGGCTTTCGGGGCAATTACCCGACTCTTATATTGCCCCAATCGCCTAAACCTAATGCTTGACGCATCCGCTTTGTTTACATTCGCTGTAAATCGGCTTAACGATCTTCTCGACAAGATCGACGAATTCGGTTTTCTCCGATTCGCTCAATTCGCGGAAAAGCTCATCAAATTTCGCATCAATTGCGGCCTCAGCTTCAACCACCTTGCTTTTCCCCAAATCGGTCAACTCAAGAATGTGCTCTCTCCTGTTTTCCGGATTTTCCATTCTCGAAACCATGCCTCGGTCCTTGAGGATATCAACCTGCCGACTGACGGCAGCTTGCGTTTGATCAAGAAATCTTGCCACCTCGCTTTGCGGTACCTTGGTGCAATGGTTTAGAGCGGTTAATATCAGGAATTGCGAGAAAGTTAGCTCACACGACTGCTTAAGTGTTTTCTCGGTGATCTTATCCATCAAGAAAACAAGCCGATGAGTCTTCATCACAATTTCTTGGTTTAATTGCCTTCTCTCGTCCATCGATTCGTTAGCTTGTTGAATATTAACATGTTAACGATAAGCATGTCAAGCGGCGTATTTAGCCTGAGTTATATCGTTAATTTCCGTCGGAATAAGGGCATTCTTGCGAATATGCTTCCAATACGCATAAGCCGGCAAGACGTAGAAAGCCCAATGGATATAGGTATTTATGGCAAAACCGTATTCAGAATGTATGAGGAAGTAAGGAAAAACGAAGGCGGAGATTCCGGAAAACAGCGTATAGTACCAGGCTCTTCGCGAAGGTCCAGTGAAAAATAGAAAAACATGCAGCAATCCGAATACTGCCGCAAACCATAGTAGAATTGAACTATATGGAAATCCCGATCTCAGAAGCACCTGAACGAGTGATGCGACAAATAACTGTTGAGCGATAATCTCGAACGTTTTGGGAATAATGTACGTGCGTTTTAATAGGAGCCAATAATCGCCGGTATGTATCTTCGGGATGTGGGACTCGATCACGATAGAGCCACTTACATAATAGATCCCATACAGGAGGGCGATGAGGGGAGCCAATATC
>CAZVIJ010000098.1:0-2819 GCA_964626735.1 uncultured Candidatus Saccharibacteria bacterium
ATATCAGGTATTAAGTAAACGTACAGTTGCAAAATTACCAAATAAGTCTACATTTGAATTGTTACAAACGAATATGAGAACGAAATACTTAACAAAAGAAAAGATGGGCTTCACGCTTGTCGAACTTCTGGTAGTCATCGCAATCATAGGCTTACTTGCAGCAATCGGTATCCCAGCGATACTCAATGCTCAAAGAGCGTCTAGAAATGCGACTAGGTTAAAACAGCTTGAAGCATTAAGGAATGCAGCAGCTGACTACTACACAAGAAATAATCAAGATCCCAATCTTGGAACTACAACCTCTGCAGCAACGTCGTGCACCACAGCAACAACGTTTACTGCAAATGCAACGACGTGGGCTTGCGTTGCACTTAACTCCCCAACTACCGACACGAAATATATCTCTGTTGCTCCTAATAACGGCTATACATTACAGCTCGTAACAGCCTGCCCTTCCGGCGGTTCTACTGGTACTAACGTAGCGTTTACGTTTGTTGCTCCAAACTTTAACCTTTGCAAGGAAGGCAATGGTCAAGATACTCTTTCGTATCGATAATCAAGTACTTTCGCAATAAGACCCTTTTGAGGGTCTTTTTTCATGCCTTCCCCCAACGATTCCCAAAATTCCGTACCTTACCTGCCAATTCCAGATTGGTGAGAGCCGACATAATCCTCGTGAGTGAAATATTGAGAGCATGACTTAGATCGTCTGAAGTTTTCTTTTCGAACCCGAGCATCGATACAATTTTGTCCTCAATACCACTACCTAAAATCTCTTGGTTACTCGCCGACAGCTCAATACCTTGATCATGCAAAATATCTTCAGGAGTGATAACAAGTTTCGCGATACCTTCCCGTATGAGAGTATTGGTTCCCTGATATTGATCTACATCGATATCTCTGGGTATGGCATAAACTTCACGATTGTAATCGAAAGCAAGACGAGCAGAAATTAATGATCCACTCTTACTAGACCCTTCGATAACCAAAGTGCATCGAGAGAGGGCTGCAATTATACGATTCCTCTGAGGGAAGAAATAGGGACGGGGCTCAACAAATGGGAGATATTCAGACACGATCGCTCCATTCTCCTTTACTTTCTCATAAAGGCCAATGTTTGAGGGGGGATAAACGATATCCAATCCATGTCCAACGACCCCAATGCACTTCCCGTTGCTCTTAAGCGCGTGGACGTGTGACAAGGTGTCAATCCCCATAGCCATTCCCGAGCAAATCGTATAACCATATTCAGCAAACCGCTTGGAGAATATTTCTGTTGAATACTTTCCGTATGTCGAAAATTTACGGGATCCCACCATTGAAATAGATCTCTGATAATCAAAATCTAATTTGCCGATGTACATGAGCTGCAACGGACGATCATATATATTGCTAAGCTGAGCTGGAAAAGATTTATCCCACATATTAACGAGCTGAACTCGATTTTTCTCAATAAAAACCATCTGTTCTTCAAAGCACCTGCGGGCACGCTCGAGATCCTCATGAGGTATCTTCTTTTTAATCAGATCAGAAACGACAAACGGTAAATCATTTACACTAACTTGCATTAGTCGATCTCCCATAACACGCAACTCCTTCTCGGCTATTGCTCGTAGATTCCTTGCAAAAAGCAAAGTTTTATTAGTTTCAATTGTATCCATGATAAAAATAATGTTTATGATATCATGAACTAAGATGCCCGATAAAGGCGCTAGGAATCACTACAAGGCTTACATTATTACGAACGTGCCATGGATGTCAAAATAGAAGAAAGTTGGAAAAAAGTATTGAGTGATGAATTCAATTCCGAATACTTTAATCGGATCACTGAGTTTATTAAGAACGAGTACAAAAGCACGCTCGTATACCCTCCCGCGAGCAAAATTTTCCAGGCTTTCAATTTATGTCCATTCGAGAAAGTGAAAGTTGTAATACTTGGTCAAGACCCATACCATGGCCCCAATCAAGCACATGGATTATCGTTCTCCGTCGAAAAAGGACAACCCAAACCGCCATCGCTCATTAATATCTACAAGGAGCTCGAAAGCGACCTCGGCATCAAACCTCCCAATCATGGAGAATTGACGCACTGGGCTGAGCAAGGCGTCTTTTTGCTGAACGCCATATTGACCGTAAAAGCGTCCCAACCTGGCTCACACCAAAATGTCGGATGGCAGCAATTCACCGATGCGGTGATAAGAACTATCTCAGACCAAAAAGAGCATGTTGTTTTTATTCTCTGGGGATCATTCGCACAAAAAAAAGCTGAACTCATTGATAGGAGCAAACACCTAATAATAACCTCAGCTCATCCATCACCATTATCAGCGCATCGAGGATTTTTGGGTTCAAAACCATTCAGTAAGGCCAATGAATATCTGGTTAAAAACGGACTCGAGCCGATTTCGTGGTAAGACAAGAACACTCGTTCAACATAAGTACACGACACACGCACCTTACTACTCCCAAGTAATTCAACAGAATCTATGCATTTTCATCGTAAATTGAAACAACGATTTATCAAGGAAGTATATTCTTATTACTCGTTGCATAAACGAATATTACCGTGGAGACAAACATCCTCCCCGTATGAAATCCTCATATCTGAGATTATGTTGCAGCAAACTCAAGTCAGCAGAGTAATAGAGAAGTACCATACGTGGCTTACAGCTTTCCCAACGATCGAAAAGCTTGCCGAAGCCTCGCTTAACGAGGTGCTCAAAGAATGGCAAGGCTTAGGCTACAATAGACGCGCCCAATCGTTACGCATGTTAGCGCGAGAGATAGTAGAGAAGTATCATGGCACCATTCCACTCGAT
>CAZVIJ010000099.1:0-2778 GCA_964626735.1 uncultured Candidatus Saccharibacteria bacterium
GGAGTACACGCTCCGCATGACCGTCGTACATGAATTTCCCTCCAATCTCTAAATACAATCGTCCAGAAGGAAACTTTGCAACCCTCTCTTCAATAGCACTCTTTTGCAAAACGAAATACTTATCTTTGTCGAAGCCGATCATGGTAGCCCATGGTAATGCAATTGTGACTCGCAAACAAATTGACAGGTAGCGCTAGCTTTCATACTCTGAATCATGAAGTGGGACAAAAAAAGGAAGACACTTGCCCTTGTAGCAATATTGATGCTCTTTATCGCATCTATCGCGACATCAATATATTTACGTACTAATTCGACTGATACCAGGAATAAAGCCGCTGTCTACACGCCAACGACGGCAAACTGCGGGAAGCTCACAGTAGGGTTGTCGGCGAATGGGTCTACGACGACTTCGAAATTAGTCATTTCGTCAGTGCAACCGAAATATTACCTGCATATCCTGAATTCGGAGAAGAAGGGGAAGAACTGCCAAACGGCATTCGACGTGCTCGTGCTATCGTGCGATGCATCGAATGTATGCCAGGCACCGAGAACCGCATCGCCTTTCCAGGTACGCGATTGGGGCGCCTTCCGATCGAATGCCTCTGGTATTGCCCGCGTAGATCTGGTTCGTTCGTTTACGACAGACTTAATCTCTCAAACAGGAACCAACACGATACAGTTCAAGCCGTACGGAGAGAATGTATCGTGGAGCAATAAAGTTGCGCTCACTGTAGTGAACGCAGGGCAACCTGCAGTTGCCTCCGAAGATGTCAGCAGAACGACGAAGTTGGATTTGCGTGACTATTTCGTGAGCAAGCCGGGGTACATGTACATATATAAGAATCAGAATAATGTGGTCGATGCTGGCAAGCCTCCATACTCAAGCGGCATCTTGCGGTTGCAGATGGAGGAGGCTACGGAATATTGCGGATACAAAGTAATTCCATGGAGATACACAAAGGATTCACATAATGCTTATTGGAATGCATACAATCCAACAAGATCCAATACTCAAGTCGACCGAGATTTGCGATGGATGGTCGCTGCAGATGATTTCAAATATACGTCTAATCCTGCATTCGACCGAACGATCTGGGCGACTGGCGATAGACGGTATGTTCGTGATAGCGACAAAGATGTCACTCCAGAAAAATTCCAGGGGGGGTACTTCTACGGTAATGTCAATACCAATTTCCCTGGATACTATCTCTCTCCCAAAGCTGCAACACTGCCATACACGTTCGTTAACGACAGGACGCTCAACAGCTCAACTGCCGATCCCAAAGCATGCCCTGCAATCGATAGGCAAGGAGCAACAGAACGCACCGGAATGTGGAAGATCAGAATAGAGAAAGAGACTACCAAGAAAATTAAAAACTACACCGATGTCATCAGGATAGATTTTTTCGAAGGCGATAAAGATAATAACGGTTTCATTCGGGAAGTATGGTATATGGCAAAGAATGTAGGTCTGATACAAATCGAGCAGAAAGCGTTCAATGGTTATGCATCCATGTGCACTACTACGGGAGATATCAAATGCGCCCAGAAATGCGAAAACGACTCCGACTGCCTTAACGACGCGATGGATAAGCCGCAAATAGTAGCGACGATCGACCGATTCTTCGCGAACCCGACGTTGACCGTAAAGGTCAGTCCGTATAACGACGGCAAGTGCGATGGCTCAATCAATCCTGCAGCATGGGTTGACGCGGTAAAGGTAGACAAGACTAAGGGTTACTGCCTGAAAGCGAATATCCCGTACCTAGGATACTTGGAAGCGTATAACGCAAAAGGGCAAGTTTTCAAGTGGGACTGGAACCAGGATGGGATTACCATCGTACCGGGCGAGAAGCTAAAGGATTTCCCTTCGGGTTTCGTTTCGCAAGCGCGATTCAGGATCTGGGTACCGAATGATGTATTCCCTGGAGAAAAACGAGTAGGGGATACGCAAATACCGTGGTCGAACCAAGTACAGGTGACGGTTAATTAAGCCGCATTTTGAACTAGTTCATACGAGTTGCCGTCAGGATCTTCGAAGACAGCTTCGATGCCGCCCCAATCGAGCCTCTTCGGAGGCTCCGAAAAAAATACTCCTTTCTCCACAAGTTTACGGTAAAGAGTTTCGATATTGTCTGTGTAGAATACGTAGCCCGTTGCCGTTCCGACCCGTTCGACCGATTCTGGATGGTCTCCACTAACGGGTGTAAACGACAGTTGCGTGGAACTGTTTTTGGTCGGCGCGACCGTAATCCAATGAAGACCGTCTGACTCCATATTGCCGGTTACGACAAACCCCATCTTGCCGATCCAGAAGTCGAGAGCCTCTTCATAATCCGTAACATAAATTGGTACTGAACTTAATTTTGTGATCATGGCTAATTAAGTTCATGATACCGAAACGTATTTCCGGTAGCAATGATGTATAGGGTATATCGTCGATGCGGTCCTCAATATCCCTCGACGCTCTGCATCAGCTAATCGAACTCCGTAGGCACCGTTGTCGCAGTCGGGGCAACAGCTTTGGTAGGGGAAGGAGTAGCCTTGTTGTCTCCAGGAAGCTCCATATAAGAAGGCGGAGTAGCCGGCAATGTTGAGTTCTTCTCAAACTGTATCCCCAGGTAAAAGGAAAATAACGGCAGTGTCACGAATAGGACTGCTGCTAACGTTTTCGACAGCGTTGTGACGGTCGTCATTGATTCCGGCAATTTCATGGTACCAGTATATGGAAACAGGAGGACAAGTGATAGCGGTTTCGACTACAATAGAGCCATGTCT
>CAZVIJ010000100.1:0-372 GCA_964626735.1 uncultured Candidatus Saccharibacteria bacterium
GAATGGTGCGGCCCTTGTATTGCCATGAATCCGGTACTTGAGGCAGTGGCCGAAGAATTCAAGGATAAACTTACCATCCTCAAGATGAATACCGAGCTTCCGGGAAACGATCAAATAGCCTATGCGCTCAATATCAGGAGTATCCCCAATATGAAGCTGTTCTATAAGGGCAAAATCGTCCACGAGTTCATAGGAGCACGCCCCAAGGAAAACTTCCGGCAAGAAATGGCCCAAGTCTTAGGCTCTATCAATTGATAAATGATAAATGATAAATGGTAATTGATAATTGATAATTGAAAATTTAACTGTCCCCCCTGCTGCATAGGAGGTTACGATGACCCAAATAACAGAAAATCGACCCGCACGAAACGG
>CAZVIJ010000100.1:382-2622 GCA_964626735.1 uncultured Candidatus Saccharibacteria bacterium
AACCAATCGCCCTCGTACTCTTCGTCGCATTACCTTTCGTAAGCTTCTATGGCGGCATGGCCTACCAGGAGTGGAGAACCGAAAAGAAGGACGAAAATACCAAGCAGTCAAACGTGGTTTCCCCGACAACTCCGACAACCACCAGTACTCCGGCAGCAAGCCCAACGCCTACGGATGCATTCGATTCGACGACAAAAACAACCTCGACCGACAAAGGCAAGATGTACACGACTATGTTTCCGGACAACAATGTCTACACAAATGCATACGTAGTAACGTATATCGGGCCTTCCGACTCATCGATCGCTAAAGACGCCGATAATGCAGAATACCTAAAAGGCAAGAACTTCACGATGCGATTCCAGTCGGCAATTGAAGCGCTTACCCTTGAGTTCGATACGGTTTCACCTGTAAAAGATGCCCCTAATTTCATGACCTTATCCAGGGGAAAAGTGAAGGGTGATTCTGACCGATGGGCATACACTTCCACGGTTAAGACGACGGGAACCTGCTTCGTGCACTACACAATCGACAAGTACGTTAACGCACCGTGCGGCGATGATGTATCGAGATTCACGTACCCTACCGATACGAACGGATCCGTAGGCTTCATCACGACCTGCAACGCCAAGGAAGAGTCCGGCCTTAAGGCATGCGATGACGTTATTCGATCAATCAAGATTACGAACAAGACAATAAAATAAAGGCTATATTGGCGATACCGCGACCGCTTAGGTCGCGTTTTTTTATCTTCGCAGAAACGTTCAGTATTGAACTAAAATAAAACGAAAAGAATAAACCCGAAACGACAAAAACGTTGAAATGTCTTTCAGGTCTACCAACATGACATAAGTCATGTTGTGGTCGGGGAGAGAGGACTCGTGAATCGTGCGTTGCTCCGCACGAGAGCGCGGTAGCGCAGGTTCGGGTCATCCTCCCCGACATAACAACAGGCAATAGGAAAAAAAATGAATAGTGGTCGGGGAGAGAGGACTCGAACCTCCGGCCTCATGGTCCCAAACCATGCGTTCTAGCCAACTGAACTACTCCCCGCGAAAAAATTACAAACGAACCGTGAGCGAAGCGAACATAAAAATAGCAGCATGTCGTTAGGCGACATGCGGATTTTTTCGTCGTATACGGGTAGAGCGTCAGCACGGAGCAGGAACTCGTTTGTAGCGATAATATGTAAAGATCAAGTCTAAAAAGACCCCAAATAATACCACAAGTAATCGTTTTAAGCCATAAATCGCCCTATTTGTTCGTAAAAAAGGCATTTGTCTGGTATCCTTATGCGTGTCAAACTTTGTCTTTTCCAACAGTTTGGAGATCAGCATCATCGAACACCGTCTATTGACCCTTTTCGATCTTTATTTGAAAAATGACGTCAACACCTTTTTCCCGTCGCTCCTCTTCAACGAGTCATTTTGGCAAGTTGGAATAGACAAGAAAGAACTCATCGTCCGATCGACCCAAATGGAGTGGTTGGGACCGAATCCCGAAGACCGATCGTTCCTGTACCTGGATCCCGGCTATTTCGACATAATCAAGTCGGTAAAGCTATCGAACTTTTCGTACACGAAATTTACGTTAAGCCAGCTCGTCGATGTACTCAAGGTCAACGGCAACAATGCCCTCAACGAGCTTGTCTCGCTTGGAGACGCAGATAAAGGAGCGTTCTCGGTGTATAACAAGATTTACTCGAGCAATGCGCAAACCCTAAGCCCTGAAGGACAATCGAATAGTTTCGTCGACCACTCGCTCCTAGCGAAGTTAACGGTCGCAAAGTTGTACAGCAAGATACTAAAACGAAAAGAATACGATATCCTGGTTCTCTCGTCGGCAACGATGCATCAGTATTGGGAAGACGTGTTGAACGCAATCGAACTTCTGGATAAGAAACAGAAATCTAAGACCCTGGAAAAGATTACGCTTACGTTTGCCGAATACAACGAGAAGCTCCTTGATACAGCGCGGCTGAGGGTCAAAGGACATGTGAAACTTTCGGGATTGCTGAAAAAGGGCAAATTGAAGTTCATGGTGCTCAATACATCCGACCCTAAAATAGAGAGATCCTACGATTTTATCTATGGCGAAGCAGCATTATCTTCATTACCAACAGATTTCTACCTGAAGTTTTCGAACAATTATTACCAAGTAGCCGCTCGCATGAAAATCCTTCTCGACAAAAATCGCGTAACGTGGTTGTACCAATTCAAAGAGTCGGTGCACAACAGTGA
>CAZVIJ010000101.1:0-1788 GCA_964626735.1 uncultured Candidatus Saccharibacteria bacterium
GTGCATCGCTAACGACGAACGCGAACGATCCTACCGACGGCAATACGGTTGTTGCGCAAACGTACGAAGAGCTTAACAACTTCACCAATTCGGTCGCTCAAATACCGTCAGGGCAAAGCGGCTTATGGGACTTCTCGCTTTACGACAACAGCGCGCCGGCATCGACTTCGTACTGCTTGCGAATAGTAAAATCCGACGGTTCAACGCTCAATACGTATACCCAGATTCCTGAAGTTGCAACTGCGGCACAGTCGGGCAGCACGACGTATAACCAGATCGCGTATAGGCTCTTCGCAAATGCCGATAGTACCGATGTCGGATCTGCCCTTGCTTCGACGAACGTCGGCGCAACGCTCTCCAATACCGGCGATGCTTTCAGGTTGAGGATGCTCATCCAGGTTGGCTCGGCGAATCTCGCCATCAGCCAAGGCTCGTTTAAGCTTCAGTACTCCGTTAAAAGCGGCACATGCGACACATCGTTCACCGGCGAATCGTATGCAGACATCACGACGGCAACGGCGATCTCCTACAAGAATAACGCGACTCCCGCCGACGGGGCTGCGTTGACTTCGAATGCGAACGATCCGACGAACGCTTCCGATACGATCAAGAACCAGACGTATGAGGAAGCCAATAATTTCACCAACTCGCAGTCGTCTATCTCAACCGGACAAGACGGAAAGTGGGATTTCGCGCTCTACGATAACGGCGCCTCGGGCAACACTTCATACTGTATTCGAGCGGTAAAGTCAGACGGTACGACCTTCGGCACCTATTCGGTAATTCCCCAAATAACCACAGCAACGACGATTATCGGGCAGGCGACCATCGACAGCACCGCCAACGCAACGGGTGCGATCAACAATAATACTAGTAACCGCACCGTTTTCACGACGGACACCATAGGCTACGTTTTCTATGTCGATTCGGACGGAACTGCTTCATACCGCAAAACAACCAATGGAGGAAGCACATGGGGCAGCGCTGTTACCGTCGATAGCCAAACGGACATCACCCACGTGTCGGTATGGTATGACCGATGGACTCCCGGCGACTACACCGGCAACAATATCTACATATTGACCGGCGATACCGGAAGCGACGACCTATGGTATAACCGTCTCGATACCTCGAACGACACGCTTGAGAAAAGCTCGAGTCCTGTGGCGATTTCTTCTTCTCCCGGCCCCGCAAAGTCTAACTCGCTCTCGACGACCTCGAACCCGTTTAACATAATAAAGAGCACGACCGGCGTACTGTACGCTTCCGTGAGCGATGCGGGAAATCCGTGGATTCTCAAGTGTTCGACCACGTGCGGTACCGCGTCCAATTGGAGCGATACGAACTTCACCTTTACCGATACCACGACCGGCGACAGCCATACCTTGTACATCCTCCCCCAGCCCGGCGGCGATTTCATCTTGATCCAGTGCAACAGGGACGCAGGCTACAGCAGATGGGCTTCGAAAATTTACGATGCCGCTACCGGAACCTACGATGCGAATTGGAATGTCTTCAGGACTCCAATCTCCGTCAATACTACCTACGACTGGGAGTTCGGTGCAGTCGTCGATAAGTCGACATTCAAGGTTTACCTAATCGCTGCCGACGATGTCGGTACCATAGGATCGAACAACGACGATATACTTTCAAACGTTTACGACCCGCAGACTGCCACGTGGACCTTAAAGACCAACGTTATCACCAACCTCAGCACAGCAGGAATCACGATGGTCAAGGCAGCCCTCGACCAAAATACGGGTGATATCTATGCGATCTATACGTATC
>CAZVIJ010000102.1:0-1778 GCA_964626735.1 uncultured Candidatus Saccharibacteria bacterium
CCTACAGGTTTAGCAAACCCGCCCCTTCAGCCTCTTGGGTACCTCTCCTTGTAGTGACTTAGGAATTATACACGAACGCCTTACATTTTACAGCCTCATGCCGGGTTGCCGCTCATTCTGCGTCTGTACACGAGGATATTCGAAGGATAGCCTAATACTTGAACCGGAAACTTCCGGGTTAGCTGCCATTCTGCCATTTCTACGATCTCCGGGAAGAGGAGCACTAACCTCCCTATTTTCTGGTTCTCGGTAACATGCTGGAAAATCTTCGTGATGAAGTCCTTATCGATTTGATAGATATTGCCGAATGGCAGGTTCGTTATGATCAAGTCTGCGTAATTCGGCGATGTGAAAAAATCTTCATGCCTGAACGATATCTTCCCCTTGTTCTTCTGATAGGACTTGAGATTTCCCATGTTTTCCCTTGACGCTTCCAATGAGTCGTTCGATATATCGGACATAAGCAACCGCTTGAAATTGAAATGCTCAACCAATTCGCATCCAATGGTACCCGCCCCGCAGAAGGGATCCCATACGGTTTCTTTCGAGCGAAGATCGGATACGTACGCCATCGCATAGGCTACGGTTGGGCGAAGCGAGCCGGGTATAGTAGCTGTCTTGTACTCTTTGTGGCGCATCTGGGGAGTAGTGAGCCGTATTCCGATAATCATCCTATTCTTCACAAGCGTCGTCCAGATTTCCTTAACGCCTTCAGTATCAGTAACCTCTGCTCGGGGAACGTTCTTGCCGAAAAAGTCCTTGATAGCGTTCTCAAGATCGATTCTCCTGAAATCGTTTGCGGCCTTCTTGCGCGTTACGAACCGTACCTCTTTAGAAGGGCCAAATTCATTGAGCTTATCGTAGAAGAAATCCAGGTTGCTTTTCAAATCTTTTACTTCGATTTTTTTGTAGATCGACTTGAGGTCGAACCGTTCATCCAGATCGCTGACGTAATCGAGAACATAATAGGCATCTTCGACCGTGCCGAGATTCTTATAGAAATCGAGACACGACTCGTCGTTCCATTCCAGTTGGATAACGCCGTTCTTATGCGGAACATACCCAACGTAATCGATCGAATACTTGCCCTTGTACTTGGTGGCAAGCTCGAGTTCCGCTATTTTCTCGATTCCGATTTGGGTATGGAGGAAAAATTTCATGCGTAAGAGTCTACCACAAAAGATGGGTAATTCGGTACGTTTACTTTTCTCCCCGATATTTGTAAGGTGGTACATATGCGCCCTCAGGAGCAGGTATCGCCTGCCGAAGTCTTGCCCAAAGAGACGGTACAACCGGAGAATCCCTACGAGAGGCCAACCGATAACAAGCAGTACCTAATCATTGCGGCATTCTTGGGAGTCTTCCTGTTGCTGGCGTTTATACTTAGTTTCGCGATAAGCAAAAGAAATGAGAAGTACAAACCCAAAGCTGATACGAAGGTTACATACGGCGAACCTCAGGTTGATACCCCAACTCCCACAGCCGTCCCGAGAACTCCCACAACCACAAAGCCGCCGTCATCCACTTTCCCGCTCCCATATACCGGTACTGCGGCCGAGGTTGACTTCACGGATTTTGCGGTCCAATTCACGGGCAAACCGGTAAAACAAGGAAAGCTTGCAAATCCGTTCAATGCGGCCTTGAGCGAGAAGGATCTTGAGAAGCTCTCTATCTACTCTACCCTCCTTACTTACAACTACTCGACGGTATACGACGTAGGTCGCGTCAATTCAGGGACCTTCAAGGACTATCGGGTGATATTCGCATTCGATGACGAG
>CAZVIJ010000103.1:0-1769 GCA_964626735.1 uncultured Candidatus Saccharibacteria bacterium
ACCGGAGGATTTACGTTCCCAGCCGAAAGAAATGATCGCATCTGCATGATAGTCCTCAGCTGGAATAACCGGGATCGTTCACGATAGCTTTGCGGTACTTCAAATGCTGGATCGCAAAATGGAATATGGCTTGCGTCCAAGGAAACGGGCTCTGGGACTAGACATTCGAGCATGAATCTCTGCAATGCAATCGGATCGCTGAAATTGGGCAGGCGGTTTCCTTCGTCTTCGAGGTATCGGGCATAGTGGGCTCGCATGGCGCGAACAACAGCCTGGTATGATTCTCCCCGCGTCGTATACTTTGACGGATCGAGAAACAAGAACTCCGGCAGACGACGGTAGAGGGCCGCAAACATCTCGTCGATAAAATAATATTGTTGGCGAAGTCGCATATAATCGACCGGAATCCCGACTCTGACCATATCGATGTTCTCATGGATCGATTCCTGGATGTATCGCGGCATCTGGTCTATTGCATGAGATTCTTCAAGAAGTTTCCACGCAAAGTCCATCGGGAGCAACATCGATAGAGCCCCTAGATCTCCCAGCAGTTCCATAAATTGAACATTAAGGCGAAGATCTTTCGGGCTGGATATCGAGACATGATTTCTTGCATTCGCCAAAGTCTCCAAAACGTCGATCGCGCCTGATTGTAGCAACCACCTTTGCCCGGCAGTAACCATATTCTCGCCAAAGTATCCTCGTTCCTTTACGATACGTCGATTTGAATGGAATGCTTCAATTGGCGGGTATGAATGGTGACGCCCGACTTCGTAGACGGCTGGAAGTACGCCGGACCTAACGGCAGCAGGGAGTAGCATCGCGTGAACTCTCTCGACATCGGGTTCGAAAGTGCCGTTCGCTGTAGACGGCAGGTAGTCATCGGTAGAGCTAAATCGTATCGACTCCCCATTAAGCCTAATGTGTGCGGTAAGTTGTCTCCCGTCGATGCGGTCTTGCGAAAGAAAATAGGAGTGGGCTGCGGGAATAATAAGGAAGGGTTTGCCGCCTTTAGTGCGGGATTCGAGAGCTTCTGCATCTGCTGCCGGTTCGGTTAGTACAGCTATCATGTCGGCATTATACACCTAAGTGAGTCCAAGGGCCGAAAGTTCTATAATGGTTCACGCTCATGAGCACAACGAACCAAGAACCGTATAACGCAATTGCCGATGCATGGAACGCAAGCAGGAGCAAATCTGAAATTCCGCCGCTTGTCGAGGAATTTGCCGGCATGGTACATGCGGGAGGGAAAATTCTCGATGTAGGATGCGGTACCGGAATACCTAACGCTCGGTTTCTTGTCGGCAAAGGATTTGAAGTGATCGGCATCGATATATCCGAGAATCTGCTCGAGATTGCACGCAATAACGTACCTGAAGGTCTGTTCCAGTTGACCGACATTATGACGTACGAAACGGAGTCGAAATTTGCGGGTATTCTTGCATGGGACTCCCTTTTCCATTTAAAAATCGACGAACATGAGGCGGCTTTCGCGAAACTTGCCGACATGCTGGCTCCCGGCGGCGTTCTCCTCTTTACCCATGGTGGCGCGGAAGGAGAAATTGAGGGAGAAATGTACGGCGAAAAGTTCACATACTCGAGCATCGGGCCGCTCAAGATCAAAAGCCTTTTGCTTTCGCTCGGCTTAACTATCTTGTGGTGGGAGCATAACACTGCCGATGAAAACGGCTATTTAGTCGCTATGGCGCAGAAATCGGGATCGTAAGGCAGGCTGGGCCGTACCTGATCTCTATCCTACGGTACATATC
>CAZVIJ010000104.1:0-1531 GCA_964626735.1 uncultured Candidatus Saccharibacteria bacterium
AATAAAACAAGTGCTATTGAAGGGAGACTACGTTTCCGCAGACGATCTAATAAAAGCAGAGGACTTTGCTAAGACGCACAATACTCCCCTCATTACGTATTTGATCGATAAAGATCTCATTACCCAAGACCTACTCGGCCAGGCTACGGCCGAATGGTACGGTGTCGCATACACCGATCTGAATTCCAATAAGCCTCCGAAGGATATCGTGATGAATATTCCGGGCGATATTGCTCAAAAGTTCAGGATAGTCCTGATTGCCGATAAAGGAACCAAGGTTACGATCGCAACCGATAATCCCCTAAAAATCGGCATGAAGGAGAAGCTTGAGGAACTGTTTCCGCATCGAACCATTGACCTTACCTATTCGAACAGTTCGGATATCGACGAAATTCTGCTGTACTACCGGAAGTCGTTGCAAACCAGGTTCGGCCAAATTATTCAACAAGAACAGCGCGTTGCGCCGAGCATCATCAAGGAAATTATCTCAGACGCGCTCGCGAACCGGGCGTCCGATATCCATTTCGAGCCGCAGGAAGATACCGTCGTAATTCGGTTTCGTGTAGATGGCGTACTTCAGGAAGCGGGTACCGTCGAGAAAAAGTATTACGAAAATATCGTCAATCGGATTAAGGTACTTTCCCGCTTGCGGATCGACGAGCATACCTCGGCGCAAGATGGCGCGATACGGTTAGCAGAGGACGGTATTGAGGCAGATATACGCGTTTCCATAACCCCGACGCTTGATGGGGAGAAGATCGTAATGCGACTTCTCGCGGAGTACGTAAAAAATTTGGCGCTCGCGGAGCTGGGGCTCTCCGACGAGGATATGACTATGGTCGAGGAAGTCGCTGATATGCCGTTCGGTATGGTTATAACCGTAGGACCGACCGGATCTGGAAAGACCACGACGCTCTATACCCTTCTTCGCGGCATCAATAGCCCGGGGCTCAATATCACGACAATCGAAGACCCGGTCGAATATAAAGTCCGCGGTATTAACCAAATTCAGGTAAATACGGAGACGAATCTTACTTTTGCAGAGGGCTTGCGCTCAATTGTTCGTCAAGACCCCGACGTCATCCTGGTCGGAGAGATTAGAGACCTCGAAACCGCGGAGATTGCCGTTAATGCGGCTTTGACGGGCCATCTGCTTTTGTCGACCTTTCATGCGAACGATGCTGCGACCGCGATCCCTCGCCTCCTCGATATGGGCGTTGAACCGTTTTTGCTCGCCTCGACGTTAAAGGTGATTGTCGCACAGCGACTTGTCCGTAAGCTTTGCGAGAAATGCCGGTATAGTACCGATATCTCGCGAGCCGATCTTCAGGCGCGTTTCCCTAAAGCTGAGAGCTTCGTTCCTGGCGATACGGTTACGCTATACAGCTCGAAAGGATGTGAAGCTTGCAACAGAACAGGCTTTAAAGGCAGAGTCGCTTTGTTCGAAATTATTAAGGTTACGTCGGATATGCAAGACCTTATCTTGACTCGGCCTTCGACAAATCAGCTTTTGGAAAAAGCCGTTAGAGAT